>CAZDDH010000375.1:0-6237 GCA_964504165.1 uncultured Rickettsiales bacterium | reverse complement strand
GGGGAGGAGTCGGAGGCCACCGTCGGCCAGTACTGCGTCTAGCAATGCGACGGCCTCGACAACGACTGCAACGGCCAGCCCGCCGCCTACGAGTACGACAACGACGGCGACGGCTTCATGGAGTGTAGCGACTGCAACGACACCGACCCGGACGTCTACCCCGGCGCTGTGGAGATCTGCGACGACGGCGTGGACAGCGACTGCGCCGACGACCTGGACGAGACCGAGATCGACAACGACGAGGACGGCTACAGCGAGTGCGGCGGCGACTGCATGGACGCGTGGCCGGATATCCACCCGGACGCCACCGAGGTCTGTGACGGGATGGACAACGACTGCGACCCCTCCACCGACGAGTTCGTCGACGCCGACGCCGACGGCTACAACATCTGCGCCGGCGACTGCGACGACATGAACGCCGACATCTCCCCGGAGGCCGAGGAGGTCTGCGACTACGTCGACAACAACTGCGACGGGCTGGTGGACGAGGGCAACGACCTGGACGGCGACGGCTGGTCCAGCTGCGACGGCCAGGACTGCGACGACCACAACGCCTACATCCACCCCGGCGCCGAGGAGATCCCCTACAACGGCATCGACGACGACTGCGAGGACGGGGATCTGACCGACATCGACGGCGACGGCTGGGACGGCGGCCCGGTGGTGCTGGACTGCGACGACCACGACCCGAATGTCTACCCCGGCGCCCCCGAGATCTGCGACGACGGTGTGGACACGGACTGCGACGGTGCCTCGGACGAAGAGGACCCAATCTGCTTCCCCCGCTTTCTGGGGGGCGGCCTAGGGGGTTTTTGTTATGCCTATCTGGCGGGGTCGGGCCGGGGTGGGGCCTGGTTGGTGGCGATCGGGGCCGCCGGCTGGCTCGCTCGCCGCCGCCGCTGAGAGGAGAGGGGACCATGACCACACGACAGCCCTGGCCGGCTGGTGTTCTTCTGCTGTCCGCCCTGCTGTGGGCGGGCTGGGCCGAGCCCGCCCATGCCGACGAGGACAACGACGGCTGGGAGCCCGAAGACGGCGACTGCGACGACAACGATCCCACCGTGCACCCGGAGGCGGAGGAGACCTGCGACGACGGCATCGACAGCGACTGCCTGGGGGACCTGCAGGAGACCGAGGTGGACGACGACGGCGACGGCTGGTCCGAGTGCGCCGGCGACTGCGCCGACTTCAACGACCTGGCCAACCCGGGCATGGAGGAGATCTGCAACGCCGGCTTCGACGACGACTGCGACCCCGAGACGGACGAGAACGCCGACACGGACGGCGACGGCTTCTCCACCTGCTCCGGCGACTGCCTGGAGGGCAACGACCAGGTCCACCCCGGGGCCGATGAGGACTGCGACGGCTGGGACAACGACTGCAACGGCCTCATCGACGACCGGGACTTCGACATGGACGGCTACTCCGGCTGCGGTGGCGAGGACTGCGACGACCTCAACGCCCAGGCCTACCCCGGCGCCCAGGAGACCCCCTACAACGGCGTGGACGAGGACTGTGACGGCTACGACCTCGCCGACCTCGACGGCGATGGATACGACGGCGGCATCCAGGGGGACGACTGCAACGACGACTCGACGGACATCTTCCCAGGCGCTCCGGAGGACTGCTGGGACAACGCGGACACGGACTGCGACGGGATGGTGGATGCGGCGGAGGAGGAGTGCCAGGAGGGGGAGGATCCGGTGGATGGAGGATGCGGGTGCACCAGCATCGGGCGTGGCGCCGGCTGGTCGGTGGTGATGATCATTGCCTTGCTCGCCGGGTGCCGCCGGAAGCGTGGGTACTCAGTAGCCGACCGGATTCCGGACACCACGGACCGATTTTGAGCCGGTGGCCCTGGCGGCCCGACCAAGACCCATTGAACGCACGAAAACTATGGCGTTCAGCCTGCCTTGGTTGCCCAAGAGGGGTTGAACGCCAGGATATTCACGCGTTGGGGGCGTGTTGGTTGCCTCACCCAAGCGTTTGCGTCGTACCGATTCCACACTGGAATCGTCATCAAGCCAAAGAGATATGAGTCTCCGAAACAGCAATCCGTCTCAGCGTGCTCTTCTTGAGCCTGGGAAGCATCAGGTCGGGCCATTTCTCCGACGTGGGTAGCGGCATGTCCCCGGGATCGCATTCGCCCCACCAGGACTCGACCCACTCGCGATGGTCGAGGATGGCCTCCAGCAGATCCACCGGGCACTCGCGCACCTCCTGGCTCCTGACCCCGAACTGGAAGATGATGGCCCGCCGCACGGTGCGATCGTCGGTGTACCCCGTCAGGTGAGCCACGTGGGAACAGCTGACATGGGGGCACAACGCGAGGATGATCAGCGCGCGGATGGAGCGAAGCTGGGCCAGGAAGGTCCGGATCGGCATGCCCGTGGTGGCCTGCATGTGCCTCTGCAGGCTGCGCTGGCTGCAGGCCAGCCGGGTAGCCAGGTCGACCAGCAGCGGGGGAGAGGTGGTCTCGTCCCGGTAGCACTGGATCGCGTCGCCGGCAATCCCGCGGCCCGCATCGTCCCCATCCTCCAGATCTGCGAAGAACTGGATACGTGCGATCGCCTTCTGTTCCCAGGTCATGTCACGTCCTTGCGTTCGCGTACCACATCCGCCGATAGGAGTCCTTGGGACTCCTGGGTGTCGGCTCACGCCGGTTTCCATCAACCGAAATGATAAAAACCCTGGCAGACCTTGAGATCATGCGGCGGGCAAATGCAAGGGTGGGATCCATACCCGGTCTTACCCGACTCACCTGAACCGCCCAGACACTCCTGTGCCTGCGGTGCAGCAGCGACCCGATTCCAGCGCCCTCGAAGATGCTGGCGCTGGCCAGGGCGGCGTCTGCCAGGGCCAGCCTGCAAGATCTACGAGCTGGTCAGCTTCTTCACAAAGCGTCGGCAACGAGCGATTCGATAGATGCCCTGACTACCGGTACGGATCTTGCTCATGGTCACTCCACGAACTCGGTGAAAGGACAACACCATGAGAATGCGGACGCTGATGCCGGTGGTTGGATCTTGGGCCCTACTTTTTGGCTGTTCCATCTTGTCGATGGCCATGATCGGCTGCGAAACGGGAGGAACGATAGCGGTAGACGATGACGATGACGATGACGATGACGATGCCATCGGTGATGACGACGACGACGACACGGTCGGTGATCCTATCCTCGTCAACGGTGATTTCGAGGACGTGGACGCCCAACAGGCCGCACTGGAGTGGCTGGTCTACGGTGACAATCCGGGGGGGGAGATCGTCACGGACGACACCATGGCGCAAAGCGGCGTGCGGAGCATGCGCTACACCATCGACGCCGCCGGCGACGGGTACGAGTTCTTCATCATCCAAAATGAGATCGATCCCGACAGGCTGGTCAACGGCAGCCGGTACGCGTTCCGGGGCTGGTATCGGATCGACCAGTTGGGTGATGACATCAGTTTCAACTACCTTCTCCGGGGTGAAGGGGTGAATGACATTGGCAACGATTGGGACAACACGCACCCCACGAACACGGACACCTGGGAACCGTTCGACTTCGAGTTCACCATTCCAGCGGACGCCTCGACCTCGAACTACAAGCTCTACATTCACCTGATCAAGTGGACCGGGAACTCGATCAACCTGTGGGTGGACAATGTGGCGATCGAACCGGTGAGCTGATCCAGCTGGCCCTCACCCGAACAACAACACCCACCCCAACGCGAACACCGCCACATCGATGATCGCGTGGCTCACGTACGGCGCCCAGATGTTCCCGTACCGCCGGTACAGCATCGACCACAGGACGCTTCCGATGAACACGCCTGTGCAGGCCAGGGCGGTGACCCGCCAGTCGAAGTAGACGGCCAGGGCCAGCGCGTGGTGGATCACGAACGCCAGGGCGGCGACCACCACGGCCCAGCGGGCTCCCCACAAGGTGCGAGCCTTGCTGAAGACGAACCAGCGGTAGACGTACTCCTCCAGCAGGGAGTTGCCCAGGATCCAGTAGGCAGCGCCCGCCAGGTAGACCCAGCGGCTGGTCAGGCCGTGGGGTTCGACGGCGGCGCGGAGTCCGGATGGGTCTACCCATCGCGGCCCCAGCCACAAAAACGTGCCCACGATGAGCGCGGCCACCACCAGGCCCAGGAGGGCGCCGGCCACCAGCCCCCTCACGCTCGGCCTCGAACAACGCAGCGGCTTGCGATCGACCCACAATACCCAGGCGGCTGGCACCACCAGAACCCAGGCCTTGGCGGCCATCCACACCGCCGTGCCGGCGGCGCCGCTGTCGACGAACAGCCCCGCCAACACCGCGAGGCCAGGGATGGGGACGAGCAGAGCCAGGGCCCAGGCGGCCCTCCGTCTGTCCGGGGATCGAGTGGGCGTGCGGGTGACGGATCGGTCTCGCCGCGAAGGGGAGGGGAGTGTCCAGAGTCGTCGTGATAGTTCCACCGCCGGGCTCCTCGTGGTTGTCGTCAACATCGACGTCATCAGCCTAGGGAGCGGGTGGGGACCTCCGATGTTCGCCGTATGAAAGCACGGTGGATTCCAGGTGAATCTCATGTGAACGGGTGGGGCGGAGTCCGTAATTATACAACAAACGATCTGACCCCTTTGGGGACGTTCGAATGGAATCGTGCGCGCACCGGTCTAAATCCTCGCTGCCCAAAAAAAACTGGAACCCAAAGCGCGTAACACTGTCTGACCGGGGGTAGCTAGGAGGGAAACCCAATGACACGCATCACGACACTCATCATCGCTATCCTGATGGCCGTCCCCATGTTTGCCACCGCGCAGACCGCCATCACCACCCCGGACGGCCGCGTGGGCGTCGATGCCCGGCTGGGCCAGACGGTGCTGCCGCGGTCCACCAGCTCCCAGGTCTACATGGACATCGAGCTGCGGCCCCAGGAGATCGTGAGCACCTCGCGCGTACCACTGAACGTGGCGCTGGTCATCGACAAGAGCGGATCCATGTCCTCCGCGGGGAAGATCGACTACGCCCGTGAGGCGGCCAAATCCATCATCGACCAGCTCGAGACCTATGACCGGGTCTCCATCGTCACTTTCGACAGCAATGTCCAGGTGCTGATGAACTCAACCACGGTCACCGACCCGGCCCGCATCAAGCGCGTCATCGACGGCATCCGCACCGGCTCCAACACGGCCCTGCACGGCGGCATGACCACCGGCGCGGCCCAGGTGCGCAGCTACTACAACGCCGAGTTCCTCAACCGGGTCATCGTGCTCAGCGACGGCAAGGCGAATGTCGGCCCGTCCAGCAACAGCGAGCTGGCCCAGGCCGCCCGCTCCCTGGGGAACGAGGGCATCTCGGTCACCGCCATGGGGCTGGGACTGGACTACAACGAGGACTCCATGACCGCCATCGCCGATGCGTCGGGCGGCAACTACTACTTCATCGAGTCCGCCGACCAGATGGCCTACCAGTTCAGCCAGGAGATCAACGGCATGATGCGGGTCTGCGCCCTGCAGACCACGCTGACCTTCACCACCGCCCCCGGCGTCCGCGTCGAGCAGGTCTACGGCTACGACGTCAGCCACTCCGGCAATAAAGCCGTCGTCCGCGTCGGCGACCTGCTGGGCGGCCGCACCGTGCGGGTCACGGCCCTGCTCACCGCCAACACCACCACCGCCGACCGCATGGGCGTGGCCTCCGTGGACGTGGACTTCATCGACGCCATCGACGGCCGCCGTACCAATGTCGAGCGGGTGCTGATGGCCGACCTCAGCGACGCCGTCGCCGAGCAGGAGAAGAGCAAGGACATGACCCTGGGCGCCCGGGTCCAGGACGTACGCAACGCCGAGGCTACCGCCAAGGCGATGGAGGCCTTCGCCAGCGGGGACGACAACCGCGCCCGGGAGATCGTCGTCGCCGCCCAGGCCGAGACCCGCTCCTTCAACGCCGGTGCCGGCATGGCCGCCGATGCGAGCATGGAAGAGGAGATGGAAGAGCTGATGATGGACATGGACGAGGCCGCCGCCGCCCCCGCCCCCGCCGCCGCCCGCAAATCGGTGGTCAAATCCAAGAAGGCCGAAGCCCGTAGCTCCTCCCGCGGCGAATAGCGACGGCCACCACCATTCCCCTCCCGCCCCTCTTCCCGTCCGAGACTCCTGTGCATTCCTTGTCAGTGGCCTGAAACCCATTGAAATCAGCGGAAAAATTCACAAATACCCGAAGGGGGGTAGACGGTTAGCGCCTCCACCCCCTACATGTTGTGGTCACCACTC
>CAZDDH010000374.1:0-6251 GCA_964504165.1 uncultured Rickettsiales bacterium | reverse complement strand
CGTCACGCAGGTCAGAAAGTCGCTCAGCCGATCCTCCGTATGACGGGAGTGTCAATCGAGGTGGCGGAATTCCTTTGCGTGAGTCAGGCACGGGTCAGCCAGATGTTCACGAAGGCTCGGCACGGGACTCGAACCCACTCTCTCACGGTTAACACCCGCCCCCGACGTCTGGCTAAAGCGAGCGATCCCGATGCTTGCATCCAACGGTTCGATGACTACGTTCAAGATCCCCCAGAGAAATGAGGACCATGAAAATCTGGCACCTGGGGTTCGCCTCGGACGGTCGCCATCCGCTGTTTCCGACGGAAGAGGTCAGGCGCAAGGCGCTGCTGGTGCTGGTCCGGCACGCGGGGCCCTGGTTGATCGCGTTCTGCGTCGTCGATGATCACCTGCACGTGTTGGTGGTGTGTTCGCGGGAGCGGGCCGGCAAGCTACGCCGGGCGATCGTGATGGGGTTGCGGCCCGTGGCCGGGCTGGGGTTCGAGGATACCTACATCAAACCGGTGGAGACACGGGCACACCTGAAGTCGCTGGTGGCGTACTGCATCGAACAGCCGAAGAGGTACGGACTGGGTGTGCCTTCGGCGGTGTGGAGCGGAAGCTGCTTCTCGGAGTTGGTGGGGGCGCGGCGCATCGACGGCCTGCTGCTACGTGTCGCGGAGGTGTTGCCGCGCTACCGTGTGGCGGATGCGTGGCTCGCGGCGGACGTTCGAGGAGGTATCCCACCCGTGCCGGAGGAGCGGCTGCCCGGGATTGCGCTGACGGCGCTGCGCGGCGCGGCCTCGTTTGCGACGTGCGCCCATCCGCGGCTGGTTGGACGTTCGAAGCGCGAGACAGATGCGCGCGCCGAGGTGGTGCAGCTCGGAAAGCCCGCGGGATTCCGCAAGGATGTCATCGCGTCGTTCCTGGGGATCTCGGGGGAGGCGGTCAGGCTGCTCGGTCACCGCTCGCTCGACGAGGGGCTCCTGTCGGCGACGAGATTACGGCTGGCCATCGTGGAGGCGGTCGGCGGAGCCAAGTTGTCGGACCGGTGACCACCATCGGGGCCACGAATTGGGGTACAGCACAAGTTGTCGGGGCGGTGACCGCCACCAGCCCGATAACTTGGTCCAGGCCCCCTCCCCCCCGTGATATCCTCCACCCGATGGGATCTGACAGACCCCCGAAACGCCGCACCGTCGCCACCTCCCGGCTGAAGCGCGGCCTGAAACTCGGTCGACTCGCCACCACCACGGGGGTGCGCGCCGCCCTGTCGCGGGGGCGCCGGGGGTCGGACCGCACCGATGCCGGTCACCGCCGATCCGCCGAGGCGCTGCTGGCCGGCCTCGGCGAGATGAAAGGCCTGGCCCTCAAGCTGGGGCAGATGATCTCCTACGCCGACCACGATCTGCCGGTGCCCTACCGAAAGGTGCTGGCCCGCCTGCAGGACGACGCCCCCACCATGGACGTCGGGACGGTGCGCCGGGTCATCGAGGAGGAGCTGGGGCGGCCCGCGGAAGAACTGTTCGCCACCTTCGATGACACCCCCCTCGCCGCTGCCAGCATCGGGCAGGTGCACCGGGCCACGCTGGCGGACGGCCAGCAGGTGGCCGTCAAGGTCCAGTTCCCCGGCGTGGCCGACGCCATGCGGGCCGATATCCGCAACGGCACGGTGCTGTTCGCCCTGGGGCAGCTGGCCTTCCCCAACGTCAAACGCGGGGACCTCAAGGCCGAGCTGATGCAGGTGATGCTGGAGGAGTGCGACTACCGGCTCGAGGCAGCCAATCAGCGGGAGTTTCGGGAGCTGTGGGAGGGCCACGGGGTCGTCACCGTACCCCGCGTGTTCGACGATTTCAGTAGCGAGCGGGTCCTGACGACGGAGTACATCGCCGGGCAGCGCTTCGCCGAGTTCGCCGCCAGCGCGTCCCAGCAGCGCAAGAATCGCGCAGGCGCCGCGATGCTGGAGTTCATGCTGGTGTCGTTCCTGGGCCACGGCCTGTTCAATGGCGATCCCCACCCCGGCAACTACCTGTTCCACGACGACGGCACCGTCACCTTTTTGGACTACGGCTGCGTCAAGCGCATCCCCGAGGCGATGCGGGGGGACTTCGCCGACTTCGTGTGCACCACCTTGGAGGGGGACGCGGCCGGGCTGCTACAGGCCTGCCGCGCCCTGGGGTACGCCCCGGACGGCGCCGGCATGACCGGCGAGGAGTGGCTCGAGGTCGAGCAATACGTCCAAAAGCCCTGGGCCCGGGACGAGGAGTTCTGTTTTGATCCTTCGTTCCTGCGTGGGGTATGGCCGCTGGTGCTGAAGAATCCGGCGATGCGCAAGACCGGCATGCCCCGCGAATTCCTGTTCCTCAACCGCCTGTGGTTCGGGCTGTACGCCATCCTCACCGACCTGCAGGCGTGTCACAACTATCACCGCATCGTCGTGGATCTGCTGCCGGACGCCAATTGACGCTTCACCCGGCCGAAGCAAGGACCACGAACCGTTGACCGGTGAGACAGCGCTGGCTAGGCTCTCGCGGCTGACCGAGCTGGCCTCGTGGGGCTAGCCTTCGTCCCGAGGGATCCGAATGACCTGGTTACGACGCTCGACGCAGCTGCTGATCTTCGCCGCCGTGGTGGTCGCCGGAGTCCGTCTGGCTCTGGGGGCCTCCCTGGGAGGAATCGAGCGCCACTGTCCCTTCGGCGGGCTGGAGACGGCGTGGTCTATCCTGACGCGTCAGCAGTTCAGCTGTGCGATGGGCGAGGCCAACGTCTCGGTGTTCGTCGCCGTGTTGGTGCTGGCGGTTGTCGCGCGCAAGGCCTTCTGCGGGTGGCTCTGCCCCGTAGGGCTGGTGCACGAGTGGCTGGCCAAGTTCGGGAGAGTGTTGCGCCGGTTCGTCGGGGATCGGCATGGCTCACCGCAAGGGGGCGTCGTGTCCGTCCCCGGCGGCGTAGACCGGTGGCTCCGCCTGCTGCGTCTCCCGGTGCTGATGGTCATCCTGGTGGCAACAGGGATCACCGGCGAGCTGGTGTTCCGCCCGTACGATCCGTACTACGTGCTGTTCAGCGTGCACGGACACGACGTCCAGTGGTGGAGCTACTTGGTTCTGGCAGCGGTGCTCACCGGCGGTGTCGTGGTGTCGATGGCCTGGTGCCGTTACCTCTGCCCGCTCGGCGGGGCGCTGTGGCCGCTGGCGTGGATCGGCCTGTTACGGATTGCGCGGTCGTCGGCGAGCTGCACGGCCTGTGGCCTCTGCGACAACGCTTGCCCCCACGGGCTTCCGGTGTCGACGGCGGTGGAGGTCCGGTCGGGTGAGTGCACGTTGTGCCTGGAGTGCCAGGCCGCCTGCCCGTCCCGCGACACGCTGCGGGTCGCCCCGGTGTTGCGGCCGGCCGCGACGGTGCCGGCGGGCATCCTGCCGGCCGTGCTGGTCGTGCTGACCGTGGCTGGTGTGGCGGGCAGCCGTGCGTTCGCGTTGCCGAGCTACCAGGAACAGTACTCCGAGGTCCAACCAGGCGACACACGGACCGTCCGGATGACGGTATCCGGGGTGCGCTGCGTCGACACTGCCGAGCGCGCCGCCGCCCAGCTCCGCGGACAAGACGGCGTCGTCTCCCTGGTGGCCTATGCATCCCGCAATGAGATAGAGGTGACGTTCGACCCGCGGGCGACCGACGCCGCTGCGCTTCGTGGCGCGCTGGAGGCCCCTGCGTACGATCCGGAGACGAGCGAGTACGTGTTCCACGCTTTCGAGGTCCTCGAAGTGCGATGAACCGTTTGTGGGCTGTATCCGACCCGGCCACCGCCCAGAGAGACAAGCCATGATTCAGCGCCTGTTCATCCTGTCCACCATCCTTATCAGCTTTGCCCTCGCGGGGTGCGGTGCCACCCCCTCAGACCTGTCCACCCCGTCCGCTGAGCACGCGGTCGAGGGCGAGGCCCCCGAGGCGGAAGCTCCGGCGGCCAGGGAGATCGCCACGTACACCGTGCCGGACCTGGACGGAGAGATGGGGCAGCGCCTGGTCTCCTCGCTCGGTGATCAGGAGGGCATATTTTCGGCAAAGGTCGATGAGGCTCAGGGCCATTTCCTCGTGACCTTCGAGCCCGGCAAGGCCGACCCGGCGGCATTGCTCAGTCGACTGCAAACGGTGAACACGGACGTGGCCCTGGAGGGTGTCGCTGCCGCAGACGGCGAGGCGCAGAAGAAGGGATGCGGCGGCTGCCCGAGCAAGGCCAAATGCCCCAAAGCCAAGCCGAGCTCTGGCTGAACACCAACTTCCGCGCAGTCACCACCCTCACACGCCGGGGTCAAGGTGAACCGTGACGAAGGAACCCGGCCCCAGCGCTGCCGCGACGCGTTCCTCGACCGCAAGGCCGCGGTCGTGGGCGGCGGCCAGATCCAGGTCGCCGGGGACAACCACGTGGAGGTCGGCGGCGATGGCTGCCCCGAGTTTGCGGGCGCGGACTGCGTGGGGACGGCGCACGCCCTCGACCGTGAGCGCTGTCTGGGTGATCCGCCCGAGTACATCCGGGCCCGCGCTGCCCTCGATCAGCTCGGACAAGCCCACCTTTAGGATCGACACGGCGACCTTGGCGATGATCACCGCGACGACCATCGCCGCGACGGGATCGAGTACACGCCACGACTCGCCTCCAAGCGTGGCCGCGCCGATCCCAAGGGCCACCGCGGCCGATGACAGCGCGTCGGATCGCTGGTGCCAGGCGTTGGCGAGCAATACCTGACTGTGGATGCGCCGTGCGACGCGGCGGGTGTAGCGGAACAACACCTCCTTGGCCACGATGGAGGCCACCGCGACGGCCAGCGCCAGGCGCTGCGGGGCCGGGAGCACCTCGCCGGCCAGCACCTCACGGACTGCTCCGAGACCGGCACCGAAGATCTGGATCGCCGCGCCCATCAGCAATACACCGACGATCACCGAGGCCAGGGTTTCGATCTTGCCGTGGCCCCAACGATGGCCCTCGTCCGCCGGCTTGCGAGCCATGCCGACGCCGACGAGCACCACGACGTCGGTGACGATATCCGACAGCGAGTGCAGGGCATCGGCGAGCAGGGCCGCGCTGCCCGCCATCAGCGCCGCAATGAGTTTGCCTATCGACAACACGAAGTTGACCGCGAGCGCCCATACCGTCGTTCGGGACGCAATGCGGGCTCTGGAAGCAGGCTCGACCTGTTCGTTCACCGAAGGGGAGGAGTCGTGCATCAGGCCCTCCCCTCGCCGACAGGACCGAGGTATCGCCGGACCCACCTGCGATAGTCGCCCAAGGCCGCCCCGTGATGGCTCGAGATGAACGGCAACAGAAACGCGAGGAGAGCTAAGAACTGAAGCATCGTGCAAATTCGGTCCATGTCTTCTCCCAAGGGCGATGGATGCCAGCGACCCTGATTCTGATAATATGAGGAAAACCTCAGTTTCACACCTCGCATTTGGGAGGACAGCCCACCATGACCCGCGATCAACAGCTCCAGCCCCGTAAACGGCCGATCCAGGGCCGCGCGCGCCTCACCGTCGAGGCGATCCTCGAGGCCTCGGCTCAGGTTTTCGAGGAATTGGGATACGCCAAGACCACCACGGATCGCATCGCCGAAAGGGCAGGAGTCTCCATCGGCACCCTGTACCAGTACTTCCCTGGAAAGGACGCTCTGCTCGTCGCGCTGGCCGAGCAACATGTGGACAAAGGGCTCGAGATGAGCGCACAAATGCTCGACACATCCGTCCACCTGGAGCGAATCCCCCTCGAGGACCTGCTCCGAAGCTTCCTTCAGGCGGCGATCGCCTTGCACCGCGAGCGCCCGCGGCTCCATCAGATGCTGTTCGTCGAGGCACCCAAATCCACGGGCTTTCTCGAAGCGCTGTCGGCCCGAGAAGACGCCCTAGCCGACCAGTTACGCGTGGTGCTGGAGCGCCACCCCGAGGTGCGGCTACCGGACCCTGACCTCGGCGTGTACGTACTGATCCACGTCACAGAGGGGCTCGTGCACGACTATATCGTCCACCCACCACCCGGCAATGTGGACGAGGAGCGCTTCACCGGAGAGATGGTGCGGTTGCTGAGGGGATACTTGGCTCCCGAAGCAGGCGGCACGTGCCGGGGCTGAGAACCGATTCGAACCCCAACGATATACACACACTCCCCGTCAGTCGCACTGATTGCCGGAGCAGGAGAACGAACAACAATCCCAGTCGATGGAACAGGCCACCCCGGCGTAAGCCCCTCGCCACCCCCATGTAGCCAGAAATCCTGATCCAGCAGAAAT
>CAZDDH010000373.1:0-6253 GCA_964504165.1 uncultured Rickettsiales bacterium | reverse complement strand
AACGAGATCCCCGACACCTGGGACAACGACTGCGACGGCGACATCGACGAGGACACGGTCCTCTCCGACGACGACCTGGACGGGTACGCGGAGGTGGACGGGGACTGCGACGACGACGACCCGGGCGTCTCGCCGGCGGAGGCCGAGATCTGCGGTGACGGCGTGGACAACGACTGCAGCTACGTCGTCGACGACGCGGATCTGGACGGCGATGGGGTCGTCGATGTCGCCTGCGGCGGGTACGACTGCGATGACACGGATCCGGCGATCTACCCCGGCGCCGAGGAGGTCTGCGGCAACGCAGAGGACGACGACTGCAACGGGGACGTGGACGACCGGGACATCGACGGGGACAGTTACACCGACAGCGCGTGTACCGGCGGCGATGACTGCGATGACGCCGACTTCTGGATCAACCCCGGGCAGGTGGAGATGTGCGGCGACGGGACGGACGAGGACTGCTCCGGCGCCACGGACGACCTGGACTACGACGGCGACGGTTATGTCTCCGACGACCCCGACTGCGGCGGCACCGACTGTGACGACTACGACTATCTGGTCAACCCCGGCGAGACGGAGATCTACGACACCAAGGACAACGACTGCAACGGCCTGGTCGACGAGGGCGGGCTGATCCCGGTGGGGGCGGTGATCGTCACGGAGATCATGAAGGATCCCAGCGCGGTGAGCGACAGCGCCGGCGAGTGGTTCGAGGTGACCAACGTGTGGCACCTGCCGGTGAACATCGACTCGTGGACCGTTTACGACCAGGACACGGATCTGTTCGACATCGACGAGCCCGGCGGGATCGTGATCCAGCCGGGCGAGACGGCCGTGCTGTGCCGGGTATCCAATGCGGCAGCCAACGGCGGCGTCACGTGCGACTACGGGTACGACGACTTCGAACTCGCCAATTTGAGCAACAACACCCAGACGGACGAGATCTACCTGGAGCACGACGGCACGGTCATCGATGCCGTCATTTACGACGACGTCGATTATCCCGACGTGTCCGGCGACAGCCTGGCCCTCGACCCCAACGCCTACGACGAGTCGGACAACGACAACGGGACCAACTGGTGTGCCGGTGACGGTGCCTACGGCGACGGCGACGAGGGCACACCCGGAGTGGTCAACGATTCGTGCAGTGGCCTGCCGGCCATCGTTTCCATCGATCCCGACGAGGGCGTCGCCACCGGCGGCGAGGAGATTGTCATCACGGGCTCCGGATTCACGGCCGCCAATGACGTGACCCTCGACGGAAACAGCTGCACGGTGATGAACGTCATCGACGACGGCGAGATCGAATGTACGGTCCCAGCAGGCATGATCGGTGACGTGGACGTCGTCGTGATCAAGGGTGGCGACACCGACACCGAGGTGAACGGTTTCCGCTATACGGGCCAGATCGTCTCGGCGATCACTTGGTGTGATCTTCAGTGGCCTGCTTCGACGTCCACGGGCGACGGCGTCCCCACCGAGCCGCTATACGGCCAGGTGTTCTCAACCGGCGTGACGGAAGCGGCCGGTGCGCCGTCCGACCCGCTATTCTGGGGACAGGTTGGATACGGTCCCACGGGCACCGACCCGCGGCTCGACGCTGGCTGGCGCTGGACCTCGGTGGCCTGGTACCGCCAGTACTACGACAACGACGAATACGTGATGACCCTGACGGTGGACGTCGAAGGGGACTACCTGTACGGCTACCGGTTCACGGACGATGACGGGTACAACTTCATGTACTGTGATTTTGATCCGGGTACGGCCGACGGTTTCGACCCGGCCGATCTAGGCCAGTTGACGGTCAATTAACCGGGGTAGTCATGCAGATCTGGCCAGTGAAGAAGGGCCGTACACACATCGCCATCGTGGCCGCGGCCGTGGTCCTGATCCTGGCCATCGGTACGCTCACCTTCCAGTCCATGCCGTGGCTGTCTCCGCTGCTATTCGTGGCTCTGGCCCTGTACGACCGTGTGGCGCTGGGCAAGTACCGCCGCCGCCGCGCCATGATGCGTAAGCCGTTCCCCGAGGGCTGGGCTTCGTTACTGGAGCGCCGCGTGCCGTTCTACAAGGGCCTGGACGTCGAGGGCCGGGACCGCTTCGAGACCGACGTGCGCATCTTCGTGGCCGAGCAGACGATTTACGGTCCCCGCGGGGCCGAGGTGGAGGACGAGATCAAGGTCCTGGTGGCGTCGTCGGCGGCCATCCTGTGCCACGGCATGCCGGACTGGGAGTGGCCCAGCCTGCGGGACATCGTCATCTACAAGACCTCCTTCAACGAGGACTACGAGGTGGGGGGAGGGGAGCCGATCCTGGGCATGGTCCACCACCAGGGCCCCATCGTGTTTTCGGCCCGGGACCTCAAGCACGGCTTCCACAAGCCCTCCGACGGCCTCAACGTGGGGCTCCACGAGCTGGCCCACGTGATGGACCTGGCCGACGGCGCGGCGGACGGCGTCCCGGCCGGGCTGGAGTTCGTCGCAACCGCCCCGTGGGTCCAGGTGATGGCGGACCGCCTGGAGAAGGTCCGCAACCGCAGGAACTCGACCGTTTTGAGGGACTACGCGGGGACCAACGAGGTGGAGACCTTCGCCGTCGCCGTGGAGGTCTTCTTCGAGCGGCCTCGCCGGCTCAAGAAGCGGGACCCGGAGCTGTACGAGATGCTGGCGGGGTACTTCGGGCAGGATCCGGCGGCGGACTAGTTCGTGTCCCCGTTGGCGTTGCTGATGTACGTGTTGTTGTAGATCACCGGGCTGCCGGCGGCCGTGTAGATACCGTACTCCGACGAGTACGCGATGGTGTTGTCGGCGATGGTCGCATCGCAGTCGTCGATGAGGATGTTCCCCATGCCGTTGGCGCCAGCGTACTCGACGGTGCTGTATTGCATGCGCACGCTCCAGAAATCGCAGTTGTCCGCCAGGTACACGCCGTTCCAGTCGCCTGGTGAAGGGGAGACCTCGTCGGAGGTGTAGGTGATGCCCAGGCCAGATGTGCCGACGGACCACAGGGCTCCACGGTCGCCGACGCCGATGCCCAGCAACGAGCTGTAGTCGAACTCCAGCGTGGTGCCGTCTTCGATGGTCAGTACAGGGCCGGTGGCATCCTCCACGTATACCGAGCCCGCCAACCGGTAGTTGGCGTCCAGTGCCTGCCAGGTCACCGACGAATCGATGATGTCCCCTGTCAACTCGATACGGTCGTCCGAGTTGCCGCTGTAGGTCGAAGATGGATCCAGCTCGTTGGCGTAGTTGGCCGCCAGGGTGATGGGCACACCGCTGTTGCCGGTGATGGTGTTGCCCGTGAAGCTCGGGGAACCGGTCCGGTCCAGGCCGCAGTTGCTGGCCAGGTAGATCCCCTGCGCGCCGTTGTCCTGGATCGTGGTGTTCGTGATCAATGGATGGGAGTTGCTGGTCGCGTAGATGCCGTCCGCCTGGTTGTCGATGATGGTGCAGCCATCGATGACGGGGGCGGCCTCGTAGAGCTGGATGGCGCCGTAGTTGCTCCGGCCCGCGTACTCGATAGTGAGCCCGTCGAGCTGGGAGCCGGCGTCGTAGGTGCGGATGCTGAGCCCGTTCCAGTTGCCGGGGGAGGGCGACGCGTTACTCGACGTCAGCGTGACGCCCTGGGCCGACCCCTCCGTGATCAGCTGGCCACAGGCGTTGGAGCCCACGGTCACGCCGAAGTTGCCGTTGAAGGTGACGATGACCCCGTCCTCGAGGGTCAGCACCGGGCAGCTGGCATACTGGACGTTGATGTTCCCCGCCGAGTGATACAGCACATCCACCCCCGGCCAGGTCGCCGACTGGGTGATGACGTCTGCGGCCAGCTCGATGACGTCGGTGCCGTTCCCCGAATAGGCCGAGGTGTCGGATAGCTCCCCGGCATAATCGGAGGGGAGCTGGATCGGGTGGCTGCCGTTGCCGGTGAGGACGTTGTTGACGAAGCTCGGCGAGCCGGTGCGATCGAGGCCGCTGAATTCATCGAGGAAGATGCCGTCGTCGTCGTTGTTCTGGATCGTCGTCCCCTGGATCAGCGGGAAGGAGTCCTCCGCAAAAATGCCGTCATTGGAGTGATTCTGGATGACGGAATCCAGGATCGTCACGTCCGCCGCGTCCAGCCAGATGCCGCCATAGCCATTGTCCCCCGCGTATTCGTGGGTCAGGCCGGTGAGGGAGGACCCCTCGTCCAGCGGCCCGTAGTAGAGGCCCCACCAGTCGCCGGCTTGAGGGGAGGCCTCGTAGGAGGTGAAGGTGACGCCGGCGCCCGTGCCCTCGACCACCATCGTGCCGTAGCTGGTCACTCCCACGTAGAAGCCGCCCCCGGACTGGAACTGGATTTCAAGTCCATCCTCGATGGTGAGGGTGGGGTGGCTGGCGTCGTTGACCTCGATGATGCCGGCGACCAGGAGCGGGACGTCCAGCCCCTGCCAGGTGGCGTCGTCCTCCACGGTGCCCACGTGGACGTAGATGTTGTCTGTGGCGTTGCCGCTGAAGGTCGACGAGCTGTCCAGCTCGTTGATGAAGGCGGCGTGGACGTTCATCGGCCGCGTCCCGTTGCCGGTGATGGTGTTGTTGGTGAAGGTCGGCGATGCGGTGGTGTCCAGCGCGCAGCTGGAGTCCATGAAGATGCCCTGGCCCGTGTTGTCCACGAAGGACGAGTCCTGGATCAGCAGGGTCGTGCTGTTGAGGGCGGACAGGCCGCGGCCGTCCGTGTAGCGGATGGTGCAGTCGATGAACTCCACGTCCGCGTAGGCCAGGTTGACGCCCCCCAGGACCCCGGCGCCGGCGTACTCGACGGTCAGCCCGGTGAGCTGGGATCCGCCGTCGTACTGGCCGAACTCCACGCCCACCCAGTCCCCGGGGGACGGTGATCCGGCGGCCGAGGTGAAGGTGACGCCGGTGGAGTTGCCCTCGACCACCATCGTGCCGTAATTGAGCGTGCCGATGTAGATCCCCGTGTAGGCGTCGAAGGTGACCACCGCCCCGTCCTCGATGGTGAGCACAGGTGCGCTGCCGTCGGCCACATAAACGGGGCAGGTCACCTCGTGGGTCTGGGCCGCCGTCCAGGTCTCGTCCGAGGAGATCATGCCGCAATGGCTGATGGCGCAGGCGTCGTCCGCCCCGTCACAGTCCTGGTCGATGCCGTCGTTGCAGGTGTCCACAGCGCCGGGGTGGATGGCGGCGTCCCCGTCGTCGCAGTCGCCGCTGTCCTCCGCGTAGCCGCTGGGCTGGTCGCAGGCCTGGGTGCTGCTGTTGGACAGCCCGTAGCCGTCGCCGTCCGAGTCCAGATACCAGGTGCCCATGTCCACCGCGTCCGCCTCGTCGGTCTGGCCGTCGCAGTCGTTATCGGCGCCGTCGCAATACTCCGTGGCGCCCGGATAGGCGTCGGGATCCGAGTCGTCGCAGTCCCCGCCGGAGGCCTCGTAGCCGGCCGGCTGGTCGCAGGCCGTCTGGGTGACGTTGCTGTTGCCGTAGCCGTCGTTGTCGTTGTCCTCGTACCAGGTGGTGGCGTCGGCGGCGTCCGCCTCGTCGGCGGTGCCGTCGCAGTCGTTGTCCTGGCCGTCGCACATCTCCGTGTTGCCCGGGTAATTGTTGGGATCCCCGTCGTCGCAGTCGCCGTCGCAGACCATGGCGCCGTCGCCGTCCACGTCCACCTCGTCGGCGTCCGGGGCACCGCTGCAGTCGTTGTCGGCGCCGTCACAGTCCTCGGCGGCGCCGGGGTAGATGTCCGCGTCGTTGTCGTCACAGTCCGAGCAGGAGCCGACGCCGGCGCAGTCCACCTCCCCCACCACCGAGTCCGCGGCGGGCTAGTGGCCGTCACAGTCGTTGTCCGCGCCGTCGCAGACCTCTGTGGCGCCGGGATTGACGGAAACATCGGAGTCGTCACAGTCCCCGTCGTTGGTCACGTACCCGCTGGGAGCCACGCAATCGTTCGTGGCGGCGACGCTGTCGTCGCCATAGCCATCTCCATCGGCGTCGGGCCAGTAGTCCTGGTAGACGATGCCGTTGTCGATGGTGCCGTCTCAGTCGTTGTCGATGTTGTCGCAGACCTCGGTGGCGCCAGCATAGATGGAGGCGTCCCCGTCGTCGCAATCGCCGTCGCAGATCATCTGCCCGTCGCCGTCCCCATCCACCTCGTCCGCGTCCGGGGCGCCGCTGCAGTCGTTGTCCACCCCGTCGCAGACCTCGGCGTTGCCGGGGTAGTTGCCCGCGTCGGTGTCGTCGCAGTCGAGGCATGAGCCCACGCAGGCGGC
>CAZDDH010000372.1:0-6271 GCA_964504165.1 uncultured Rickettsiales bacterium | reverse complement strand
TATCCTGTTCTGGGACTACAGGACTCTGTTCAGCATTTTGGGTCGGGGACTAGTTGGGGTTTCCGTTCACAGTTCTCTAAAACAGGAGGAAAGATGAAGAAATTGCTAGCGGTATTCTTTGTTCTGACAGTCTGCAGCCTGGCTCTGCCCGCATGTGAGTCGGTCGACAATGTTGCGGCCTGTGAAGCCTGGCTGGACTCGATGGAGTGCGGTACCCAGGACTTCAGTACACTGGTGGATTGTGAGATCTATTCCGCGGACAGCTACCCCTGTGACGTGTCCGATTACTTCGAGTGCCTGACGGACGAGGGATCTTGCGACGAAGACCTGGGCGTCTACGATGCCGCGGGTTGGACAGGCTGTGCGGACCTTGCCGCCTGCGACTGATACAGCCAGCTCGATTTCAATTCATAAATAAACCACACCTAAATACTATACATTCTAGAAGCACAGACTCCATATCGGCGTAGGGATGGGCCGCCGAATCCGCGCCGTCGCAGTCTCCCTGGTTAGCGACCCGGCCGAACGCGGCCCGGCCGAACGCGGCCCGGCGCGATCCCCCACCACAGATTCCGAACCTGGAAGCGGATGTCGTCTTCGGTGAAGCTGCCGCCGTGGGCTCCCAGCCGCTCGAAGATGGCCATGCCGTGGATGGTGGCCAACAGGCTCAGCACCACGTGGCCCAGGTGATCGCACTCCACCTGGCCCTCGGCTTGGAGCTGCTCCAGGTGGCCCATCAGGGCGTTTTGCATCTGGAGGAACGGGGCGTCGGGGTGGCGCTCGATGAATGTCTCGTAGTTGAACGAGGGGTGGGAGGCCAGGGTCATCAACATCGGCGAGAGGCTGCGGAAGTAGGCCATCATGCCCAAAGCGACGGACTCCAGGTGGGCGCAGACATCGCCGTCGGCGGCGCCCTGCTCGATGAGGGCCGCCACGTCCAGCGGCGGAGGCACCATGGCCTTGAACAGCATGTCGATCTTGGTGCCGAAGCGCTGGAACAGCACCCCCTCGGAGATGCCCGCCCGCTTGGCGATGGCGCGGGTGGAGATGCCGATGCCCTCCTCGATGAAGGCCTCGCGGGCGGCAGCCAGTAGCTCCTCGTCGGGGATGGTCTTGCGGCGGCCCAAGGCTCTACCTCCGTATCGTCGCACCAGGTGCGTGACCGCGACCATACCTTAGCGGACAGGCCCCCGGTAGCGCCTCGTCACTCATAGGCCAGCGCGTCCCGCACGCTGCGGCGGGAGATGGACCGGGCTGGCCACGCCGCGGCAACGGCGGTGAAGACCACCACCACCACCGCGGTGACGGCGATGCCGGCCGGCGAGAAGGCGACGACCAACGGCGCGTGGAAGATCAGATCGCCGAAGAACCCCGCCACCACCACGGTGGCGGGCCAGGCCAGCGCCAGCGCCACGAGCCAGCTCAGCAGGCCCACCAGCTCCCCTTCCGCCACCACCAGCGCGATGACCCTGGCGGAGCCGGCCCCGATGGCCCGCATCACCCCGATCTCGCGGGTGCGCTCCAGCACGTTGATGCTCATCGTCGATAGCAGGCCCAGGCCACCGACGGCCAGCACCAGCAGGGACATCATCGTCAAGAAGATCGTGATGACGATCAGGTGGTCCTCGATGATCTGCAGCCCCTCGGCCTTGCACAGCACGCTCGCCACCGGGAAGCCGCCGGCCTCCAGGGTGCGCTCCAGGTTCTGCGAGACCTCGATCTGGGTGGCGGAGTCGTGGCCTCGGGTGACCACCAGCACGGAGGTGGCGGCCCCGGCCATGCCCGTGACCGCCGTGAAATCCCGCTGGCGCACGAACACCTGGTTGGGGCTGCCCATCTCCTTGGCGATACCGGCGAGGGTCCACGCCGAGGTGGTCTCACCGATGCGCAGCGTCAGCTCGTCCCCCAGCTGCAAATTGGGGTGCAGGCTGTGCAGGCCCTGGTTCATCACCAGGGGCGGGCTATCCGGGGGCCGCTCGGTGGATCCGTCCAGCCAGCTCCCCTGCAACATGGGTAGCTCGATCCGGTCGGTGTCGGCGGGCGGCGCCACCACTCCGAAGCGGTTGCTTTGCGTGCCGTCGTGCTGGACCAGGTAGCCCATACCCCCGATCCAGGCCTCCGAGCTCTCCACGCCGTCGGTCCCGTCGATGGCCGGCATCAGGGCGGCCAGCGGGGTAGGGCGGTCCAGGTAGACGGCCACGTCGTAGTGGCGCGATTCGGACTCGGAGCGCAGGGAGCGGCTCAACGACGCCCCCATGTTCAGCGCCACCATCATCAGCCCCAGCCCGGCTGCCAGGGTGCCCACTGTCAGGGCCAGCCGCCCCTTGCGACGGAAGGTGTTGCGCAGGGACAGTAGCCAGGGCCGCCAGCTGCCGTTGATGCGGCCCAGGGCCAGAGCTAGCCCCCCGACCCGCAGCCGGGCCCCCCCCAGCCCGTAGCTGTTGAGGGCGTCGCGTACCGTCACCCGCGTACCCCGCAGGATGGGGACCGTCGCCGCCGCAAGGGCCAGGGCGATGGCCGCCGCCACCTGGGACAGGTAGTACCCCGGCGGGATGGCCCAGCTGAGGATGTCGAAGTTCAGCTCGGTGGCGACAAAGGCCGAATACCCGCGGCCGGACGCGATACCCAGCGGCAGCCCCAGCGCCAGGGCGGCGACCGTCATGGCCAACACCATGCCGTAGTACAGCACCCGGATCTGGCCCGGGCGGGCGCCGATGGCTTTCATGATGCCGATCTGCCGCACCTGCTCGGCCAGCAGCACCGACAGCATGTTGACGATCAGCACGCCGCTGAGCAGCAGGGCCATCAATCCCATCGATCCCTGCAAGAACAGCAGCGACTCCAGCTGGTTCTGGTGGGGGTGACGCCCCGGTGGGGGCACGTCCACGCGGCTCACCACGCTGCCCCGCTCTTCCAGCCATCCGCGCAGCTCTCCGGCGGTGGCGCGGATGTGGGCCTCGTCGTCCGCCCGCTCGGCGACGGTGAACTTGAGCTGCTCGGTCTCCCAGGCCCAGCCCAGCCCCTCCGCCGTGGCGCGGGTGGCGTAGCCGTACATCCAGTGCTCCATGTGGGCCGGCGCCTGGCCGGCGTCGTGCACCAGTCCGGACAGGCGAAGCGTCTGGCGCGCCCCCCCGGGCTGCGTGACCACCAGCTCCTCGCCCACGCCCACGGGCAGGAAGGCCTGGCCGTCCCGCTCGATGAGGATCTCGCCGTCGGCCGGTGGCCAGGCCCCGGTCTCGGGGGTGAAGGTGCTGACCGTCATCCCCTCGAAGTCCTCCACGATGAACAGCCACAGGGGCCACCAGCGGTCCGGCTCCATCAGCACCCGGCCCCGTACGACGGTGCGCAGCTCGGCGTCCTGGACGGCGGGGAGGGCGCGGATCTCCTGCACCTGGGCGTCGTCCAGCCCCGTCGCCCACAAGGTGGCGGAGGCCGGGTTGGTGACGCTGTAGTTGTCGGCGAGCTGGCGGGTCAGTACGGCGTAGGAGACCGTCACCGAACCCAGCCCCCAGATGCCCACCACCATGGCAGCGACCACCAGCGCGGCGCGGGTGCGATTGGTGGACAGATCGGCCCAGACCTTCTTCCAGCGTGGCGCGATCACGATCCCACCCTCCCGTCGGCGATGTGCACGACCTTGGAGTAGGGCTGGGCGCTGGGTTCGGCGTGGGTGACCACGATCAGCGTCTTGCCCTCGGCCACCAGCTCCTCGAACAGCTCGTAGATCGCCGCAGACGTGCGGGAATCCAGGTTGCCGGTGGGCTCGTCCGCCAGCAACAGGGGTGGGTCATTGGCCAGCGCCCGGGCGATCGCCACCCGCTGCTGCTCGCCGCCCGAGAGGGTGGCCGGCAGCTTGTCGGCGTGGGCCGCCATGCCCACCCGCTGCAGCAGGGCCAGGGCCCGGTCCCGGCGGGCGGCCGGCTCGACGGTGCCGACGAAGTCCATCGCCAGCAACACGTTCTCGGCCACGGTCAGGGTGGGCAGCAGCTGGAAGAACTGGAACACCACCCCCACGTGAGCGCCCCGCCACGAGGCCATCGCCCCCTCGTCCAGCGCCCTCACGTCCGTGCCCAGCACGGTGGCCGCTCCGTCCGACGGCCGGTCGATGCCGGCGATGATGTTCAGCAAGGTGGTCTTACCGCTGCCGGACTGGCCCACGATGGCGACGAACTCCCCAGCATCGACGGACAGATCGACGCCGTCGAGGGCGTGGAAGGTGCCGCTGGGGCCCTCGTACCGTTTGGTGATGGCCTGCAACTCCACCAGGGGCCGGGCAACGTCCGGCTGCTGCATAGGGCGGTTCATGATGTCCTCCTGATTGCAAAAAAGTAAGCACTCACTTATAAAATAACCCACGGCAGGTATTTGTCAAGCGGGAGGGGGGATCACGTCGGCTTGCTCAGGGATTCGCCCCAGGCCCCGGTGCTACTCCATCGATCTGGCCGGCCCGGGCCCTGCAAGGGTTGTTGTCTGCTACAGCAACTCCTATACAGTGCTTAACTGCGAAGGAGCTCGCGCGAGATCATGAAATTATCGACTCGATCGCGATACGGCCTGCGTGCGGTGGTGGAGCTTGCGGCGTACCACGGCAACGGTCCGACCAACCTCCAGGACATCGCCGATAGCCAGCAGTTGTCCCGCAAGTACCTCGATACGATGTTCAATGCGCTCAAGATCGCCGGCCTGGCCATGAGCAAGCGGGGGCTGCACGGTGGCTGGGTGCTGACGCGGTCTCCCGAGCAGATTGGGCTCGCCGAGGTGATGCAGGCGCTGGAAGGCTCGCTGGGCCTGGTCCCGTGCGTGGATGACCCGGATACCTGTGCCCGCAAGGCCAGCTGCGTGACGAGGGATCTGTACGTGGAGATCCATGACGCCATCATGGGTGTGCTGGAGCGCTACACCCTCGCCGACCTCGTCCAGCGTCGCGGTGGACTCGACGGCCTGCTCGAGAGCCAGCCCGGCGACGATCTCTGTGCCCCCGATCGCGGGGAATGAGCCCACCCCTCAGCGTGCCCGCAACAGCTCCCGGATGGCGAGTGTGATGTCTTGGGTCCGGCGCGTCACAATACCCGGAATTCGCGATGCGGCAATAGGAGCAAATCGCGAGGGATCACTGTTGAATAACAGACAGGCAGCCCCCGCACGGCTAACCATAACCACACCAAACCCTACTGGAATATATGTATTTAGCCGATAGGGATTCTACTGAACCGGATCCGCGGTATTCGGGGCAAGATGTTGGAACACCACCGTTGATGTGGGGTTTCCAAACAGTAGATCAACCCGGGTACCTACCGCTGACGTTTGCGGGTACGCTTCGTGCCTGCCGTCGGAGGCCCCATGAGTGACCAACCCATCTATGGCCCAAGGGCCGAATACTACGATCTGATCTATCACTGGAAGGACTACCCCGCCGAAGCGGCGCAGGTCCGTTCGCTGCTGCACGAGGAGGGGATCGCTGACGGCAGCCGGATCCTGGAAGCCGCCTGCGGAACCGGGCAGTACCTGGCGGCCCTCCGCGCTCACTACCGGGTGTCCGGGTTCGATCTCAGCCCTTCGATGCTGGCCGTGGCACAGCAACGCCTGGGGGACGTCCCGCTGTTCGAGGCGGACATGAAGAGCTTCATCGCTCCCCGTCCGGTAGACGCCCTGCTGTGCCTGTTCTCGTCCATCGGCTACCTCCACGACGACGACGAGCTGACGCAAGCCATGCGTGCGTTTGCCGCGGCCCTCGAGCCCGGGGGCGTGCTGGTGGTCCAGGCCTGGTTCACGCCCGACGAGTTGCTGGACGGCACCGTGATCCTCGACACCTACGAGGACGACCAGCTCAAGCTCGCGCGCATGTGCGACGGCCGCGTGCGCGGCGGGCGCTCGATCCTTCACTTCCATTGGCTGGTCGGGCGCCCGGCCGGCGGCGTCGAACATTTCGAGGATCCCCACGAGCTGACCGCGTTCACCGTGGATGAGTTGACCTCGGCGATGAAGAGCGCCGGGCTGGCGGTACGGCTGGATCCACGGGACCTGGGCAATCGGCCGGGGCTGTTTGTTGGGCGAAAACCCGAAAAATCCTAATTCCTAATGTCCAGCCTTTTTTTGGCCCCGTGGCGAGCCCGGCGCCAACTTTTACAAGGTCTTGACTGCCGTTCCCCGAGCAATCTGTGAAGTGGGTTTGACCTGCCGAAATGCATCCTGCGACAATGCTTTTCCGCCTGCTGTAGGGACACTCCCGTCATAGAGCGGAATTCCGTCCCTCACGCCTGACCTGACGACC
>CAZDDH010000371.1:0-6278 GCA_964504165.1 uncultured Rickettsiales bacterium | reverse complement strand
GGAAATCGTAGCAATAGCGGGCGCTCACTACACTACGACTGACGAAAGATCCGTCGGGTGGCGGAGACAGGTCCAGCGGTGCATCGAAGGTTTCGATGGGCACCTCCATCCAGATCACCGGCACCCTGGACAGAAACCTCGGTGACAGGCGCTCGGTGGTATCGTCGTTGTTGACGGTCCCGACGAGCCGGACGTTGGACGCGATCGGCAGCACGGCCGGGTACCGCTCGCGATTTTCCGGCTGAAGCTCGGCGCCATATAGCCGAACCCTCGGCACTGGAGCCTCCAGCGCCGCCATGGGCCGCGCCAGGTAGTGTTCGGGCTGTGCCAGGTTCATCTCTTCGAAGAACGCGGAATAGAGACCTCCGAATTCACGAGATTCGTCGTCGTGCGCGGTCAACAGCAGTTCGAGGAGGCCATCGCTGCTCGGCTCCCATTCGCCCCCGCGAGGATCCCACCGCCCGAACAGCGGCCGATCGTCACGCCAATCGCGGCGTACGATCAGATCCAGGCATCGCTCGGTCTCGGGGCCGTGCCCCAGCTGCGACAGGAACGCCCGTACGAAGGTGCTCTTGCCCACGCCAGGCGGTCCGGCCACGACGACCCACGGGGACGAGATGAAGGTGGCCAGCATGTTTGCGACCTCGTGGTCACTCCACGAGGGCAACCGCCGAGAGAGGTCGGCCACGAAATCCGGAAGGTCATCCACCTTTCGGTAAGATGCAGGATGCGCCTGCAGGGGTTGGACCGAGTTGCGGCGCTCCTGTACACGCTCATCCGGTCTGACCGGCGAGGATGCCTCCGAGAGAAGCCCAGCCAGGAGGCTCGTCTTGCGGTCCTGGCGGATCTCGTCGAGGGTATCGAGTTGCTCCTTCAGGTTTTCTATCTTTTGGGTGAGTGCATCCCGCCGATCGCTCTCCGCGTCCGCTTGTGCCGTCAACTCACGCTGCCGCGCCGCAAAGGCTTCCTCGATCTCTTCGATCTCCGATGCGAGCGATTGGCGGCGCTCCTCCACCTGCTGCTGCAACTCCTCGGTCATGTCTTCCACGTGACGTGCTACGGCGTGTTCGATCTCGCGCTGCCCGGTCTCCGTTGTGAGGAAACGTTCGGCTGCGCGGTGTCTTTCGGCCCGTGTTGGCTACACCTTCCATCCATGCCCCAGATCGGGCACATGTTGGCCGAGCAAGACGTACAGAGAGGGAGGCCGTCATGCTGGGGAAGATCGTAGTCGCCGTGAAAAATGCCGTCGTCGGCTGGGTCCGTTCGATCGGTGACACCGTCAAGCGCCTCGCCGAACCCGCACGCACCATCGCGGGCGCCCTCGCGGGTGCAGCCCACGATGCCGTCCGTCCTCGCTCCGAACTGGTCGCCGAGAACGCCCTCCTTCGCCAACAGCTGATCGTGGTCCGCCGCAAGATCAAGAGGCCACCGTTGCGCGACCTCGACCGGATCCTGATGGTCCTCTTCGCCCGGCTCGACAAGGCGTGGGTCGATGCTCTTCATCTCGTGAAGCCCAACACATTGCTTCGGTGGCACCGAGACCTGTTCGAGCTCATTTGGACGAGAAAGTCGCGGCGGGGGGGGGGGGCCGCCCCCCCGCCGGGGCGCGGGGGGCGCGGAGAAGAAGAGGAGGGGGGGGGGGGCCCCCTTCCCGGTTCTGCGATTTTTGGCCCCACACTGCGGCCGGGGGGGGGGCCCCCCCCCGCAGGGCTGAGCCAGGAGACGATCGATCTGATCGTGTCCATGGCGAGGGACAACGACACCTGGGGAGCCGAACGAATACGCGGCGAGCTGCTGAAGCTCGGTATCCGGGTCAGCAAGAGAACAATCCAGAAGTACATGACGCGGGCTCGGCCGCATGGACAGCGCGGGCAGACCTGGAAGACCTTCCTCGAGAACCATACGGACGACATCTGGGCCTGCGACTTCCTCCAGCTGTACGATGTGCTCTTCCGGCCCATCTTCGCGTTCTTCATCGTGAAGCACGGGACCCGCGAAGTGGTGCATGTTGGCGTGACCCGGACTCCGAGCGATCGGTGGGCGGCACAGCAACTCAGGGAGGCCATGCCGTTCGGCGAGGGGCCGAGGTTCCTGATCCGCGACAACGACGGGAAGTACGGCCAGCACTTTGCCGCGGTGGCCGAAGGCTCGGGCATCGAAGTCGTCCGGATTCCGCCCCGGTCTCCCGATCTCAATCCAATTTGCGAGAGGTATTTGGGCAGCGTCCGCCGCGAATGCCTCGACCACCTGGTAATCCTCAACGAGGCCCACCTTCGTCGGGTGCTCGAGGAGTACGCGCACCGGTACTTCAACAAGGCCCGACCCCATCAGGGCTTGGGGCAGCGTATCCCAGGATCTGATGACGCCGGGCAGCCGAGCAAGGCGAACGGAAAGGTGGTCGCCCTATCTGTTCTCGGGGGGCTGCACCACGACTACAGGAGGGTCGCATGAGCCGCGGACGGAAGGTGTAGCCAGGCGGCCAGCTGCTTCGTCCCCAAGGCTATACCACAGCCGAGGGAGCTGCCCCCACGTCGAATCACGCACTCTCCGCTCCAACCGCGTCCGCCCGGCCCTCGACCACCGGAACGACAGGACGAGACATCAAGTGCCCGACGCCCCGCGTAAAACTTTTTATTTTTGAACTCATCTCTTTAGACTTTCTTACAAGACCAATTATTGCTATTTTTGGTCCTGCATGCTGACCAATAGAAAGTCGAATCATGTCACCCTCGGACCCCATCCTCGAGAGGCTCATCGCTGAACAGCAGGAACGACCCCTCCCTGACACGGTCCCTCGCGATGTGCGCCTGCCCGATGTCGTCGGGAAGGCCGACGCACTGATTGGAATGCGCCGCAGCGGGAAGACCTATCGCCTGTTCGGGGAGATGCGTTCGCTTCTGGAGCAAGGCGTCCCGCGATCGCGTGTCCTCTACCTGAACCTCGAAGACGACCGGCTGGGCAACGCCGATCTCGGGACGCTCGACCGGGCACTGGAGCTGTTCTACCGGCGTGATCCGGACGCACGTACACAGGATGCCTGGCTGTTCCTCGATGAGATCCAGGTGATCCCCGGGTGGGAGCGCTTCGCCCGCCGCGTGCTTGACACCGAGCGTGCCCGGCTGTTCATCACCGGCTCCTCTGCCCGCCTGCTGTCCACCGAGGTGGCTACCGCGTTTCGCGGGCGGAGCGTGACTGTGGAGGTGCTTCCATTCAGCATGCGCGAGGCGTCCCTGGCGGACGGGCTCGGCCTGCAGCCCCGCCGCTGGCCGCCGGGCGCGCCACAGCGTTCCCGGATGGACTCTTTCGTGGTCGACTACCTGCATCGGGGTGGATTCCCTGCGGTTCGCTCGCTCCACCCCCACGACAGAGTGCAGCTGCTGCAGGAGTATGTCGATCTGGTGGTGCTGCGGGACGTCGCTGAACGTCACAACGCCACCAACCTGGCCGTGCTGCGCGAGTTGGTGGCCGCCCTGTTCGCCGCCAACGCCAACGGCTTCTCCGTCAGTCGGCTCCACGGATCTCTCACTTCCCAGGGTTGGAAGGTCGGTAAGGCCACCCTGCTGACCTACCTCGGGCACCTGGTGGACGCCTTCCTGTTCTTCCTGGTTCCCCTCCGAACGCGCTCGGCCCGACAACGCGCGGTCAATCCACGAAAAGTCTACGCCATCGACCCGGGGCTGGCGGCCGCGATGTACCGCGCTGGGGCGCGCAACCGCGGAGCCCAACTCGAAAACGCCGTCTATCTGGAGCTGAGACACCGCCTGGGCAGGCTGGCCGACGGCGCGGTCACCTGGGTCAAGACTTCGTCCGGCAAGGAGGTCGACTTCGCGGTCGACGATCCCGTGCAGGGAGGTCCGCCTGCTCTGGTCCAGGTGTGCGAGCGGTTCGACGAGCCGGCGACACGGCAACGCGAGATCAACGCCCTCACCGAGGCGATGTCCGAGTGCGGTGCTGGCTCCGCGACGATCGTCACGCTTGCGCAAGACGAGTCCATCGAGACCGACTCGGGGTTGATTCAAATCGTGCCCGCGCGGGAGTGGTTTTTCCGCGCAGACTCGAGTTTCTCCATCTGACGGCGGATGATCGCGCCGGCCAGTGTGGGTGTGGAACGTTTCGGTCGATGCAGGTAGGGTCTTCTCCCTTCCATACCTCGACCGAAACGCCCCTACCGTTGAGAACGAGGTGTTCAACGAGATGAAATCATTCCTCGGCTTCGCCGTCATGTGGATGATCGCGCTGACCAACACGAATGCCACCGAACTGGGCGGGTGCCCCCCCGAGTTCGTCGCGAGGGAGGGCGTGCGCGAGGATGAGCCCAGCGCCCATCCCTCTGGGCAGGATGCGGCCTCCGCGCCGCCTCCCCTGGACTGCGTCATCGATCAGCCCATCGTGTTCGAGGCCTTTGATCTGGACGAGGTGATGGCGCAGACGGGTGACGATCTCGACCAACGCTTGAAGATGGGGACCGAGGTGGCCGCGGACGTACGAGCGCTGGATGGCATCGGATATAAGCTCAAGAGCCAGGGCGCCGACGGAGTGTTGACGGACGAGGAGCAGGCCCAGCTTTCGTGTCTCGCGGAAAAATACCTTGCCGAAGAACACGAGGCCATCGGGGATCACGAGATCTTGATGGCAACGGTTCGTGGAATCCTGCACCGCCAGGCCGCTGCCATCGACTATCACATCCAACTGCGCACGTTTGTTCTCACATTGAGTTCGATGGCTTTGGAGCCGGGCGAAAAGAAAGACGCCGCGGTCCAGGCAAACGTCGACTCGATCCGAGCGTTCAAGGAGCTGCAGGCCGCGCTGGAGAGATATGAGGAGGAGCTGTTCGGGGTCGAGCAAGAGCACCAGCTCGCCGCCCCCGCCGCCGCCGTGCAGCCGGACGTGCCGTGACTCCGCGGTGGGCGCCCTGACCCAGGTTCTGCACTCTGGATCGGTCAGGCCTCCTCGGTCGAGTCGGCCTCCGCCCCAACGGTGCGCGCGACGCGGAATCCCAGATAGTACTTCTTGCGCGCCGGTATAGCCGACTGACGAGAGGCCACCCGGACATGATCATCAGGATCGCCCCAGCAGCCGCCCCGGTGGACGATGGTGTCGACAACCGGAGCACCAGTCGGATCGGTTACGGGGCCGGAGGGATAGGAGTCGTGGGTATCCCAGACCCACTCGCACACGTTGCCGCTCATGTTGTACAGCCCCCACGCGTTGGGCGCCTTGTGGCCGACCGGTTGATGGTGGATGCGCCAGTCCAGAGCGGCCCAGGCCACCAGCGGGAGGCAATCCGAGCCGGCGTAGCGGTGATCCTCGCCGGCCCGGGCGGCGTACTCCCACTCCGCCTCCGTGGGTAGACGGTAGCCGCCCGCGGATTGGACCCAGGTCACCGGGGTCCGCTCGATCATATAGCCGTCGCACACGGTCTCACCGAAGCGATAGGCCGGTTCGAAACCCTGCAGCTCGGACAGGCGGTTGCAAAACCGCAGGACGTCGTACCAGCTGACGTTCTCCACGGGGTGATCCTCGCCCTTCTTGTCGCTGGGGTTGTTGCCCATCACCGTGGCCCACAGCTGCGTCACCGGCGTCCGCCCGATCTCGAAGGGTCGCGTCAGCGTCACCTCGTGCCGCGTCTCATCGTCATCGCGGCCCGTCTCGTCTTCAGGGCTGCCCATCCAGAATGTTCCTGGTTCGAGGCGGGCCACCTGGTACTCACAAGGCACGTCCGTGCCGGGATGGGGCGGGAGCACCCGATCATCCGCGGAGAGCGTGCTGCGGCCCGCGTTGGCCACGAGCTCGCTGACGTCGGCGTCCTGGTCGAGGACCGCCGGGGAATCGGTGGAGGGGCGATTGTCTTCGTCGTGGTCGGGCATCGAGTTGGCTCCCCTTGGGAACGATAATAACCCAAATCGGGGGCCATGTTCCGGATCATCTGGTCCAGGGGCTGGCGCCGGGAAGGGTTAGATACGATCCGTCTGTTCACGAGCGTTGGCCGTTGCGGCAACGGCTGTGCAGACAGCCACCACCACGAGGAATTGCCAGTTCATCCACTCACGTCCAAACATCGCGATCGGTCGCTTCGCGACCAGGGGGCTTGCCGCCCTGGACCCCAAGGAGTGCCTCCCCTGCGCTCCAAGCGCTTGCGGCCGGCTTGGGCTACCGCCCCGCTCGGCCGCTGCGCTCTGCGCTCCAGTCCGGCGGGGGACAACGGAAAGGGCCAAGGGCTCAAGGGTCCAAGGGTCAAGGGCACTCAAAGAGACCTCGCGAGACGCAAGCCGAGGTTG
>CAZDDH010000370.1:0-6393 GCA_964504165.1 uncultured Rickettsiales bacterium | reverse complement strand
TTTCTGGACCGTGGGCGGCCCGATCAGACATCGGAGAACACGATCAATTTTGCCATTGCACGCGGCCGCCGTACAGCTCCCATGTGCGCAACATGCTCCCGGACCCGCTGGGACCGGAAATCGGACCCCCGGACCGGAATCCGGTCGCTCGGACAAACGGAGAGCCCGCCGGCTCGCCGGAATCCCGGTGGCACGGAACCTGCACATCGCAGCAGGCATGTTATGTGACACGGAACACCTGGAAGCTGCCTCCCGTCAACCGCTGGCGATGCGCGAACGGCTGGCCGCCGGTGACGCGGCGGACCTGAGCGATGTCGAACTGCTGGCCCTGGTGCTGGCCACAGGGACGGGACGGGCCGACGTGTTGAGCGTGGCCCGGGGCCTCGTCGAGCGTTTCGGAGGCCTGCGTGGGGTGTCCCGCGCCTCCCTGTCCGGTCTGCAATCTCAGCCGGGGGTCGGCCCGGCCAAGGCGGCACGTCTGCAGGCGGCCCTGGAGCTCGGACGGCGCTCCGTTGGAAATGCGGTGCTGAGGGGGGATCCCCTGCGTTCCAGCCGTCAGGTCGTGGAGGCTTACCGGCCCCGGCTGGCGCACCTGGATCGGGAGCACTTCTTCGTCCTGTTGCTGGATACCAAGCACCGCCTGATCAAGGACTACTGCGTGTCCGTCGGCTGCCTCGACGGCACCATCGTGCACCCCCGCGAGGTCTTCCGCCCTGCCGTCGCCGAATCGGCCGCCGCCGTGCTGCTGATCCACAACCACCCGTCCGGCGACCCGGCCCCCTCTGCAGAAGATCGAGCGGTCACGAAGCGCCTCAGCCACACGGCCGAGATCCTTGGTTTTGATCTGCTGGACCACATCATCGTGGCAAGGGGAGGGAGCTACAGCTTCAGGGATGCGGGGGAGATGGGGAGAGGATGAAGAAAAAAACGCAGAGGGCGCGGAGGGGAGGAAGATGTCGAGGACGCAGATGGGGAGACTCGCTTGGAACGAGATTACCGGCATAGTGATTGGTAGTGCCGTGACCGTTCACGACGCGTTTGGGCCTGGATTGCTCGAATCGGCCTACCAGGCCGCACTGGAATGTGAACTGCAGATCCGAGGTCTCCGTGTGGAGACTCAAGTGCCTGTTCAGGCGACGTATAAAGGACGTGACCTGGGAGTTGTCTATCGGGCGGACCTCCTAGTCGAGGATAGAATATTGCTCGAAATCAAAGCGCTCGAGGAGCTTCACCCGGTACATGCGAGGCAGCTGCTCACCTATCTGAAGGCGACGAACAACAAACTCGGTCTGTTGATCAATTTTGGTGGCAAAAAATTAAGTGAAGGAATCGTCCGCGCCCTCTGCGATTTTTTCTTCTTCTTCGTCTCTACTCACAAGCCTCGAGGATCGTCAGGAAAGGCGGCGCCGGGTTGGGGCAGGTGGTGCAGCGCATGGCCAGCAGCCAGGTGCCGGTGGTGGTGATGCCGGCGAAGGTGGTGTCGCCGGTCAATCCGGCCAGGTCGGCGTTGCTGACCGTCTCCAGATCCATCGTCCACAGCTCGTCGGCGATGAGCTCCACGTCCAGGAACTGAGATTCGAGGTCTTCGGGGGTGAGGGTCTCGTAGTAGCCCAGCATCATCTGGTTCACGTCCCCCGGCGTGAAATCGATCCCCAGCCCGGAGGTGGTCAGGGCGGACCAGTCCGCCGTCAGCGGCACGCCGGCCTGTACGCTGACTTCGGTGAGGCTGGTCAGATCGACGGTGAAATCGAGCACGGTGCTGGTGTTGTCCAGGGCGAGCTGATCCGCGACCGCGCTGGACGTGGGATTGAGGAAGGCGGCCATACGCGTGCCCACGGCCGGCACGGTGCCGGTGTTGAGGGTGAACAGCCAGGTGGCCCCGTAGGAGGCGTTGAAGTACTGCTCCACGTCGATGTCGGTGCCGAACAGGGTCAGCTCGCTGAGGTTGATGCAGGTGTCGTCGCCAAAATCGGTGTTGTTCACGAACAGGGTCATGTCCACCTGCTGGAGGCTGTTCTCGCTGAGGCCGATCTCCACCTCTTCTTGGGTGAGGTGCTGGAAAACGACCAGGGAGACCATGTCGATGTCCGCCGCCGGATCCATCGCGTGGACCTGAAGGTCTTCGGTGATCTGGTCCCAGCAGATCTGGAGGTCACAGACCTCGTTGTCCGGATCCTCGCAGGGGTAGACGGCCTCGGTCACGTCGTAGCTGTGGATGTCCAGGGTGCCGTTGAACTCGTAATTATTCTCGTCTCCCAGCTCGATGGTTCCGCCGGCTGCCTCGCAAGGATCGGTCCCGTCTTCGCACCCGCTCATGGAGGTGAAGACCAGCGCGCTCGCCGTCAGCAGAAAAATCAGGGTCCGGATCCGTCGGTGCATGAGTTTCTCCTTGGAGCGGGCAGACCCCGGTCCCCCATTTGGGTTAACGGTCTGCCACGCCGCGTTCTGCATAGCAGCTGAAACGGTGCGGAGCAAACGTGGCAGCTGCCATTATCGCGGAGCCATTGAGCGATGCCGCCGGGTGTGCCATGCTCCTGCGCCGTGAACCCTGTCCTATTCGAAATCCCGTGGTTCGGCCGAACGTTGCCCTACCACTCGTACGGTTTTTGCCTGGCCCTGGCGTTCCTGCTGGGGATGTCCCTGGTGGTGCGCGGAGCACGCAAGGAAGGCATCCGCTCGGACCAGATGGTCACGCTGGTGTTCATCGGCGTCGTCTCGTCGCTGGCGGGATCACGTCTGCTGCACCTGTTGATGGCCGAGCCGGCCATGTTTTTCGCCGACCCGGGGATCTTCTTCAACTTTTCACGAGGGGGATACGCCTTCTACGGCGGTTTCCTCGTCGTGGTGGTGGTGGTGTGGCTCTTCACACGCGTCAAGGGGCTGAACTTCCTGCAGGTTGCGGATGTGTGGTCGCCGCCGCTGGTGTTTGGCCTGGCGTTCGGCCGCATCGGCTGCCTGCTGGCCGGCTGCTGCCACGGGCGGCCCATCGAGGCGCCACTGCCGTACTGGCTCGAGGGGATCTTGCCGTTCCAGTGGCCCAGCTGGTTCGCCCTAACCTTCCCCACGGACGCCGGGGGGCTCGGTAGCCTGCTGGACCAGCAGCTGGTCCCCACCCAGCCCATGTCGGGCCTCTATTCCCTGGGTATCTTCCTGTTCCTGGCCCTGTGGCTGGCCCCTCGCAAGCGCTACCACGGCCAGGTCTTCGTGTGGCTGTGCATCCTCTACGCGGCGGCCCGCTCCACCGTGGAGCTGTTCCGCGGCGATGATCGGGGCCTGTACTTCAACGACGCCCTCTCCACCTCCCAGCTGGTGAGCGTGCCCGTCGTCCTGATGGGTATCGGCGTCCTGTTGTGGGTCCGCAGCCGACTGGCCTCGGGCAAACTCGAACCCCTCCCCGCCGACTGGCGCGAGCAGGCCGCCAAGTCCTTGCCCCCGCACCAGCGTGAAGCGGCCGACGGCACGGACTCCCGGGCCAAGAAGCGGCGCAAGAAGAAGAAGCGGCGTTAGAGCAACCCGCGCACCAGCAGCCACAACAGCACGACCACCGCGATGACCGCGCCCGCCAGGATGGGCGTCCGCCGTTCCACCCACCATTGCTCCAGTCGTGAACGCTGCGTGCGCAGCTCGGGACGGAGGGGAATACGCACGTCGGTGGCGGCGACGGTCTTGTTGAAGAAATCGCTCTGGAAGGCGCGGTTTGGGTGCTTGACCACCGCATCTGCAGGGGTCACCTCTTCAGCCCAGGTGAGCTGCCAGCCCATGAACAGCCGGGCGTAGACCCGCATGTTGGACTCCAGCCCTTCCCGGGTCACGGCGACCAGGCTCTCGAGTGGCACCTGTTTACGGGTGCCTTTCTCGAGCGTCACATGGATGGCGTCGGGGCCGTCGCAGCGCTCCACCCGGGCGAGGGCGTAGTGGAACGACGCCTTCACGAGCACCTCGGTCCCCGCGGCGAGCGGCACGGGATGATCCCCCTGATGCCCGCAGTAGCTGCACGTCACCTGACGGACGGCTTCACCTGGGGGTAGGGGCCCGGAGCACTTGGGGCAGGGGATGGGGCGGTCGTCGTACGGTTGGGTCATTCGCCACCGATCCGAGAGCGCAGCCACTCCGAGATGAACGGATACACATCCTCCTGCGCATGGTTCCCGTTGCACAGATCCACGTGGCCGTAGTCTGCGTGGTCCCCCTGGTCCAGGCCGAAGACGCGCCAGGTCTTGTCGGGGGAGGCGAGCCGGTCGTAGAAATCCCAGGTGCGTTCGGGGGGGCTCAGGTGGTCGGCCCGGCCGGCGATGACCAGGAACGGCACCTGGACCTTGGCGGCCGTGTCCAGGTAGTTGGTGCCGCCGTCGGCGGAGACGAAGGCCCCGGCCTGCAGGGCGCCCTTGAACTGGCTGCGGACGCCGCCCTGGATGGGGGAGATGCCGACCCGCATCATGTCCGCCAGGTGTTCGCGGGTCATGTTGGACGGCTCGTAGACCATGCGGTCCAGGCCGAAGGGCATGTCGCCGGCCGCGCTGGTGAAGATGCGGGCCAGCCCCTTGGTCTGGAGGGGGTGCTGGCCGGGGAACAGCACCAGCAGCTGTTCCACCAGGTGGGTCATGCGGTCGCTGCCCCGCCAGTCGATGGGGGAGGCCACGGTCACCGCCGCCGCCAGGGGTGTCTCGTCGACGGCATCCAGGTAGGCTACCAGCGACATGCCCCCCATGCTGTGGCCGATCCACACCGCCTGCTCGGCGCCGGAGTGCTGGAGCGCAGCGGTGATGGCCGCCGGGACGTCGTGTTGCCCGTAGGTGTCGATGTTGGTCCCGGGGGTGGCGGGCCCCGACTCCCCGTGGCCCCGCAGATCGACCAGATAGACGTCGTACCCCTGCTTGGAGAGGTAGGCGCCGATGCTCCGGTCGGCCCCCAGGGTCCAGGTGTGCCGGTTGGACGCGATGCCGTGGCAGACCAGCACGGGGGTCGTGGATACGGCTTCTCCCACGGGGGGGAAGTGGTGCAGGGCCAGCTCGGTGCCGTCATCCGTCGCCGCCCGGATCGTCTCGGGGACGGGCACGAGCCTCACCCAGCGGGGTTTGTGGGATGCGCAGCCTGCCAGCAGGCACAGGACCACCGTGGTGACGACCAGCCCGTGGGTCCTCATCACAGCTCCTCCCGCTCTAGGAACCGGGCCACCACGGGGAAGACCGCCCTGCGAGCCTCCGGCGTGAGGGCCAGGTCCAGGTGGCCAAAATCCATCCCGTCCCAGTTCATGTAGCCGAACTTGCGGAAGGTGGCGCTGCCGCCCATGGCGTCGCGGGCCCGCCAGGCCTCCTCGCAGGGCGCCCAGCGGTCCAGCTCCCCGCAGGCCACCAGCGCAGGGACGTTTATGGCGGGCGGCCCCGTCACCCAATCACGCAGCTGGTCCAGGGCCGGATCCCGCTGGGTGGCTCCCGCCTCCCGTCCGGCCCGCAACAGCTCCGCTTCGCGCTCCTGTTTCACATTCGTCAGCGCCGCCGAGTACAGGTCCCGGCCCGCCAGCGGCAGGGGCGATCCCACGAACACCAAGGACGAAAAACGCGCCACCTGGGGCCGGGCGAGTTCGTCGATCACCGCCTCCTGCAGGGGGGAAACTGTCTCCCAGCCCGCCGGTGCCCCCACTGTCACGATGTTCTTCACCGCCCCATCGCCCGCATCGGCCAGATATCGGTAGATGGCCGTCCCGCCGAGCCCGAATCCCACCAGTGAGACCGGTTGAGGACCCACGTCCGCACGGATCTGCTCCACGGCAGCGCGTAGCTCGCCATGCGGGACGATCCACACCGAGAACCCCCGCCTGGCCAGATAGGGTGCCAGGCCTCCACCCTCGGGCCACTGGTAGAGCCCCTCGTCGGCCTCCGGCCCCATTACCAGCAGGACCGCTGGCCCCTTCCCCCCCGCATGGAACGCTGCCTCGGCCCGCGCGGGGAGCACCACCCAACACACCATCAGTACGCATAGCCAAGTTCGCATGGCCGCGATTCTACGGAACCTCCATGTCGTTGCACTAGGGGTAGTATGGGCAAATCTTGGAGACGAACACCCTCATCTGGACCGCGGTCGTGGTGGCCATCGGTAGCGTCTTGCAGTCCGCGGCCGGTTTCGGCTTCGGGCTGCTGGTGATGCCGCTGTTGCTGATGCTGGCCGATCTCCCGCCCCACCTGGCGATCCCGGTGGTGGCGGTGACGGCATCGTCCCAGTTCGTCGCCGGGCTGGTCCATCACCGCCAGCCGCTGCCGTGGCGGGAGATGGCCCTGTATGTGGCCCTGGCCTTGGCCGGGCTGCCCGTCGGGGTGTTCTTGCTGGCGCTCATCTCGGCCCTGGAACCGGGGCAGATCCGTCAGGTATTCGGCGTTTTGGTGTTGGTCTCGGTGG
>CAZDDH010000369.1:0-6399 GCA_964504165.1 uncultured Rickettsiales bacterium | reverse complement strand
AAGTGCCGTGTCTGCTACGAGGCCTGCCCCACCAAGTGGGCGGCCATCGAGATCGACTGAGGAGAACGAGATGGTCCGATTCAAGGTCACCGGTCCGGACTTCACCGGTCACGTGATCGAAGCCGCAGAGAACTCCGGCCTGCTGACGGTCCTGGAGGCGAACGGCTACACGGTCCCGCACCTGTGCTACCACGAGGCGGTGAGCGCCTATGGCGCCTGCCGGCTGTGCCTCGTCGAGGTGGAGAAGCGGGGCAAACGCAAGCTCACTACCGCGTGCAACTATCCGGTCAAGGAGGGCATCCATGTCCACCTGGACACGGAGCGGGTGGTCTCCAACCGCAAGATGGTGATCCAGCTGCTGCTGTCCATGAGCCCCCACAACGGGGCGCTGCTGGAGCTGGCCGGTCGCCACGATGTCCCGGTGGACGACCTACCGTTCCCCGGGCGCGAGAACAACGACTGCATCCTGTGCGGGTTGTGCGAGCGCATCTGCGGCGAGTCGGTGAAGGCCAACGCCATCACCTTCGTCAACCGCGGCGACGGCAAGGCGATCGACACGCCCTACGGCGAAGCCAGCGACGACTGCATCGGATGCCTGGCCTGTGCCCACGTCTGCCCTACGGGGCACATCCAGTACGAGGACACGCCGCTGTGGCGCACCATCTGGTACCGCACCCACACCAAGGTACGCTGCACCAGCTGCGGCAAATCGCTGATCACGGAAGCCCAGCGGGACCGTCTGGTGGCCAAGGGCCTCTCCGCCGACTACTTCGAGCTCTGTGACGACTGCAAGCGCCCCAAGCTGGCCGAGCAGTTCGCCAGCGTGGGCAAGTGAGGTGACGACGATGCAAAACCCGGCAACCGGTAGTCACAAGCTGTACGTCAACCCGGACCGCTGCACCGCCTGCCGCACCTGCGAGCTGGCCTGCGCCTTCCGCCACTCCCAGTCCGCTGTGCGTCCCCAGGCCAGCCGCATCACCGCTCACGTCGTCGTCGACGACGTGGACAACGTGCCGATGGTCTGCCTGCAATGCGGCCAGGCCGCCTGCGCCATGGTCTGCCCAGTGCTGGCCATCACCCGCAACCCGGCCACCGGCGCCATGCAGGTCAACGAGGACCGCTGCGTGGGCTGCCGCCAGTGCTCCGCCGCCTGCCCCTTTGGCCAGATCCGCTTCGACGACGGCAAGCACAAGTCCTACAAGTGCGACCTCTGTGGGGGCGACAACCCCTCCTGCGCCGCGTTTTGCCCGACCAAAGCTCTCGTCTGGGAGTGATGGCTTCTCGAAACCTGAATCTCCTGTCGATCGGGATGCTGGCCGGACTACTGGCCTGTGTCGTGGCGGGCTGTGCCCGGGACGAAGAGCCTCCGCCAGACGAGGACCTCGACTCTCGCTGGCCCGCATGTGATCCAGACGCCACCGAGCAGTTGCTGAGCTTCATCCACGTCAACGACATCCACGCCACCTACACCCCCGAACCCGAGTACGGCTACGTCAGCCCGGTCTCCCGGATGCGGGGGTATTACGAATCGGTCAAGGCGGACCACAATCCCTACACGCTGTTCAGCGACGGCGGAGACGACCACGAGAAGGGCTCCATCGCCGAGCTGTTGTCCCATGGCCAGTCCACCGTTGAGGTGGTGGAGGCGCTGCGCTTTGACGTGCGGGTCATCGGTAACCACGACTTCGCCTGGAGCGAGGAGGAGCTGCTGCGGTTTTCCCGGGATCCCCAAGCCATCGTGCTGGCTTCCAACACGGAGTATGTGGGCACGGATCCCGATCTGTGGGGCGCGGTGGAGTACGCCGAGCTGCAGGTGGGTTGTGTCCGGCTGGGCCTGTTCGGGTTCGTCTCCCAGCCCTGGACCGAGTGCGACACCATGACCAGCGGCGACTTCTTCCCGGACGGCTCGCTGCACACCACCTACGACTGGGCACAGCTGGGCCAGCAGATCGTCGCCGACCACGCACACGACGTGGACCTGATGGTCTTCGTCAGCCACATCGGCGCGGCGATGGACGGGATGCTGGCCGAGGCGATCCCGGAGATCGACATCATCCTGGGCGGCCACTCGCACACGGCGATCCAGACGCCGGTCGAGGCGGGCAACGCGCTGATCATCCAGGCCGGCACCAACTCCGAGTGGATCGCCCATCTGGACGTCACCTTGGACCTGGACAGCCGGGAGATCATCGGCCACGAATACGAGCTGCTGCTGAACGTGGAGGCCAACGAGGAGCTGTCGGTGGACCAGCCGACCCAGGACGCGGTGGAGCAGATCATGGCCACCTACGCGCCGGATGCGCTCGTCGAAGTGGCGTGGGTCAAGGACGGGGGTGGGGAGGACACCATCGCGCAGATCACCGCCGGGGCGGCGCTGGCGGTGTTCGACGAGGCCGACGTGGCGCTGATGGACCCGGGCAATGTCTGGCACAGCTGGAGCGAGGGCCCGCTGACCCAGCAGGACCTGCTGGACACCTACAAGGTCCAGCGCCAGCCGTCCGGCTCGCCGGGGTTCAACGCGGTCTACCTGGTCGATCTCAGCGGCGCCGATCTCGAGGAGGTCCTCGCCACGGCGCCGTCGGACTGGAAGGTCGAGGGCCTGGAGTCCTTCGAGCCCGCCGAGAACTACACCCTGGCGATCCAGAAGTGCGCGGCCTTCAACCCGGCCGACTTCTTCGGTTCGACCGTGAGCTTCGCCAACCTGCGCGAGGGGCTCGAGGCCTGGGACGTGCTGTATCGCTATGGTCAGCAGCGCACCGCCGCTGGGCTGTACATCGACGTGGACGAGCCGATGCCAGGCTGAACCTTCTCTGACGGAGCTGTGGAAGTCGGGTCAGTAGACAATTCTGAAGTTCACGAGGAAGAAGGCCAGGCAGAGGACCAGGAATCCTAGGCCGAAATAGATGACGACCATCCGGCCGCGCCGCGTCCCCATCTTCTTGTAAATGATTCGAAACAGCCCCGATGCGACCAAGCTGGCGCTGACGATAAAAACCACACCAGCGGCCTGACTATACGGAGCAGAGACCGATCCATCTCCGATGAAGACGATGGCGAAGAACATCAGCCCCACGAACAGAGGGAGGCCACACAGTCCCAGGCACAAGAGCATCGAACCCAGGGCATCGGGTCGTGGTCTGTATCCAGCCATCCTCTAGATCCTCCTTGAGACCCGGTGGGCCCTTCACTGACTGAGTAGGGTGGGAAGTGCCTACCGGACGGATCAAAACACCAGAGCCCATACGCACGACCACCTGGCGCAGGTCTTGCAAAATCCCCTACCTGGGCACGCCGGGGAAAAGGCATGAAAGCATTCAGCATCTCGCGTCTCGTTTGGGTCCCCTAATTGGCCCAGACAGGAACGTTTCAGAATCCCCCGCCCCGTGGGCGTTTCCGGCGTTATCATTGTCCGAGCCTTCCGGTGTTTTCCCGTTGAACTGGTCCGCGAGCAGCTTCACCCCGTTGTTGTCGAAGGGGATCTTGAAGTGGATACGCAGCAGCTTGTGATCGACGACGACGATCTCGTCGATGAAGTGCAGGACGAGTTGGCGACGGACTCCGAACGGGGCCTCCTCGAATCCCTCGTCGAAGGCCTTGGCGAAACGCCGCAGCTCGTCGATGTTCAGCTGTAACGCCCGCGAATAGTAATCCTCGCGCGTGAGCAGGCGCGCTTCTTCCTCCAGGGTGGTCTTGTCCGCGGTGAGTTCCTCGATGTGCTGGCGGCAGACCTCGTTGTCCAGTCCGTCGCCGATGGCCTTGTAGTAGTTGTCGATGCGGCGTTCGATGTCGTGGATCCGCTGCTGGATCGCTTTTGGGCCCTTGCCGTAGGTCCGCCGCCGGTCTTCGATGCGCTCCTGTACACGGCTCTCCAACTCGGCGAGGGCGTCGGGCGAGCAGAGGCGGGTGCGCAGGAGGTCGAGGACCAGGCCCTCGATCCAGTCCTTGTGGATCGGGAACGAGGGACACACGGACGGTCCCTTGTTGAGGTAGCCGCCGCAGTAGTAACGCAACAGGTCGTAGGTCTCGCCCTTGCGGTTCTTGTACTTTCGCCGGCGGCCAGCGAAGTTGCTGCCGCAACGGTCACACCGGATGAGCCGGCTGAGCAGATACTCGACGTGCTTTTCCTTCGAACCTCGCCGGTGGAACGCGCGTTTGGAGGCGAGCTCTCTGCGACGCTCGAAGAGTGCGCGGTCCACCAGCGGTTCGTGGGCGTTTTCGACGATGATCTGTTCGGCCTCGGGGTTGGTCACTCGGGTGCCGTCTTGACCTGCCTTGCGCCTCTTGAGCCACACGCGGTCGCCCACGTAGGCGCGGTTGTCGAGGATGTTGTTGATGGTCGAGGCGTTCCAGTGCTGGCTGCGTGGAGCACGGACGGCTTCGCTGTTGAGCGTGTTGGCGATGCGCTTGCCGCCCATCCCGTGGTTGGCTGCCATGTCGAAGATCCGCCGGATGACGGCGACCTCATCCTCCGGACCGGGGGCGAGCCGCGAGTGGCTGCGCTCGCCGCCTTCGCTGACCCGCTCCAGCCGGTAGCCGTAGGGAACGCGGCCACCATTGCAGTACCCCCGCTCGGCGTTCTCCCGCATCCCCTTGACCGTCTCGGTGGCCAGGTTCATCGAGTAGAACTGGTTGATGACCTCGATCATCCCCTCGTACAGGAAGCCCTGCGGCGTCTTCGGGTCATAGTTCTCGGTGACGGACTTGACCGTGACCCCGTGCTTGCGCAGCAGCGCCTTGAACAGGATCGACTCCTCGCGGTTGCGCGAGAAGCGGTCGAGCTTATGGACCAGGATCAGGTTCACATCATTGCGCCGGCAGAACGAAACCATCTCGCAAAAACCCGGGCGCTTGTTCGCCGGAGCGTAGGCGGACTCCCCTTCGTCCACGAAACCCTGTAGCAGCGCGTGGTCGGGGCGCTCGTCCATCCAGCGGCGTAGGGCCTTCTTCTGGGCGGGGATGGAGAGGTCCTTGAGGGCCTGCTCTTCGGAAGAAACTCGGCAGTAGCTGACGGCGTTAATCATCGGTGGGCCTCCTGTGGCGGCGGGTTCGGTTCGCGTCTGGCCTGGACTCGAGCACTACGCTTGCAAAACGAATGCCATGTTCCAGCCCGCGTCAAGGAGAAACCGGAGCCCGTACTCCTGGGCATCCGCGGCGGCGCGCACGGGCCTCTTGCGCGCCATCGGACCCCTTCTTGCGGGACAGAATCGGTCCAAACGGCAAGAAAATCGGCCCAAACGTGTCCTGAATCGGCTCATTTGGCATTTCTATCGGCCCAATCGACCTGCTTTTTGGTCCACCCGCCGGGCCAACCGGGCCAAAGCAGCAGATTCCGACCTCCCCGAAGTCGCCCACCACGAGCAAACCCATACGGGGACTGCGTTCCCGAGAGTTGGCACTGTCCTTGCCTTAGCTGTCGTCGAGCCCAACGAACGGCTCGATGAACAACGAGGACTGGATCGTGAAGCCGAAACTCCAACCCGAGGTCATCGCCCGCCCTCATCCGGATGCAGACCGCGATTTCAGCGCCGCGCTCGATCTGATCGCAGACCTGATCGCGGACCGCTGCATCGCCAGGGCCAGGCGTGAGATCGCCGCGGAGATCGGTGTGGACGAAGAACAGATCGACCGGGAACACGGACGGGCCGTCGTCGAGGTGGCCTCCCAACTCCCGTTCGCTGACATGGGAGACGAGCAATGAAGCCAGGGATGTGGATGGCACCGATGCTGGAGATGGGGACCATGACGGCCACCGCCACCTTCGAAGATCCGGACGTGCGTCTGGTCGGGGTGGGTGAGGAGGTTCCGGCCGTTCGCATCGAGGAAGGTGGAGTGGCCGTCGTCTTGGAGTTTCCTGATCGCCACTGTCGGACCCGCTTCTTGCGGCGTCTGGCGCGCCTACCGGAAGTGAGATGAGCCTCACGGCGCCCCTGGCGCTGACGGAGACCGAGGGAAGGCTGGAGTTCGCTCTGCTCTATGCCGGGCTTGGCTGGCCGGTTTTCCCTCTTCACGCCATGCGGAACGGCGCCTGTTCTTGTGGCAACGCATCGTGCCCCAGCCCTGGCAAGCATCCCAGGGTCCACCGGGGCTGCAAGGCCGCCACGGCAGAGGAATCCCAGATCCACCGATGGTGGGAACGCTGGCCTGACGCCAACGTAGCCGTCGCCACCGGCCAAGACAGCGGCCTGGTCGTGATCGACGTCGATCCACGGCACGGCGGGGACGACTCCTGGGAGACGCTCAAGCACGATCTCGAGGTGCCCGCCACCTGGGAGGTCCGGACAGGCGGCGGCGGCGTCCACGCCTACTTTCACTACCCGGAAGGCAAGAACATCCGCATCGGCGCCGGTGTGCTCGGCCCCGGCATCGACCACCGCGGTGACGGCGGCTACGTCGTCGCAC
>CAZDDH010000368.1:0-6400 GCA_964504165.1 uncultured Rickettsiales bacterium | reverse complement strand
GCCCGCGGATGGTGTCGTAGCGGGGCTTCTCCATCTGGCCGAGGAACTGGCGGGCATAGGCGGAGAGGGATTCCACATAACGCCGCTGGCCCTCGGCGTAGAGGGTGTCGAAGGCCAGGGAAGACTTGCCCGACCCGGAGACCCCCGTGAACACGACGAGGCGCTTCTTGGGGATGTCGAGGTCGACGCGCTGGAGGTTGTGCTCCCGTGCTCCCCGAATCTGGATCTCGTCGAGTTCCATGTTGGTTTCCTAGTGGAAAGCTACCTTCTCACGAAGGGGCGTCAGTGGCTGTCATCCCGCGCGGGGGCGGAGCTGATGGCCTCCTGCTCGTCCCACACGGAGTAGAAGTTGTACCACTGGTAGGGGTACCGCCGGACCATGTCCTCGAGGTGGCCGGCGAACCAGCGGATCCACTCCTCGAGCTGCTCCTGCTTGGGCTGCTTGCGGTTGAAGGTAAAGGTGTGTGGCCCTTCGCAGATGATGCGGTAGCCCTTGCCACCCTCCTTCATGCAATACACGAACACAATGGGGGATTTGAAGGTGGCCGCCAGGATCCACGGGCCCGTGGGGAAGACCGCGTCGGCGCCAAAAAAAGGGGCCTTGACGTAGTTCTCGTCCAGGACCCGGTCCACCTTCATGCCCACCACGTTTCCGTCCCGAATGACCCTGAGCAGCTTCAGAGAGGCCATCGGCGCGCCGTCGAGACGGATCACCGAGGGGAACATGTCCCCCCCCTTTTCCTCCAGGAACTCCTGCAGGTCGGCGTCCATCGGATCGGCCATCACCTGGTGAAAGCGCGCGTTGGGGATGGGGAGCACGGCGCTGGCCAGCTCCGTGTTGCCCAGGTGGGTGCAAAACACCATGCCACCGCTGCCCGAATCCACCATCTCCTTGAGCAGTTCCGTATGTTCGGTGGTGAAATCGAACGTCTTCTTCCCCCGGCTCAGAAGTAGGGACCGGTCCACCATCGATGCAGCGAAGTTGAAAATGTGACGGAATCCGCGGGCGACCCGAACAAAGATGTTCGACGGCCCCAGGGCGCGGTCCAGGTATTCGAAGGACGCCCGCCGCGCCTTGCCCGCAAACAGCATGTAGTACAGCAAGGCGGGCCCTGTACAGAAGTACCCCAGCACCCGCCCGACGACGCGGGAGAAGTGGAAATAGAAGCGTAGAGCGGTTATGTTACCGCGCTCTCGCTCACCCCAGCGGCGGGTCCGGGTGGCAGGTGTTTTAGGGTCGGACATCTCGGCGAGGAATATCGGGTCGCGCGGCCTTGTAGTCAAGGGTATCCGGGGGAGGTTGGAGGCTTCTCGATGGCCTCAGAGGGGAATACAGGGCAACCTTTCCGGCCAACGGATTGAATTCCATCGGACTTGGTTCGTCATAGATGCAAGAATGAAATTTGTGAGAACGATCTTCCGATGGCTGGCGACGGCCTTCTGCTACCACCACGTCATGCACTGGGGGATGTGGTCCATGCTGCTCGGCCTGCCCGCGCACCTGGTCACGCGCTGGTGGGACCCCCGCCGTCGAGTTCCCCAAGCTTGCGCCATCCTCACCTGGGGCAAGCTGATGTTCTGGACCAATCCGTTCTGGAGCATCCGGGTCACCGGCACGGAACATCTCCGCGCCGGCGGGCCGTTTTTGGTGTGCTGCAATCACCAGTCCCTCATCGACTCGCTGGCCATGCTGATGATCAAACATCAGGTCAAGTTCATCAGCCACGAGAAGGTCTTCAAGGCGCCCCTGCTGGGGCCCTACATGAAGTGGTGCGGCTACGTGGCCGTCGATCCGAAGAATCCATTCCCGGACCCCCGGGTAGCCCGGGACATCAAGCACTGGTGGGAGCTGAACGAGAGCGTCTGCCGGTATCCCGAAGGGACGCGCTCCTCGGACGGTGAACTCCAGCCGTTCAAGGTGGGGGGCTTCCGCCTCGCCCGGGACGCCGGTGTCACGGTCGTACCGGTGGCCATCGACGGGACCCATCCGATCTTGCCCAAGGGCCGGTTCACCTTCGAGCGGAGCGTCTTCCACCGCATCCATGTGCGGATCCTGCCGCCCATCACGGCGGAGGAGTACGGGGACGACGCCATCGGCCTGTGCCGCAAGACCCACGACGCCATCGAAGAGGCGCTGGACGAGATGCGCGGGCGGGAACCCAGCACGGCGCCCGCCGATCTGACCCTGGCACCCCAGGCCGAAGCTGCGTCCAAGCGGGTCGCCAACGCCTGAGACGGGGGGCGATTCCTGACAAACAGAAGAAAGAGAGGGCCGCCGTCCTGGCGGCCTGAGAGCGCAGAGACGCGCGTCCAGCGCGCGCAGAGGACGCAGAGGGGAAATGGGGAAGGGGAACATCTCAGGAAGGCAGGAAGGTCGGAAGGTAGGAAAAGGGACAAGGATCACCTGGGCCACTCCGGACCCGATTTCTTTTGTTCTTATGAGCGTCCCTTTTCATTTTCACGGGTAGCCAACGCCTGGGGTCGCAGAGCCGCGCGTTTGGCGCGCGCAAAGATCTCGAAGAAGAAGTAAGCGTTGCCGGCGACGAGAGGCTTGGTTCTCCCCCCCAAAAAAAGAAGAACTCACCCTCTTCTCCGCGTCCTCCGCGTCCCCCTCCGCGTCCTCTGCGAATTTTTCTTGTCTGCTGTTTCTTTTAGTCTGTGATGAGCGATCCCTGCAGCCGAGACGAATGGCTCAGCCCATCTACCCGGGAAGCTTACCCTCGACGACCCGCTCGATCCCCGCCAGATCCAGGTGACGCTGGGTGTCCACGCAGCCGGCTGCTGCGAGCAGCTCCTCGACGGCGAACGCCTGACCGGCGCCCACCTCGAGTAGCACGACACCCCCCGGCTTGAGCCATCGTGCCAGGCCATCGGCGGTGCGGCGGTAGAAGGAGAGGGGATCCCCGGGGGGGACCAGCGCCTCGCGGGGCTCGAAGGTCACGATCTCCGGCTCCAGATCCCGGTACTCATCCTCGGCCACGTAGGGGGGATTGCTGACGACCAGGCTGATGGAGCCGGTGAAGCGCTCCGGTACGGCGTCCCACCAGTCGCCCCCCACGGTCCCCACCCGGTCAGCCACGCCATGGCGTTGGCTGTTGGCCCGGGTGAGCTTGATGGCCACGTCCGTGCGATCGATGGCCAGCACCTTGGCCGTTGTGTCTGCGGCGATGGAGACGGCGAGGATCCCGCTACCACAGCCCAGGTCCAGGGCCAGGGGGGGCTCCTCGCTCTCGCCGCTCAACCGTTCGATGGCCAGGTCGGCGAGGAGCTCCGTGTCGGGGCGGGGGATGAGCACGCCGGATTCCACGGCAAAATCGCGGGAACGGAACTCCTTGGAACCCAGGATCAGGGCCACGGGCTCGCGGGCAGCCCGGCGGCGCACCATCTCCCGGTACCGATCCCGCTCCTCCTCGCTCACCGGCCGGTCGAAGCTGACGTACAGGTGGATGCGATCCAGCTCGAGGACCCCGGCCAGCATCACCTCGGCGTCCAGTCGCGGGGAGGCGACGCCCTTGCGCGTGAGGAAAGTCGATGAGGTCTCGAGCAGCTCCAGGACCGTCATGACCTGGCCCTCTCCCATCCGTGGACCGCTCACTTCTGCTCCACCGCCCGCAGGGCTTCCGCCTCGAAGTGGGTGGTCACGGCGGACGTGACCTCCTCCATGTGGCCCTCCATGACCTTGTCCAGGTTGTACAAGGTCAGGCCGATGCGGTGATCAGTGATGCGGTTCTGGGGGAAGTTGTAGGTGCGGATGCGCTCGCTGCGGTCGCCGGTCCCCACCTGGGCCAGGCGCTGGCTGCGCTCCTCGGCTTCCTGGCGCTGCTGCTCCTGCTCCAGCAGGCGGGAGCGCAGGATCTTGAGGGCCTTGGCTTTGTTCTTGTGCTGGCTCTTCTCGTCCTGGCAGGTCACGACCAGGTTGGTGGGCAGGTGGGTGACCCGCACGGCCGAGTCGGTGGTGTTGACGCTCTGGCCCCCCGGGCCGCTGGAGCGATAGACGTCGAACTTGAGGTCGGCGGCGGCGATGTCGATGTCCACGTCCTCCGCCTCGGGCATGATGGCCACGGTGCAGGTGGAGGTGTGGATCCGCCCCTGACTCTCCGTGTCCGGCACGCGCTGTACCCGGTGTACACCCGACTCGTACTTGAGCTTGGAGTAGGCGTCGCCGCCGTGGAAGGTGGCGATGACCTCCTTGAACCCACCGATATTGGTGGGGTGGCTGCTGAGGATCTCCAGCTTCCAGCGCCGCTGCTCACCATAGGCGGTGTACATGCGCAGCAGATTGGCCGCGAACAGGGCGGCCTCGTCTCCGCCCGCCCCGGCACGGATCTCAAGCAACACGTTGCGCCCCTCGTAGGGGTCCTTGGGCAGCAACAGGATCTTGAGCCGGTGGGTGAGCTTCTCGTGCTCTTCTTGCTGTTCGGCAAGCTCCTCGCGGGCCATCTCCCGCATTTCCGGGTCGTCATCTTCAGCCAGCTCGCGGTTTTCTTCGATGGACGCGCGCAGGGCCTTCTCCTGCTTGTAGACGTCGACGATCTCCCGCAGGGCTGCGTGCTCCCGGCCGACCTCGGCGTAGCGCCGGGGATCGGCGGCGAGGGAGGGGTCGCTGAGGAGGCTCTCCACCTCCTCGAAACGGCTGACCACTTCTTCGAGCTTGTCGAACACAGAAGACTCCTGCTCACAGGGTGGGCGTCGATGATCCCGTAGATGCTACTGGTACGATCCCTCGTAGCCAAGGCCCAAGCGATGATTCCCGCAGTCCGAACCTCTCAGGATTCCTGAGGAACCGGCTCGGGGTCGGGGAGGACCACGCCGGTCGGGTACTCGGGCTCCTCCACGATCCCCTCGATCTCCAGGGCGCGGAGCAGGGAGGTCAGGGCCACCTCCAGCTGGGGATCGTCCGGTTCACGGGTGGTGAGCTTCTGCATGGCCAGGCCCGGCCAGCTCATCACCTTGAGGACCGGATTGTCCTTGTACTTGCCGGCCCAGCGGATGAACTCGTAGCTGATGCCCGCGATGGGGAACAGCATCGGGATCTTGATGCTGGCGCCCACGGCAAAACGCCGCCACCCCTCCAGCTCATCGAGGGGGATGAACGGGAAGACGACGGCGAACATGGTCACCGCCACGAGGATCACGAAGGCCAAAAAGGCGGTGCCACAGCGCGGATGCAGGCGGGAATGGGCCCTCGCATGCTCCACGTCCAGCGGCTCCTGGGCTTCCCAGGTGTAGATCGCCTTGTGTTCGGCGCCGTGGTACTCGAAGACCCGCCGGATGTCCGCCATGCGGGAGATGAGCAGGATGTAGCCCACGAAGATCGAGATCTTCACCAGCCCGGTGACCACGTGGAACGCAGGGTGGCTCAGATCCGCATCTCCCAGCAGGGGCTGGCCGGTGGCCAGGTTCATGGTCAGGCCGGCCGTGAAATGCGGCAGGTAGATAAAAAGCCCGATGCCCAGCAGCATCGCCAGGCCCATCGACAACCCCATCGATGCCTTGCTGAGCCCGCCCTCGCCAGGATTCTTCGGGGCGTCACCGTCCGTCTCGCCGTTCCTGGCGGCCTCGTCGGCAGCAGCCACGTTCGCCGAAAAAGATAGCGCCTGCATCCCGTTGACCATGGCCTCGACCATGACGGCCGCACCGCGCAAGAAGGGCCAACGCAGGACCGGGATGCGCTTGACCAGCGGTACCCAGTTCCCGTCCTCGACCAGGATCGAGCCGTCGAGGCGGCGAACAGCCATGCACATGGCCACGGGGCCACGCATCATGACGCCCTCGAGGATGGCCTGACCGCCGACTTTGGATTGTTGTGACACGTTGCCGGGGGGGGGGAACTACTTGCGTCCCTTTTGCTTCTTGGTGGCTGCGTCCGCGCTGACGTTGGCGTACTTGCGGTTGAAGCGTTCGACGCGGCCGGCGGTATCGACGATCTTCTGCGTGCCCGTGAAGAACGGGTGGCAGTTGCTACAGATCTCGATCTTCATGTCGCCGACGGTCGAGCGGGTTTCGAACGAGTTCCCGCAGACACAGGTGATGGTCGCTTTGTTGTACTTCGGATGGATGCCTTCGCGCATGATTACACCACTAACCTTGATTGAAGAGGTGGCTAGATAGCACTCCGGACGCCGCAGGGCAAGCGAAACCGCCTGCGCCTCCGGCTATGAGGTCATCGCCTCGAGGAACTGATCGTTGCTCGCCGTCTTCTGGAACTTGTCCAGCAGGAACTCCATGCAGTCGATGGAGTTGAGGGGGCTGAGCACCTTGCGCAGCAGCCACAGCTTGCTCAGCGTCTCCGGCGGGAGGAGCAGGTCTTCCCGGCGGGTGCCGCTCTTGTTGATGTCCATCGACGGGTAGATGCGGCGCTCGGTGAGGCGGCGATCCAGGTGGATCTCCATGTTGCCGG
>CAZDDH010000367.1:0-6538 GCA_964504165.1 uncultured Rickettsiales bacterium | reverse complement strand
CCAGCTGGATGCCGGTGGTGGAGAGCATGCCCAGGGCGGCGATGGCGATGCCGTACAGACCGGCAAACTGGTAGGCCACGACGATGCCGATGGCGATGAGCAGCAGCGGCCACATGGTGGAGCGCATGCCGTTGGCCAGGCCGGCGATGATGTTGGTGGCGTCGCCGGTGAGCGACTGCTGGGCAATCAGCTTGACCGGGGGCTTGTCCATTGCGCAGTAGTACTCGGTGAGCAGGCCAACGGCCACGCCGACACCCAGGCCGGCAACCGTGGCGATGGCGATGCCCCACCAGTGGTAGGTCTGGCCGCCGAATTCCCAGGAACCGCCGCCGAAGACCCAGTAGGCCAGGCCGGCGGAGATAACAGCCATCACGGCCGCGGCGCCCAGGGTGCCCATGTCCAGCGCGTGCTGCGGGTTGCCGCCCTCTTTGGTGCGCACGGCGAAGGTGAAGAGGATGGAAACGACGATACCGACGCCGGCGATTACCATCGGCAGGATGACCGCCGAGGACTCACCGAAGATGGCGTCTGCAGGCATGGCCGAAGCCATGGCCCAGCCGAGGACCATCGAGCCGATGATGGAGCCCACGAAGGACTCGAACAGGTCGGCGCCCATGCCGGCCACGTCGCCCACGTTGTCGCCGACGTTGTCCGCGATGGTGGCGGGGTTGCGGGGGTCATCCTCGGGGATGCCAGCCTCGACCTTGCCGACCAGGTCGGCGCCGACGTCGGCGGCCTTGGTATAGATGCCGCCGCCCACGCGGGCGAACAATGCGATGGAAGACGCACCCAGCGAGAAGCCGGTGAGCACGTTCAGCGCCAGGGCCTGATTGTCGGGCCAGATCATCGTGTACAGGATGTACAGGCCGGAGAGGCCGAGCACGGCCAGACCGACGACGCTCATACCCATCACGGCGCCACCGTTGAAGGCGACGTTGAGGGCTTCGTTGAGGCCGGTACGCGCCGCATGGGTGGTGCGGGTGTTGGCCATGGTGGCAACCTTCATGCCGAAGAAGCCCGCCAGCCCGGAAGCCACGGCTCCGGCGATGAACGACGCGGCGATGAGGGCGTGGGAGTCCTCCAGGAAGTGGTTGGACGCGCCCAGCAGGACGGCGACCACGACCACGAAGATCGAAAGCACCGTGTATTCGCGCTTGAGGAAGGCCATCGCGCCGTCAGCGATATGACCGCCGATTTCCTTCATCTTGTCGGTGCCGATGTCCTTGCCCTTGATCCACATGGATCGCCAGAGGGCGAACGCCAGCGCCAGTACTGCAGTGGCGGGAACCAAATAGATAATCCAGTCCACGATCTTCTCCTCGTTCCATCGGCTGACCGGGTTCCCCGCGTACCCCTACGGCACGCTGGGTAGAGACAGTCCGGCCCTCGATTGGGGCGCGTTTTACACCCCACCCCCCAACAAGGCAAGGAACCCTGCGAAGTTGTGCGGTGGACTGCGTGGGCTGGAGCCATGCCACCTGCGATTCGCAGGGCGCCCCGCGGGTGTGCGCGAATCTATAAGAGTAGGTCGGTGCTGTAGATCAGCCCCGCCTGCGACCGGCCATACAGCTGGCGCACGGCGTGGGAGAGGGTCTCGGGCAGGTAGCGCCCCCACATTTTGACCGGGATCCCGTCCAGGTCGATGGTGGGGGCGTAGGCCACGGCGATGAGGAACTCGATGATCAGCTCGGCGTTCTTGGCCATGCGCCCACGATACTCGCGGTTGTTGCGCTGTTCGAGGATGCGGAACTCGTGGATGCTGCGGCCCAGCTCCGATTCCAGGTACTCGGGGAACGACGTCAGCACCAGCTCGATGCGGAACGTGCGGGCGCCGGTCTCCACGTAGTCCAGCAGGCCATCGCGGAGCCGCTCCGGCTTGATCCCCCGGGCCCCCAGGATGCTCCAGTCGAAGTCCCGATGGGCCTCGGCGACCTTCTCGGGGGTAGGCAGGGCCAGATCCACGTGGATGTTGATGGCGTTGTAATTGCCCTCGTGGACTTCCCGCTCCACCACCGTCGCCAGGGGGTGGCGGGCGATGCTCACCTCCGCCCGCTCCAGCTCCCGGTCGTTGCCGATGATCTTGTATCCGATGAGATCATCGATGTGCAGGGACTCCGCAGGGATCCGGATTGCCTTGTTGCGGAAGGATTCGGCCACCGAGGCTTCCGCCTGCTCGAATTCCCGCTGTTCGTGGTCCGGGACCGAGCCCAGCTGGTGCAAGGCCAGCCCCTGCCGGGCCGCGCGGATCCGGGCCAGCTCCTCGGCCCGCTCCCGGATCACCGCCACCAGATGCTCGGACATGCGCCGGCTGGCCTTCTCCGCCACCCGGCGCGGGCGCTTGATGCGGCTGGTGCCGATCAGCTGCGCGTCCGGCCCGAAGACCATCGCGCCGGCCACCGGCATGCGCCGGAAGAACGCCTCCGGGTTGGCGTGGTAGGCCTCCATCATCTCGTACTGCCGGGGGGTGGGATTGCCGATGGCCTCCAGGGCCAGCTCGCGTAGTTCGTGCTTGTACTCGATGCGCCGGCTGGACAGGGGCTCGCCGAAGGTGTCGCTGAATACTTCACGCATGAAACGCTGGGCCAGCGGGATGGTCACCAGCCCCTCGTAGGCGAAGATCTCTGTCACCTGGCGGGCGTCCGTCGGGCGAGCGTCGTCCCGCAGCCACCGCATGGCGACGTTGTGCAGGCGATGGCGCTGGATCATGCCGGTCAGATACATCGCGGGGGATCATACCATCCGCGCGCTGGATGCAATTTCAGGACGATTCCTGTCCATCTGCTAGGGTGTTGTGACCACTTCGGGAGGAGGGAATCATGCGCACGTGGACCTGTCTGCTTCTCGTTGGATTGCTCTGCCCTACGGGCCTCGCCCAGGCAGATACCTGGCTGGTGGACGCTGCCGGGACCGGTGATTTCACCTCCATCCAGGAGGCCGTCGACGCGGCCGCCCCGTACGACCGCATCGAGATCCTGGCCGGCTCCTATGTCGAGGCCGTCGATCTGGCGGACAAGCCGTTGGACCTCGTCGGCCTGGACGGCCCGGCGATGACCCGCATCGAGGGGGTCGCGATCGGGCTGCAGGCGGCGGCCAACCCGGGCTCCAGCGTCTCGGGCCTGACCATCACCGGCTGCGAACACGGCGCGTTCGTGCACAGCTACAGCATGGTCACCTTCACCGACATGGTCTTCGAGTCCAACGACACCATGGACTCGGCTGGTGGCATGGCCGTGACCGATGGTGCCTTCGTGCACGTGGCGTGGAGCGAGTTCCTGGCCAACACGGCCGCGAACACCGCTGGCGCCGTGCTGGTGATGTCCGAGGGCTTGCTCTACTTGCAAGAAACCGCACTGGAGGACAACGAGGCATCGTCGTCGGGCGGAGCCGTCAGCTTGATGGACAGCGCCACGATGATGACCAGCGAGTGTGTCTTCGACGGGAACGTCGCGGGGATTTCGGGCGGAGCCATCTACGCGGAGAGTTCTGCGGCGCTGCTCACCGGCAGCGCCTTCACCAACAACATCGCGCTGGATCCCGGGGGGGCCGGCGGTGCCATCGCCGCCAGCGGATCGTGGGTGGACCTGGAAAACGGGACGGTGATGTACAACGAGGCGGGGATGGGAGGAGGCCTGGCCGCCGGCGACGGGCAGCTGCAGGTCGGCAACAGCTTGATCAAGGAAAACACCGCGGCTGAAAGTGGCGGTGGCATCGTGGGCATGGCCCTGCAGCTGGTCATCCTGGACTCCACCGTCGAGGGGAACTCGGTCTCCGCGGCGGATGGCTACGGCGGTGGCGCCATGCTGATGGACGGCGAATTCGGCGCCTACAACACCTGGTTCAGCGGCAACAGCGCGGCCTCGGGGGCCGGCCTCATCGCCCTGGGCGGCCTCGTCGAGATGTGGAACTGCCGGATGGTGGAGAACCAAGGTGGTATGGGTATCGGCGCCCTGGGCATCCTGGACGCGGAGATCTGGCTGCAAAACAACGATTTTGTGGATAACCAGGGCAGCGTCGACCACCTCTTCATCACCGAGGACACCGGGACCTCCAGCGGCGCCCTGTTCAACACCCACCTCGTCGGCGGTGTGGGCGCTGCCATCTGCGACGAGTCCAGCGGCGGCGTGGAGATCGTCTACAACGACTTCTGGGACACGACCTATGCCTTCGCCTGTAACCACGCTGGCCTCACCCCCCAGGAGGTGGGCGAGGGCAACCTCACCCACGACCCGGAATTCGTGGCCTGGACCGCCGACGGTGACCTCAGCAACGACGACCTGCACCTGCAGGCCGGCAGCGCCAGCATCGACGCAGGCCACCCGGACGCCGGCGTCAACGACCCCGACGGCTCCCGCTCCGACATCGGCTCCTACGGCGGCCTCGCCTCCCCCGAGGACGCGGACGGCGACGGCTCCACCGTGCTGGGCGGTGACTGCGACGACGACAACCCCGACGTCTTCCCCGGTGCCCCGGAGATCTGCGACGGGCTGGACAACAACTGCGACGGGGAGATCCCCGAGGAGGAGACCTTCGACGGGGACGGGGACGGCTTCCCCGAATGCGACGACTGCGCCGACGATGACGCCGGCGTCAACGGGGATGCCATCGAGGAGTGTGAGGACGAGATCGACAACGACTGCGATGGCCTCATCGACATGGAGGACCCGGACTGCCAGGGCGACGATGACGACGACGATGACGCCACCGATGACGACGACGCCAGCGACGACGACGATGACGATGACGACGCCGGCGATGACGATATCGAGATCGCCGAAGGGGACTGCAAATGCACCGTGCACGGGGCCGATGAGCCCAATTCACCCACGGCCTTGCTGCTTTTGACAGCCCTTGGACTTGGTCTTTACAACAGAAGAAGAATTGACATTTTAAGAGTTTCCCACCCCCACAAGTAGGGTTTAAGGTTAAGAAAGCCAGGAAATGCGATTTGTCAGGAGGAGCGCCGGTCATGAGGTATTTGTCACTCTTACTAGTCCTTGCCTTCTTCCCCGCCTGTGGAGAGATGGTCGTCGAGGAGCCCGAACCGCTCGTCGACACCGACGGGGATGGTCTATTCGACGTGTTCGAAGAGGAGATATCGACCGATCCGACGCTTGAAGATACGGATGGTGATGGGTACTCCGACTTCGAAGAGTGGGAGCTCTATACCAATCCGTCGGACGCGCAGGACTACGAGTACCAGGGTGGCTGGGACCATCAGCCCTATCCGCTGGACCTCGAAGGGACCGGCACCCAGTGGGGCGAGGTCGCCAATAACTTCCAGCTCCTCGACTACTACGGGCAGCAGATCTCCCTGTACTCCTTCTACGGCAACGTCGTGGAGATCGTGTCCGAAGCTGTATCGTGACAAGGTTGCGGTTACGCCGGTCAGGCGGAACAAAACTACATCGCGTACGGTGACCAGGGCTTCATCACCATTTTCCTGATGCCATACGGTGCCCAGGATGTGAGCTACACGGTCGAGGTCGAAGGTGTGACCCAGCCGGTCATCAATGACCAGGACCCCTACACCGGTCAGACGGCCATCGGCAATACCTCGGGCAGTCTGCCCTACCACGTGCTTCTCGGTCGTGACATGACCATCCACCACGCCGGTGGCTCGCCACCGCAGGATCGTTTCTACGAAGATGCGCTGGCTGAGGAATGGCCGGATGTCCTGTGGCCCGAGAATCCTCCCGCCCTCCCCATCGAAGAAGAGGAAGAGATCGAGATGGCCGACGTCAGCCCCTTCGCGGCGGACCCGGTCACCGACTGGGAAGCCAGCAACGCCTGCTCCGCCGGTGGTGCCGGTAGCGCCGGTTGGGCTGCCCTGCTGCTCCTGCTCCCCGCCCTCGCCATCCGCCGCCGCCGCTAGGCCGCACTCCTCACACACACCCATCCATCCCTATCGATGATTCCGTCTGTCTGGAGGAGTCCGCTCAGCGGGTCTTCTTGTGCAGGCCAGGGCGGGGAGTCGTGAAGCGGATGCCTGCGGCGACCTCGTCGCCGGATACGGGGCGTACCCAGGCGATGCGGCCCAGGAACTGGCGCACCGGCGTGGTCAGCTGGACCAGCACCGGATCCCCGCGGCGTACCCAGTGGGGCATGGGCTTGCACCCCAGCCCGCCGTCGCTCATGTCGATGGCGTGCACATGGTGCTGCTCGCCGGCAACGGTGACCGCCACGACCCCGTCGTAGGGGAACCGCATGTAGCGGCGGCGCTCATCCACGGCCACCGGATCACGATCCCCCTCCATCGAGATCTCGACGCTGGTCAACACCTCGTGTTCGTCCGAAGGCATTCCCTGCTTCTCGGTGAACATCACCGGCAGGGTGACGGCGTTGTATCGGCTCCGTCCCCGTGGTGGTCTGCTTGTCACCATGATCCCCCCATGTACGGAAGTTTCCTGCCCGGCGGGGGGCCTACCAAGCAAGCTCCTCCCCGGATCGAGGGCATTCTAGGGGTTTTGTGGAATTTTTGGGAAATTCTTTTTAGGGGGGTAGACGGTTAGCGCCTCCACCCCCTACATGTTGTGGTCAC
>CAZDDH010000366.1:0-6543 GCA_964504165.1 uncultured Rickettsiales bacterium | reverse complement strand
AGTGGTGACCACAACATGTAGGGGGTGGAGGCGCTAACCGTCTACCCCCCTTCGATAAAACTGAGTCCAGACGATCTCACGCCGAGGGGAACGTGCGTGTCGGCCTTTTTGAAAATGAGGTGAACCGTGGAAAGCCAATCTTCCACTGCCGAATCATCTACCGACCGGGATACCCAGGCTCGAGCGCAACACAGGCTGGCCGGCAAGTACATGACCTTCAAGCTCGCCAGCGAAGAGTACGGTTTGGAGATCTTGAAGGTGCGCGAGATCATCGGGCTGATGGACATCACCCGTGTCCCGCGCACGTCGGAGTTCATCCGCGGTGTCATCAACCTGCGCGGCAAGGTCCATCCGGTAGTGGACCTGAGATTGAAATTCGGAATGGAACCGATGGAGGCCACGGACCAGACCGTGATCATCGTGGTCCAGTTCAACTCGGACGATCACGACGTGACGATGGGGATCGTGGTGGACGAGGTGATGGAGGTGGCCGACATCCTGGAGGAAGAGATCGAACTCCCTCCAGATTTTGGCGAGGGCTCCCACACCGGCTTCCTCCTGGGGATCGGTAAGACGGACGAGCGGGTGGTCTTCTTGCTGGATATCGGCAAGGCGCTGAGTATCGATACTGATGGGGAAGAACCCAAAAATAGCGGACAAAACGGAGCCTGACACATGCACGGCCCGTTCCCGAGATATGCAGCCAAACCGCGTTAGTCACGATCACGTGGTGTAGGTCCGCTGACCTGACACCTTTGACCGGAGGACAGGATGTCAAAGACCAAAGAAGCAGATCGTCCCCACACCGGCCTCGCGGCCATGAATGCGTTGCCCGTGGCTTCTTTTGCCACGGATATCAAGGGGAAGATCATCTACTGGAACGATCGCATGGAGCAGCTCACCGGTCGGAAAGGTATGGCTGTCCTGGGTAAGAAAGCATGGAACGGCTTCTCCTCCAGAAAGATGGCACTGCCCGTGGACCGGGCGTTGCGTTACGAAGAAGAGGAATGCGACGAGGCCTTCGTGGTACGGAACAAGGATACGCGCCAGAAGACCACAGTCCGGTTCACCGCCGTACCGATCCTGGACGATAACTCCGAGGGCGCGGGGGCCATCGCCACGCTGGCCGAAGCGGATGCGGGTAAAGAGGGCCAGCTGGCCATCGATAATCTCAACCGTCTCCCGACTCCGGTCGTCGCGGTCGACAGGGATTTCACCATCACATACATCAACCCGGCGGGCGCAGGCGTGGGGGGCAAGACCCCCGAGCAGGTCGTGGGGATGAAGTGCTACGACATGTTCCGCACGCCCCATTGCAATACGGACCAGTGTGCCTGCGGGCAGGCCATGCGCAAGGACGGCGTGTTCACCGCGGAGACCGTGGCCGATCCCCGTGGCCTGAACCTGCCCATCGAGTACACGGGCTCGCCGATCAAGAACGACAGCGGGGAAATCGTCGGCGCCCTGGAGTACGTAATCGACATCTCGGAGCGCAAGGCGGTCCTCAAGGACGTGATCAACCTCTCCGGCCAGCTGGCCCGCGCCAACCTGACGGCACGGGCGAAAGGCGTGTACAGCGGCGATTTTGCCAAGCTCGCGAACAACCTCAACAAAGGCGTCGCCTCCCAGCACGACACCATGCAGCGGGTATCGGAAGCGGTGGCTCAGATTTCATCTGCGTCCGCGGAGATCGCATCATCGAGCAGCCAGGTAGCTGCTGGTTCGACCGAGCAGGCGAGTTCCCTCGAAGAGACGTCTGCGAGCCTCGAACAGATGTCGTCGATGACCAAGCAGAACGCCGACAACACCCAGCAGGCGCGTGTCCTCTCGGTTTCGACCCGCGAGGCGGCTGAGCGTGGCGCGGAGGCCATGAACCGGATGACGGATTCGATGGTCAAGATCCGGACCTCGGCCGAGGGTACGGCGGCCATCATCAAGGACATCAACGAGATCGCCTTCCAGACCAACCTGTTGGCCCTCAATGCCGCTGTCGAGGCCGCCCGCGCCGGGGATGCGGGCCGCGGTTTTGCGGTCGTCGCCGAGGAGGTGCGCAACCTGGCGTTGCGCTCCAAGGACGCTGCCCAGCGCACCGAGCAGTTGATCGTCGAATCGGTGAAGCTCGCCGAGCAAGGTGGTGTGATCTCCAACGACGTGAACACCAACCTCACCGAAATCGTCACGGGCGTGGGCAAGGTCAATGATATCGTCGAGGAGATCGCCGTCGCCAGCCAGGAACAGGCGCGGGGAATCGACCAGGTGAACACGGCGGTGACGCAGATGGACAAGGTGGTGCAGAATTCTGCGGCCAATGCCGAGGAGAGTTCGAGCGCCACGGAAGAACTGTCCTCCCAGGCCGCTGAACTGGCCGACCTGGTGAGCCGGTTCAGGCTAGCGAAAAGCAGCAACGGTCATGCTCGCCAGCGCGTCCGTTCAGCGCACCCACACGGTGCCCCGCCCGCCCGGTTACCGGCGCCACCAAACAGCAAGGGCAAGCATCAGAGCATGCTCGAAGAGAGGAAGACTCCCGAGGATGTCATCCCGCTCGAAGACGATCCGGATTTCGCCGATTTCTAGCAGGCTGGGACGAGCGCTGGGCCGATGTGGGCTGATCAAGATCTACCTCGTGGTTTTCTGGTTGGAGGTATCCCGTTGAACAAATCGCGTTGCCTCGAATGCGCCAATTGCTGCGGCTACGAAATCCCGACCACACTCCACGACGTTCATCGTCTAGCCGCGCAGCTGGGCGTGGCGCCGGAACGCGTTTTTTGTGAGTACATCGGAGATACGATCTCCGCGAGCACTGCGCTGCTCAAGCTGCGCAAGACCCCGCTTGGCACCTGCGTGTTCCTGTCCCAGGGCAATCGTTGCAGCGTACATGGAGCGCACCCCCGAGTGTGCAGCCTCTATTTTTGCAAACAGCCGGAAGCCGTCCGTTCGCATCGATCCTCGCGCTGCCATGGTTCCTCGCGTGCGCTAGAACACTACGAACATTCGATCGCAGCCGAAGTTACCCGCGTGTACATCGCGACTGTCGGAGCCCAATGGAACGAGGATCAATTCCATCGCGCGATCAAAAAAATCCGGGAAGCTGCCGTTCCCGAAGGGGACCGAAAGGTCCGTGTAGCCCGCAACTGTGATGGTTCCCAGTTTGGCCTCTCCTATGACTGTTCACAGTGCGACGACCGGGGCACGCACGCCGACGAGACGCCCGTGACGTTGCTCGACATCGATCGGATTAGCTCTTTTCTGAAGATGCCGGTCCGCCAGTTCTTCGAAGACAAGATCGAACGGAGCCATAGCCGGGCGACGGGCACCTTGATGTTCAAGCGGCCCCGGCACTGCATCTTCTTCGACGCTCAGGAGCACTGCACGATCCTACCGGTGCAGCCGATGCATTGCCGGTTCACCTGCTGCCCCAAGATGGATCTGAGTGAAGATCTCAGGTCCCGCCTCTATCTGGGGTCCGGTTCCCTCGTGGAGCAGTATGAACATCAGGTGGCCCTATCGATAACCAGGAACTACGTCGAACGGTGCCAAACCACGTACAACCAGCAGGCCTACGACGAACTCCTGGGCGAATGCCGGCGTCTGAGCACGGACGATGCGGCGTTTCAGGTATTCCAGGCCGATATCGCGCCCTATCGGTATCGAACGGCTCCTGCAATGAGGGCGCCCCAAAGGACGTGAACAACTCCCGGCCGGCGAGAGGATGGCGAACGGCTCGTGTTAACCTCCAAATATGAGTCGCGATTCAATTCTACATCCAGACCATCGGCTTGCTTTCCCCATCCTATTCCTGCTTTTCTCCGTCGCCGCCTGCGCGGGTCCCGAGGACCCGCCGCCCGTCGAGCTAGACCCCTACGAGCTACGCCCCCTGTCCGTCTCCGATGACAACCGCATCGTGGACGACCTGGACCGGGAGGTGCTGCTGCGAGGGGTCAACATCACCTCCCTGGGGGAGTACTGGCAGGGGGATCCGGACTACTCGCCCACCCTGCCCACCACCGACGCGGACTGGGATGCGATGGCGGCCCGGGGGCTGTCGGTCATCCGTCTGGTCGTACACTGGTCGCGGCTTGAACCGGAAGAGGGCCAGATCGACGGGGCCTATCTCGATGAGATCGACGGGTACGTTGCCGAGGCCGCCGAGCACGGCATCTACACCGTCATCGACATGCACCAGGATGCCTATTCGGCGTTCATCTACACCGCCGAGGACGAGATCTGCCCGGAGGATTCCTGGCCGGGCAAGGGCTGGGACGGCGCGCCGGAGTGGGCGACGCTCACCGACGGGCTCAGCACCTGCGTCATCGGGGACCGCAACAGCGCCCCCGCGGTGGTGGCCGCGTGGAACCACTTCTACGACAACACGGACGGCATCCGGGACCGTTTCGTGGCCAGCTGGGCCGCCGTGGCCGAGCGCTTCGCCGGCCGCCCGGAGGTGGCGGGCTACGACCTGATCAACGAGCCGGAGACCTCCCGCCCGGCCAGCGAACTGACGCCCATCTACGACGAGTTGCTCACCGAACTGATCACCGCCATCCGCGGGGCGGGGGCCCAGCAGCTGATCTTCCTGGAACCCACGATCCCCGCCGGCGATCAGGCCATGGGGCTGATCCTTGCCGACCCGGTGCGTATGGGCGTCGAGTCTTTCAACCTTGTGGGGTCCACCCACAACTACGCCGAATCCATCGACGTCACCGGCCTGAGCCTGGAGATGACCAACGACCTGATCTGGGCCATGGCCGAGGCCCAAGGGACCGGTGTATGGATCGGCGAGTATGGATTCTGGAGCACGAGCGCCGAGACACTGGAGGTCGCAGCCCGTTACGCCGCCGACGAGGACAACAACGCTCAGGGCGGTGCCTGGTGGCAGTGGCGCCAGCCCTGCGGAGACCCCCACAGCGTACATCGGGTGGAGGGCGGCTGGGAGCCCGGCGACACCATCGTCCACCTCAACAGCATGGACTGCGTCGAGGGCGTCGATCTCGGCCCCACCGAGGCGTTCATGGTGCTGCTCTCCAGGGGCTATCCCCGGGTCACGCCCGGCCGCATCCAGCTCTTGCAGAGTGATCCGGAGACCGGGCAGCTGCTGCTGGAGGCCCGCTCGGCCAAGGCGGGCGAGATGGTGGTGGTGTGGACACCCACCGAGGCCAGCACCCACGAGGCTTGGGCCGAGGGCCTGGACGAACTTCTCGAACACGTCGTGGAGGGGGGGCGGTTGCTCACCGCCACCGTGTCCGACAACGGCAGCTACTCCATCGGCGTCGATCCATTGTGATCCCAGCATCCAGCGATTCGTCGGGAAATTTCATATTCGCTCCCACAATTGCGTGAGCGAGTGTCCCCACGTCTGGTGGCATGGAAACTTCCCTGTTATTGTGCAAACGCGCTGGTGGGGTACGGACGGCTAGCGTAGCCGGGAACGGTATATGTGCGGTCTGGGGTGATCGTCATAATTGCCTCGCGCTGGTTGGGGAGCGGGCATGCGTATCGACGCGCGGTCGGGGGGTATCCGCACCGGTAAGGACACCGGCGAAGACACCGCCTCGCGCGCCGCGTCGCCCTCCTCGGGAGCTGGCCTCGTCGATCCCCTCACGCACCATGAACTCGTGGATCCGTTGGTTGCCGTCGCCGGTACACTCGGTGGTGCGGGCGTAGCCCAAGCATCGTCTTCCGGAGCCCCAGGGGCGCGTGAAGGGGCCGCTCTCCCGGGCAGGCGAGGCAACGCGTCGGGCATGCCCGATCCCGTGCGCAACAAGATGGAACAGAGCTTCCAGACCGACTTCTCGGACGTCCGGATCCGGGAGGGTGGCGTCTCCAGCGAGTCCGGGATCCAGGCGATGACCCGCGGGAACGAGATCGTATTCGCCCCCGGTCAGTACCGGCCACACGCCACGGCAGGGCAGCAGCTCCTGGGCCATGAGTTGGCCCACGTCGTACAGCAACGAGACGGTCGAGTTCACCCGACGGAGCAGCTCAAGGACGTGGCGGTGAACGATTCCCCGGCCCTGGAACGGGAGGCCGACATCCTCGGGCAACGAGCATCGCGAGGCTAAACGGTATCAACAGCGGTCCCCTCATCTCCTTCCAAGGGACGGCCACATGCGGCCGGGGGAGTGTTGCCCGTCCAGTTCAGCAAGCGGGGGCACGATCGCTTCGACAAGAAACTGACCCACATCATCGAGCAGGTCCAGAAGCTGGGGCAGTACAAGCAGTCCGTCGAGTTCCCCAAGGCCATGGCCCTACTGAGGAAAAAAAGGAAAATCCTTCTGTCGGGTCTATACATGAATCTGGCGCAGACTACAGGGGAGGGCAGTCTCGTTACGGGATACCAAGACCAGCTCGATGGGGGTGATCCCACCGTCCAGATCAAGAAGGAATTGGAGACGGCGTTCGTCGAAGAATTGCCGCTACGGATATCGTACGTTTTCGAGACCGGAATGGACCTCACGGAGAAGGAGATCATCTCTCTGATTGTCCGCTGCGAGGACACTCCCGTCATAGAGCGGAATTCCGTCCCTCACGCCTGACCTGACGACC
>CAZDDH010000365.1:0-6543 GCA_964504165.1 uncultured Rickettsiales bacterium | reverse complement strand
GCCCGGAGCACACTGGCGATCATGCTTTATGTGTGACGGTCTGCAACGTTGAGGGAGAGTGTCTCGCGGGTGGGAAATCCACAATCTGATCCTGGAATCTCTCGAAGACTGCCCAGCCGAGATCGACCTGCTAGCAGTCGATTGCCTGGAAGACCCTTGCTTGGTTCTGGTGGACGGTGGCAACGAATACTGGTGGAATGAGTTGCCCCTCTGTCAACCATTGTATGACGAGTACCATCGGGCCAACCTCCCCCATTGGAGTACCAAAGTGGACTGTCCGAACGGTGGCAAGCGGTCCATTTCGGGCACATCCATACCGCTCACTCCGGAGACAGCCGAGGAGAAACACCCATTCCGAAGCCTGGAACGTCGTGTTGCTCGACAAGAGCGGTGGGCCCGCATTGACGAGATTGTCGCCCGCGTGGGTTGTCCTCAGAACGATTGAGCGGTCACCTGGCCTGGTTCGGCAGTCCTTCCCTCGCGGCCAATCCAGGGCCATCCGTTGGCCGATGCAGTCCCGTCGGGTGATGGCGTCTGCCGGGGATGGAGTTGAATGTCCACCACCGACAGTGTCTCAAGTGCCACCACGGAACAGGAGTATCAGCCCGATGAAGACCAGGTACAGGCAGAGGACCAGTAGCGGGCCGACGATGACCATCAACACCAGGTATTTCACTGCCCGCCAGACGCCACCAGGTTCTGGCGCATCATCCGCAGGATCGTCGGCCGGGCTCAAAAGGAGGGCGTCCAGGAACACGATGAGGGGCTTCAGGTAGCTGGCTCCGAGCACGTTCACGTCCCCCGCGTTGGAGACCAGGATACCACCTGGTGTATTGGGACCGGCTGGCCGCCTACAGATCAAGTTTGTTGTTCGGCTGTGTCTGCCTGGCTAACACAGAAAGGGCAACTTGTAATGACCGGTGCCTTGCCCGGTGCCTTGCCTCTGAGTGAGTACAGCGGCTTGGCACCTTCTGGCCAAATCAACTGATAGAATTCGGTCCATGGGTTGCTCGACGAAGACCATCACCTGGGCCACTGGGCTGCGATTCGTCTGGGTATGTATCCTGCTGTTGGCGATGTCGGGTTGTGCTATCCGCAAGCCGCCCGCCGGAGCGGATGAGATCGAAGTCATCGCCATCGGCGGCAAGACCAAGGCAAACTTGCCCAGCGCCACACAGCTGATCCGCAAGCACCAACGCGCGTTGGTCGTGGACAAGAAAAAAGCCAGGGCCCGCAAGCGCGCCAACGTGTTCGAGATCGAATTCAAGGTCGCACCGTTACAGGCGGCCGAGGGCACACCGACGACCAGCTCCTACTGGGGTCGCTGTACGTTTCTCTGGGTGGACGAGCCCACGGCGTTTCGCGTTCGTTGTGACACCGAAGGTCTGCCTTTGAGGGAATTCGGGGCCTGCGAAGGGGTGGGGTGGATCGAAGACGTCGAGACCGGCGTACAGCTCGCTTCCCCCGAGACACTGAAGAGCCTCACACAGCTGTTGATGCTGGTGATCTACAACGAGAGGCCCATCACCGACTACCAGCGCTCATACCCACACAGGAAAACCGTCGATCTACACATGATTCACGGCCGCGAGGTCTGGCTTGTGGAACTTGGTTCCAGCCAAGGGATCGAGGTCTACGAGTATTTCTCCGCCGACACTGGATTGCGGTTCTCCCGCGTGGAGCGGGTCACGGCGTTCGACTCTGCCCCCATCGACCTGACAACGACCTTCCTGGGCTACCAACCGCTAGAGGGGATACTGAAGCCCTCCCATCTGTTGGTGCAATTCCGGGAGACCGTGGCCATGATCCATCTGGAGTACCGGCCCGAACCCGAAGCCTACGAGCCCATCGAGCTACCGTCGGAGATCCGGTCTCTGCTCCACTGACACCTCTCCTACCGTCCTTCCAAGAATATCAGCAGGCCATGGCCGAGCACGTTGAAGACTAGGCGGATCCGGCCGGTCGGCATCCATCCCTGTCTTCCCGGGGATTCGCGGCAGAAGATCAAATCGAAATAGCCAGTTCTCCTTGAAGACCGACGCTAGAACCGCCCAGCGACAATTAGGCCGCCGCCGGATGGGAGCGGCGCAGGGACCAGTACACAGCGGCGGAGGATGCGGCGCTCAGCTAGTGGGTCCGAATAATCGGGTGGAGCGGTCAACAATCTGGTGTTATCCGCCAGGAACAGGATCGACGCCAGCGCAGCTGTATAAACGCTCGCCACACCGAGGATTTGGAGGGCAAACCAGGAGCCGGATGTCCCGGCCGCCCCGAAAGAGAGCAGCCCAACAATACCCGTGCCGTGGGAGCCGACCAACGACACCCCGGCCAGGCAGAAGCTGGCGACGGCCATTACGCTGGCGGCAGTTCGCAGCCGACGTGGCCGCATATGGGACGGCAGATCCGCGACGTCGGAGAGCCCCGAAAGGGCCGCGAGGGCGAGGCCGCCAAATGTGCACCCGATGCCAACCCCCATTATCGGTGTCGACGCGTCCCCGGGCGGTAGGTACTGGCCAAGCACGAATAGTGTCATCCCGGTGGACGTCAATGCGATTCCAGCCGGCTCCTCGGTTGACTGCACTGAGGTTCTGTCTGGCATGTTTGGTTCAGGCATCTTCTACATGCTGGATCGGCGACAAGAGAGAACCCTCGAAAGGAAATTCAGACCCAGTGGGCAACCAGGATAACAGGCGGTCATGAGCTGTACTAGACCTCAATCAAGCGAAGATCGGTTGCCCAAAATGGGTTCAGGAAAACATTCGACGCGCTGACGCACGCCGCCGTATGGCGTTGGTGCATGGCGTTGGTGCGTGGCTCTCGTTGACGGGGTCTTCCCGTTTGGCGGAGCCTGGCTCTGAAGCATATCGCATCCTCGAGGAGATCAAGATGTCCGCGCGCACGAAGAGCAAAGTGACCCCGAAGTACAAGACGAAGTACCGCGTGCGGAACTGGGAGACGTACGAGGAATCTCTTCGGCGACGTGGCGACATCACGATTTGGTTCGATGAGGCAGCGGTTGCAGCGTGGGAGGCCGAGCCGTCCGGTCGGCCAGGCGGTCAGCTGCAGTACTCCGACCTCGCTGTCAACACAGCGCTGACGCTTCGGTCGGTGTTCCACCTGGCACTTCGGCAGACCGAGGGGTTCGTGACTTCTCTGATCCGTTTGATGGGCTTGGAACTGGCAACGCCGGACCACTCGACGCTATCGCGCCGTGGGAAGACCGTGGAGGTACCGGCGATGTCACGACTCCGCAGCGGTCCGCTTCACCTCGTCATCGATTCGACGGGTCTGAAGATCGTCGGCGGTGGCGAGTGGAATGCCGACAAGAACGGCATCTCGAAGAGGAGACGACAGTGGCGCAAGCTGCATCTCGGGATCGATGTGGGCGGTTTCATCGTCGTGTCGGCGTTGACGGGTAGGGGAGAGGATGACGGTCGCGTCGGCGTGGACTTGCTCGGCGAACTGGATGCTCCCGTCGCGTCCTTTCGGGCCGATGGAGCTTACGACACCAAACCGGTGTACGCAGCCTTGGCCAGCGCGGGTATGTCGGAGAGATCGACATCGCGATTCCTCCTCGTCGGACAGCCTCGCATTCTGGCCCTGCCGTCGGCATCTGGCAGCAACGAGAATCGGCGCTCAAGAGGATTGCGGAGGTGGGCCGGCGTCAGTGGCGCAAGGAGTCCGGCGCTCATCAGCAGGCTCGAGCGGAGAATGGGATGTTCAGGTTCAAACAGATCATCGGCAGCCAACTTCGGGCTCGGTCGCTGGAAGGGCAGAAAAGGGAGGCGATGGTCGGCGTGAACATCCTGAATCGGATGACGGAACTCGGGATGACGGAATCAATGGTCATCCGGACCTGACGATCCGGGGAACGACGGGCTCCTTCTTGGCGTTCAGTGCCACGGCTGGGCCGTGCAACAACGCCGTGCAACAACGCCATGCACCACCGCCGCGTGTCGTCGTGCCCTTTCATGGTTCCTGTAGCAATAAGATCCTCATCAATTGGGGGATAGGAACTCCACCAACGGAGGTTCGCCTGGAAACCGCTCATATCCAAGATTAGCCCGAGGAACGATCGCATCGTCTAGATACGCAAATGAAGCGAACGCTTATTGTTGTGGAGTAAAAAGAAGCGATCGTTTAACATCGCTGGGTAGCACGAAGCGAACGCTTCCAGAGGGTGGGCGATGAAGAGGCAGACCGGAGAGTACGAACGCAGCACGGTCGCGGGCGAGGAGGTACAGGCCTTCATCCCTTATCCGCTACCACCGCGAAATCCCCCGCTGGACCTAGAAGGAGAGTTGGCTCCGTTGCTCGACCGTGCGCATCAGCAGGTCAGGCTCCTGGACCTCGCTGGAGACCTCGTGCCCTCGGTCGACTGGTTTGTCTATGCGTTTGTCCGCAAGGAGGCTGTGCTCTCGGCGCAGATCGAAGGTACGCAGGCAACACTGATGGACCTGCTGGAGGTCGAGGCCTCGGGGGAGGCGCCGGTCGACGCGGACGTCGAGGAGGTGTGCGGCTACGTCGATGCGTTGAACTACGCGTGGGAGGAACTCGGCAGCGACACCGGGCTGCCCATCTCGATGCGCCTGCTCTCCGAGGCACACCGTCGGCTGCTCAGCGGCGCTCGCGGCGGCCAGAAACAGCCAGGCGAGGTGCGACGGTCCCAGAACTGGATCGGGGGAACCCGTCCAGGCAACGCAAGGTTCGTCCCTCCGCCGCCGCACCGGCTTGGCGAACTGTTGAGCGAGTTCGAGCACGCAGTACACGATCCGAGCGACTTGCCGCCGCTTGTGCAGATCGGGCTGCTTCACGTGCAGTTCGAGACGCTGCATCCGTACCTGGATGGCAATGGCCGATTAGGGCGCCTGCTGGTCACGCTGCTGCTAAATCATTGGGGACTGCTCTCTCGACCGTTGCTCTACCTTAGCCTCTTTTTGAAAACGCATCGCCAGGAGTACTACCGGCGCCTCGGCGCGGTGCGGACCGATGGCGACTGGGAGGGCTGGCTAGCGTACTTCCTCGAGGGCGTCGCGGCCGTCGCCGCGGAGGCCGTCTCGACGGCGCGTCGACTGCACTCCATCGTCGGGGCGTGCCGTGAACGGCTGCTCACCCGCGACGACGCGACCGTACTCAGCCTGCGTCTGTTCGAGTTCCTACCGCAGAACCCCGTCGTGACGATCAACCGCGTCGTCGAACTGCTCGAATGCTCTCGCCCGGCGGCCGCCAAGGCACTGCGTGTGCTCGAAGCGACGGAAATCCTCCACGCACTCGACGACCGCAAGAAGAACCGGGCGGTGGCGTTCACGGAGTACCTCGAACACCTCCGCGAAGGAACCGAGCTGAAGACATAAGAGATGCCGACTTTTTGCACGCGTCAGTAGTGTCAGGCAGGACGCTGGATGAGAGGAGAACCGATCCAAAAAGTTCTAAAATGATCTGTTCGGGCCGACCATTTTCAAACCCTTCTGGTTATTGGGGATCACGGACCCGGGCTCTTGGCTCGGGTTTTGTCGTTCTGGGAGGCGTTGGTGCATGGCTCTGGTTGACGGCGTCTTTCAGATTGGTGGAGCCTCTCTTCGAGGTGGTTTGCCTCTACGAGGAGATCAAGATGTCCGCGCGCACGAAGAGCAAAGTGACCCCGAAGTACAAGACGAAGTACCGCGTGCGGAACTGGGAGACGTACGAGGAATCTCTTCGGCGACGTGGCGACATCACGATTTGGTTCGATGAGGCAGCGGTTGCAGCGTGGGAGGCCGAGCCGTCCGGTCGGCCAGGCGGTCAGCTGCAGTACTCCGACCTCGCTGTCAACACAGCGCTGACGCTTCGGTCGGTGTTCCACCTGGCACTTCGGCAGACCGAGGGGTTCGTGACTTCTCTGATCCGTTTGATGGGCTTGGAACTGGCAACGCCGGACCACTCGACGCTATCGCGCCGTGGGAAGACCGTGGAGGTACCGTGTCCCATCCCCCTGATCTCTACTCGTAGCTGAGCCATCCATCCCACGTTGCGTTCCCTCGTCCCAGTGACGGATACCGGTAGAGATGTGTGGGACAGCCGATCAAGCCTGCCCGCCGGGCGCAGGCCTGCGCCCGGCGGAGCGCGACAGCCTGTACGCCGTGGCCGGTGTGTACCGCCACCGCGTTGATGGAGGGCTGCAGTACGACGGTGCTCGTCCAGGCCTCGACTGGCACGCTCACGGCTATTTCCCCAGGGGACTGTGGATGCTTCGCGGCGGCCGGCTGGTGCTCCAGGCCGTCTGGAAGCGGCGCTGGCGGCTGAACGGCACCAACACGACGTGCCATAGCCGCCCCGCAGACGACCCAGCGTTCGTCCATTTCTGCACGCTGATCGTGGTGCTCAAGCTGTGGGCGTGGTTGTCCAGCGGGATGGGTCTGCACCACCGGCAGCAGCCGTCAGACGCCATTGTGCGAGGGTCCACAAGGACGGTACAGCGATGGTTACGGCGGGCATTGCCCCGGTCCGAAGACATCCAGCAGGCGATCCGCCTGGCGGTGATTGAAAGAAGCGAGCCTCGGCCAG
>CAZDDH010000364.1:0-6646 GCA_964504165.1 uncultured Rickettsiales bacterium | reverse complement strand
GAGTCGTCGTCGTCCATGATGTCGTCGTCGTCCCCGACCACGTCGTTGACGTACACCGGCACCTCGACGACCGGGCTGTCCGGGTCGTCGCTGCTGACCAGGATGATGTCCTCGGCGGCGCCCTCCTCGACGGCGTCGAAGCTCACCGTCAGCTCCACCAAACCGTCGGGAGCGAGCTCGTCCGAGAATCCCTCCACGGAGAAAGGGCCGCTGCCATCTTGCATGACCACCGAGCTCACCGTCAGCGTGCCGCCGCCGATGTTCTGGATGCTCAGCGTGCGATTCTCCGTGATCCCCAGGGTGACGGTGCCGAAGTCGATCTCCTCGGGGTTCACCACGATGTTGGGGCCAAGGCCCGATAAGGAGGAGTCGTTGCAGGTCCAGCTGGCCAAACTGATGGCGAGCACCATGAACGACTGGAAGCCGATGTGATGAAGACGATTCACGAGCACACCTCAAAAGTTAAAAAAACCCGAAATCAATAATAATGGGAGGTGTATCTCAGGGCAAGGGGTTGGAGCGGGCGGCTGGTTCAAATCATGGATTGGACGGTTCCTCGTCATCGTCCCAGGACCAGAGCTCGAAGTTGAACTCCACCTCCAGGCCGTTGCCCACCTGCTCCACGGCGCTGCCGGAGATGGACCAGTCCACGTAGCCGCCCTGCCACAGCATGTACAGGTTGCCCAACTCCTGGATGTTGCCGGAGAACTCGCCGGCCGCGTCCCCGTTGGTCTCGATTTCGCCGGTGAGGGTCATGGGCGTCACCGCTGGGCCGGGGCACATGACCTCGCCGTCGAGGTTGCATTCGTCGTCCACATTGGCCCAGGCCTCGCACTCCAGGACGTAGACCTCTCCCTCGGTGTGGTGGACGACGAACTCGGCCCAGCCGCCGTAGTCGCCGACGGCTTCGCACTCTTCGGGGGGCTCGGTGTCGTCGTCGTCATCCGTGGCGTCGTCGTCATCGTCCGCCGTGTCGTCGTCGTCGGCGGTGTCGTCGTCATCGTCGTCCGTGGCGTCGTCGTCATCGCCGGTGGCGTCGTCGTCGTCGCCCGGCGTGGCCAGGGTGCCCGTGCAGCCCGTCAGCCCGATGGCAGCCAGTGGAAGGGCCAGCAGCGCGATCCATTTGAACCAGGTCATGGTGATCTCCTCTCCCCGCGGTTTAGGCGCAGATCAAGCAAGGAGTGAGCCTGGTGGACGGGTTGTTTTGGACCCGGACTATCAGCCCAGGGCGCCCTCGAGGCGCTCGCGGATCATGGCGAACACCTCGTCCGCGCCCGATGTGGCGGCGGCCAGGGCCTTGTCCGCACGCTGGCGGGCTTCGGCGATGTAGTCGGGGTCGCCCAGGCCGTCGAGGTTGATCAGCACGTTGAGGTAGGCGCCCCGGGCCGCGGTGGCGGCGGCGGCGGCGGCAGTGCCCGCGTCCGAAGCGGTGGCCGGCAGGCCGTGGGTGCCGACAGAGCGGGCCAGCTCCACCACCTCGGGGCAGCGCTCCAGGACCCCCAGCGGGACCTCGGTGGCGCCCTTGTTGGCGTCGATCATGGCCTGCTTGCGGGCGGCCTTCTGCTCCGGGGTCTTCTTGGGCATGCGGCGGGCGTCCATCATCACGTTGAAGGCGTCCGTGTCGGCGTCGATGGCGTGGATGAAGGCCTCCTTGTGGGCCTGGCCCTTCTCGGCGGCCTCGTTGAGCTCGGCGGCCACCTTGTCGAAGGCGGGGCGGCCCACGGTCAGGGAACCCACCATGGCCGACAGGCCGGCGGACAGGGAGCCGCACAGGGCGGCCACCGACCCGCCGCCGGGGGCGGGGGCGTCGGACGATGTGGTGTCGACGAAGTCCCGCACGGTCATGGAGGCCAGCGGCCCGTCCTTGGCGACCCGCCGCTCGATGATGCGCTCGTCCGGGTCGAAGGGGGTCAGGTCGGCCAGCCCCATGGACTGGATGGCCACGTCCACCAGCCGGCGGTTGGGCACGCCGGTGCACAGCCCCTGCTTGCGCAGGTAATAGCGGCCGGCGTCCAGCAGCGCCTGCTGGGGCACCAGGCCCACGACCTCGGAGCCGGTGACCCGCACGCCGGGCTTGTCCTGGGAGTAGGTGCGGCACGCCTCGAAGACCTCGTGCAGGGCGGTCTGGGTGGCGTCGGTGATGTTGAACGAGCACTGGGCCCGGCCGTACTCCTCGATGACCCAGCCGATGCCCTGGACCCCCTTGAACTGGCCGGGGATGAGCACCACCTTGCCCTTGGCGTTGCGCACGAACTCGTAGTTCTCGTCCCGCTTGGCGTAGCCCTTCTCCCGCACGCGGGCGGCGATGTAATGAGCCTGGGCCTTGTCCTTGGTGTTGACGTTGACGTTGTAGGCGATGAGGAACGGCCGGGCGCCGGTGGTGAGCACGCCGAACTTGGGCACGAAGGTCGCCGGGCCGTAGTCTGGCTTCCACTCGGGCTTCTTGAGCTTCTCTTCGAGGGCCTCGTATTCCCCCACGCGGATGTCCGGCAGCCGGACCCGCTCGGGCTGCTGGGCCGCTTTGGCGTACAGGTACACCGGGATCCCCAGCTCGTCGCCGACGCGCTTGGCCAGCTTGTGGGACAGCTGGACGCAGTCGTCCATGGTCATGCCGGCGACGGGCACGAAGGGGCAGATGTCGCAGGCCCCCTGGCGGGCGTGGGCGCCGGAGTGGGTGGTCATGTCGATGACCTCCAGCGCCTTGGCGATGCCGGCAAAGGCGGCGTCCACCACCGCGTCCGGTTCACCGATGAGGGTGTAGACGGTGCGGTTGGTGGCCTTACCCGGGTCCACGTCCAGCAGCTCGGCGCCGGAGACGCTGCTCATCGCCAGGGCGATGGCGTCGATGGTGGCCTGGTCCCGGCCTTCACTGAAGTTGGGTACACATTCGACGATCTGCATGGCTCACTCCATCCCTTCGAGGATCACGGCGGAGGCGTTGCCCTCCATGGAGAATCCGGTGACGAGCGCCCGGCGGACGGGGCGGCTCAGGTCGGTGGCGGTGGGGTACCCGTCGATGGCGGCGCCGGGCTGCCAGCCGTCGGTGACGGTGCCGTCCATGGCGCACAGGGCGGCGGCCACTCCCAGGGAACCGTGGGCGGCCTCGGTGAAGCCGGTGACGGGGGTGTGGCAGCGCACCTGCATACGGTCCAGGTGATCGCCGAAGGCCTGCCGGTGGGCGGCCAGCTCCAGGGCGTCCATGGCCGGCAGGCCGTAGCCGGTGGGCACTAGCAGGTCGATGTCGGTGGCCTGCAGGCCGGCGTCGTCCAGGCAGGCCTGCAGCACGCCGGCCATGTTGGTGTGATCGACGGGCAGTCCTCTTGGCCCGGCGGGGGTGGCGTAGCCGGTGGCGTACCCGGTCACCCGGGCCCGCGGCGTGGCACCCCGCTTGCGGGCGGCCTCCTCGGTCTCCAGCGCCAAGAAGGCGGCCCCTTCACCCGGCACCAGCCCGCTGGCGTCCGTGCAGAATGGGCGGCAGGCGGTGGCCGGATCGTCGGAGGTGGACATCAGACCGCGGTAGTTCTTGAACAGCAGGGCGTGCTCGATGACCGCTGAACCAGCGCCGCCGCACAGGGCCGTGTCGCAGCTGCCGTCCTCCAGCGCCCGGATGCCGGCGCCGATGGCCTGCAGCCCGGCGTTGCAGAACCCCATGAAGGTGTTGCACGGGCCCTTGGCGCGGGACTGGATCGAGCCGTGAGCCAGCGGCATGTTGTTCATCAGGCGCAGGAACTCGAAGCCGGTGAAGCGTTTGAGCCCCTGCATCACCTTGGCGTCGTCCACGACGTATTCGCCGCTGGCGCTGTGTGCCCGGTCCCGCACCAGGTAGCTCATGCCCACGTACTTGTTCATGTCGGGCAGGTTGACGTAGCTGCCCAGGAACAACCCCCTGCGGATGGCCGCCTCGTCGTCCGGCTCCACGTCGACGTCTCCGTCGGCGAGGGCCAGGCCCAGGCCGATGGTGGACAGGAACGAGTAGCGGGTCATCGTCGAGGGCCGCAGGGGGCGGGTGCCCGGCAGCGTGCGGATGATCTTGATGGCACGGGTCGCCACGCCGCCGAAGCTGGGGGGCAGCAGCTGCAACGGCTCGGGCAGGGCCTCGAAGGTACCGCCACCGGCGTTGAGCGCCGCACGGAATTCGTCGTTGGAGGGGCCGGCACTGGAGCAGGCGCCGAATCCGGTCACCACGGGTGTCGTTTTCATCGGGTCGCTCCTATTGCTCGTACTGACGCAGCACGATGCTGACGTTCTGGCCGCCGAAGCCGAAGGAGTTGCTCTGGACGGTGCGGCACGGATGCTCGCGGGCCACGTTGGGCACGTAGTCCAGATCGCAGGCCGGGTCCGGGGTCTCCTGATTGATGGTCGGGTGCACCATGCCGGTACGCATCGACTCCAGGCAGACGATGGCTTCCGTGGAGCCGGCGGCGTGGATGATGTGCCCGAACATGGATTTGGACGAGCTCACCGGGATGTCGTAGGCCCTCTCGCCGTGGACCATCTTGATGGCCTTGGTCTCGGCGGCGTCGTTCATGCCCGTGGAGGTCCCGTGGGCGTTGATGTAGTCGATCTCCGACGGATCCACGCTGGCGTCCTCCAGGGCGCCGCGCATGGCCCGGGCCATACCCTCGCCGCTGGGATCGGGGTCGGTGAGGCGGTAGGCGTCGGTGCTGACCTTGGCCCCCAGCAGCTCGCCGATAATGGGGGCGCCGCGGTCCAGGGCGTGCTGCAGCTCCTCCAGCACCAGGATCGCCGCCCCTTCACCCATCACGAAGCCGTCGCGTCCGGCGTCGAAGGGCCGGCTGGCCCCCTTGGGGTCGTCGTTGCGGCGGGTGAGGGCCTTGAGCATGGCGAAGCCGGGGATCATGGTGCGCGTAGTGGGCGTGCCGGCGCCGCCGACGTAGGCCACGTCCACGTCGCCGCGGCGGATCAGGGCCAGCCCCTCGGCGATGACATGGCTGCCGGACGCACAGGCCGAGGCCGTGTTGTAGGCCTGGGCGGCTCCGGCGATGGTGGCCATCACGGGGGCCGCCAGATCCAGGTAGTAATCATCGAAGCCCTGGACATCGGGGCGCTGCGCCAGCTCCCGGTAGTAGGCCGCCACGTCTTGTTTGTCGCCGTCCACGTCGTCGCCGAACAGCTCCAGCGCCATGGGGCCGAACAGCTCCAGGGAGGCGGAGCCGATGCCGGTGGCCAGGATCGCTGCCCGCCGGCGAGGATCCCCCTCGAAATCGTCCAGCCCGGCCCGGTTGCGGGCCTGAAGGGCCGAATGCACCATCAACTTCATCGAGCGATTGGTGATGGGGTAGGGGCCGATGGTGGCGGGTACGTCCACGTCGTAGCGGACCTCTGCCGCCACCTGTGTGGGATGGTCGATGGGATCGAAGTTCTGGATCCGGTCGACGGCGCTGATGCCCTTTACCAGCTGCTCGAACAGCCCCTCGGGGCTGGGTGCGTGCGGGGCGGCTACCCCGGCACCTGTGATTACGACCCGTTTGCGCATGCGTGTTCTCCTGATTGGATCTCTGGACTGCAAAGCCTCTAGCACCTGCGCGCGAGCAAGTAAAGCGGTGTGGAAGGACCATCGAAGACGGCCCCGAATTCAGTACAAAAAAGCCGGCACGCAGCGCCCGGTCTTGCACCGCATTTTCTCTCCGCAGTCCAGGTCCCGGTCGCACTCCCGTTCGCCGTTGTAGCAGCGGCCGGCGATGCAGCGGCGGCCGCTCCCGCAGGCGCTGTCCTCCGCGCACTCCCGGCCGCCGTCATTGCAATGCCCGTGGACGCAGCGTTGCTCCTTGCCGCAGTCGCCGTCCCGGGCGCACTCCAGCGCCCCATCCCGGCAGATGCCCAGCACGCAGCGCTGGTCCCGCGCGCAGCCGCTGCCGGCTTCGCACTCCCGTTCCCCGGTCAGGCAGCGGGCGAACTCACAGCGGCGTTCTTCCGGGCAATCGTCGTCCGCTGAACAGGCCATCCAAAACGCGCTGCAGCGCGCGTGGAGGCAGGCCTGCTGCCCTTCGCAGTCCTCGTCGTCCGCGCAGTCCCGCTTGCCGGGCAGGCAGGTGTGCCGCTCGCAGCGGGAACCGGCACCGCAGTCTCCGTCCTCGTTGCAATGGTCCTCGCCATCCACGCAGCCCCCGAGCAAGCAGCGTTCGCTGGTGCCGCACTGGGCATCGAATACGCAGTCGAAATTATGCTCTTGCGGTGGTGCCATCGGCGGCCGGGGTGTGCGCTCCTCGGCCGGCTCGGCCTCGGCTTCGCCAACCTCTTCCGGCGTGACGGGCTCCTCGGCGGTGACCTCGGGGTCCCTTTGACTCCAGGTGATCCACAGGGCGAGGCCGCCGAGCAGGGTGACGAACAGGACGGTGAGGGCCGTCAGCAGGTTGCCCTGAAACCGGGAATCCGGGCGTTCATTGGGGTTGGCCATGGTGCTGGCGTCCCACCCTTCTTTTTCCCTGCGAGTTGGTACGACTCTTGCGGTACAGGGCGCCCATTATCCACGAGAGGACACCCAAATGACCACCCGATTGCACCTGTACCTGGCCCTGTTGGGCTGCCTGTTCATGCTGAACATGGGCTGCGACGCGCCCCCTGCTGATGACGATGATGCTGCGGACGACGACGACACCGCGGACGATGACGACACGGCGGATGA
>CAZDDH010000363.1:0-6654 GCA_964504165.1 uncultured Rickettsiales bacterium | reverse complement strand
AGGTGTTGGCGTCCGTGTCGTCGCAGTCGCCGTCGCAGGAGGAGTAGCCGTCGCCGTCGGCGTCGAAGCCCTCGTCGATGAGGCCGTCGCAGTTGTTGTCGATGCCATCGCACAGTTCGGCGGCGCCCGGGTGGATCGAGGCGCTGCCGTCGTCGCAGTCCAGGCACTCCACGTAGCCGTCCCCGTCCCCATCCCAGGTCTCGTCCGCCGGGACGGCGCCGTCGCAGTCGTTGTCGATCTCGTCGCAGATCTCCGGGGCGAAGGGGTAGGTGTTGGGGTCGTTGTCGTCGCAGTCGCCGGCGCAGATGGTGTAGCCGTCGCCGTCGTCGTCGGTGGCCTCGTCGATGCTGCCGTCGCAGTCGTCGTCCACGCCGTTGCAGGTCTCCGCGGCGTTGGGGTAGGTGGTCGCCACGTTGTCGTCGCAGTCACCGCCGCAGGTGGTCCAGCCGTCGCCGTCCACGTCGAAATCCTCGTCGATTTCCCCGTCGCAGTTGTTGTCGATGAAATCGCAGACTTCCAGGTTGCCCGGGTAGGCATCGGCCTCGAAATCGTCGCAGTCCGATGGGGTATCGCAGTTGGTGTAGCCGTCGCCGTCCGCGTCATCGGCCTCGTTGGTCTGGCCGTCACAATTCTGGTCGATGCCGTCGTTGCAGATCTCCTGGGCCGCCGGGTGGATGGCCGGGTCGCTGTCGTCGCAGTCCAGTCCGCCGCAGTCCGCCGTGTCGTAGCCGTCGCCGTCCAGGTCTTCCGGCTGGCAGCTCACGTACTGCAGGGTGTTGACGATGATCTCCGTGCCGTCGGTGGTGGCATCCCAGAAATCAGGGCCCCCCAGCATGCCGCCCATGTCGCTGTTGGCCGGGAAGAAATTCAGCCAGGCGATGCCCGTGTCCACGTCTACCACCAGCGGTTCCCCGTCGGACCACTCGGCCACCACCGTGGTGTTGGGATCCAGGGCCGCGCCGGTGATCCGGTAGCCCATGTCACCGCCCGCGAAGCTGCTCACTCCGGTCATCATCATGTGGTAGGGGTCGACGATCACGCCGGTGAGGCCAGGCGTCATGTTGCCCATCATCCCCCAGCTGGTGAAGAAATCGTAGTTGGCCCAGCCGGTACCGGCCGGGTTCCAGAACGTATTGTCGCCGTAGAACGTGGCCATCACGATTCCGGTGTTGCCCTGCAGAGCGGTGGCGAACTCGTCGCCCCAATCGGTGGTGGGCATGCCACACGGCGCGAACAGCACGGCGTCGTGGGAGGTCAGCGACACGGCGATGGCGTCATCGTAGGTCGTGACGGTGTAGCCGTATGGGGTCAGCTGGTCTTCGAGGTTCTGCTGGATCTCCGGGAACATGTCCGAGCAGGTGACGAAGGCCACGTCCTGCTGGGCGCCAGCTGTCCACGGTATCAAGGCGGATAGGGCCAGCAAGGCACTGCAAGAGAGCAGAGAGCGAATCATGAAATCCTCCACGGTGTGAACTACGCGAACCCTCGACGTTGTTGCTAGTTGGTTCGGGGGGAGTCTGTCAAGGGATGGGCAGGGGATCGGCTCAGGCGACGTGCTCGTCCCGGGCCGGGCAGTCCGCCAGGGGAGCGGCCGCGTGGGCCGGCGTATCGATTCCCCAGGCCCGGCGCCTCCGCAGCTGTCGGCGTCGCCCCAGCTCGATGAGGGGGCGCCACACCGCCCGGGTCAGCCGGTGGCGGATCACCCGCGGCCAGACCCGGTTGGCGTGCTTGTACAGGGTGCTCATCAGCAGGTAGGGCGGCACGTCGCTGGTCCGCTCCGGCCGCCGGCGCCAGATGCCGCCAGTGCTGAACAGCTGGCGGTAGCACCACTGGTAGCCCCGTTCCAGCTGGCGGGGGGTCATGTGGCGGGGCTGGAACACGGCGTGGGCCGTGTCGTAGCGGGACCAGTCCGTGTGCAGCAGCCGCCCCTCGTCCGCCAGCCTGTGGAACAGCGGGGTGCCCGGGTAGGGGGTGAGGATATGGAAGGTGGCGCACTCCAGGCGGGCCTCCTCGATCCAGTCCACCGTGCGCTCGAAGATGTCCGGGCGGTCGTGGTCGAAGCCCAGCACGAAGCTGCCGTTGACCTGGATGCCATGCTCCTGGAACAGGGCCACCCGCCGCAGGTAGTCGTCGGTGCGTGGTGTGCGCTTGCCGGCGTCGGCCAGGTTGGCGTCGTTGAGGGTCTCCAGCCCGATGAACACGCCGGTGCAGCCGGCCCGAGCCATGGCCCGCACCAAGGACGGATCGTCGGTGACATCCAGCGTCACGGCGGCGCTCCACACCTTGTGCAACGGCTCCAGTTCGGTGCACAGACGGCGCAGGTAGGCGGGGTGACTGCCCAGGTTGTTGTCCACGAACACCGCATAGGGCTCGCCGCTGGCGGCGAACTCGGCGGCCACCTTACGCACGTCCCGTTCCTGGCGGGGCATGCGTACTCCGTCCGTGGCCAGGTGGCAGAAATCACAGCGGTTGTGGCAACCCCGGGTGGCGATCAGGGACGCGGTGGTGAGGAAGCTCGGCGAGGGCACCACGTCCCGGCGGGGCAGCGGCTCGGCGTCGAAGGGGCGGGAGAAGCTGCCGTCGTAGCGGGGCTCGAGCCTCCCCAGGGCGGTGTCCCGCAGGATGCGCGGCCACAGCTGGACCCCCTCGCCGAAGGCCAGGGCGTCACAGTGGGGCGCCACCTCGTCGGGGCAGCTGTTGACGTGCAGCCCCCCCATCACAACCTTGGCCCCCCGCTCCCGGTACCAGCGGGCCAGCTCGTAGGCCCGCTGGGCGAAGGTGAGGTGCACCGTGATGCCCACCACGGCGGGGAACGGATCCAGCGGCGGCGGACCCTGCAGCAGGTTCTCGTCCCACATCGCCACCGTCCAGTCCCGCGGCGTCGCCCCGGCCAGGGAGCTCACGGTCACCGCCGGCGTCAGCACGTGCTTGGCGAAGCTGCCGTAGGGATCCTTGGGGTAGAACGGCACGATCAACAGGGCGTGCCGCGGGCTGGGCGCGGGGGCGTAGCGGTAGCGCGGCAGGGGCGGCGCCTGGGTCATGGAGTCCGGCGCATAGGGGCGCCACGGGTACCAGCTGCTTGGGGAACGGCGTGCCATCTCTTCCTCCCGGGTTGGGCAACACCCTTCCAGGGTGGACGGCGGGTGTGGGGAAGGCGGGGCGGGGATGTGGAAGGAGCCGCCGATTCCCGTGCAGATTCCGTGCAAGGCCGGCTCGAGCTCATGCAAACGTTGACTTCGAGGCTCGGTTGTCCAATGTTACCGACAGCCCTGAATAAGCATTCACGGAGATGCCCATGTCGCCTTGGTTGATCGCGGCCATCGTTGTGCTGGTCCTGTTGCTCGTCTGGATGCTGCTGGAATCCCGCACGTCCCGGCCGGACGGCTACTATCTCAAGCAGACCCACCCCTACCGTGTGCTGATGGCCTACATCATGCCCACTCGCAACGAGTCCTACGTGCTGTTCGACGCCACGGTGAAGGCGGAGAAGCTGCTGGAGTACGTCGAGGAGTCCAAGGAGGCGTTCGAGGCGGACATCTCCCATTGCACGGTGGCTGCCTGCGCCCGCGGCCAGGCCGAAAACCCCACGATGAACAACTTCGTGTCCGGCCGCCGGCTGTACCGGCGGAAGGGGATCCACTTGTCGTTCTCGATGAAGCGCAAGGCGATGAACAAGAAGGCCAAGATCGCCGTGGTCAAGAAGCGCATCAAGCCCGGCGAGAACTTCCGCCAGTTCTGCGAGCGGGTGAACGCCAGCATCAACGTCCAGCGCAGCGACAAGGTCACCAGCCACGACAAGGAGTACAGGCTGTTCAACATGGTGCCGCGACCGGGTCTCATGTTTTTTGCTTGGTTTTTCCGCAGGCTGGACCACTTTGGGTTGCTGCCCGGGTTCTTCGTCCTGCCCGACGGGATGTTCACTTCGATGTTCGTCGCCAACCTGGGCAGCCTGAAGATGGGGGCGGGCTACCATCATCTCTACGAGTGGGGCAACTGCCCCCTGTTCCTGATGGTGGGGCAGGTGGAGGAGCGGGCCGTCGTCGAAGACGGCGAGGTGGTCGTGCGCAAGATCCTGCCCCTGCGTTTTACCTACGACGAGCGCATCGACGATGGCCTCAGCGCCCGCTTTGGTATCGAGACGATCGTGCGAACGCTTGAGGATCCGTACCGGTATCTGGGTTGCCTCAAGGGGGACGGCAGTGATGAGCTGCCGCTGTGTACGGAGGAGCAGTCGATGGAGGGGCCGCCGACGTGAGCGGGCGGGTTGTGGCTCTGCTCCTGTTGTGGGCCGCTGCCCCCGTGGTCCTGGTTCCCGATGGTGCAGCAGCAGCCGAGCCCGATGAACCCTATATCGAGGTTCTACAGGGTGAGATCGCTCGGGCTCGCGCAAAACACATCGTCGTCCGTGCCAAGGTAGGCTTCCTCGATGAGGCCCTGGATGGTGAAGACCACGAACTGGTCTGGTGCCTGTTCGACGACATTCTACTGGACGAAAATCAGCACCAGTTGGTAGCGGCAGGCTCCGAATGCCTGGCCCTCGACCTGAGATACGGGGAGCAGCATCCCAGCGCGGTTGCCGCTCGCTCACGGTTGGAGCAGCTGACCACCACCCAGCGCGAACAACGGGAGCTATTGCTGGCTGAGCTGAGTTCCGAAGCGATGATTGCCGATGTGCTCGTTCAACGGCTTGCCGACGAGCTGACGAGCCGTGGGGCCGGCGAAGACGCGGATGGATTCCGAGCTGTGTTGATGGCTGAGGAGGCTGGTTTGAAGGTGCGTTCCCTGGAACTCGCCGTTCGCCGGGAACGCTGCGAAGGTCTCGTGGGGGCAGGAGACCACGGACAGGCGGCGCTTCTCCTAGACCACCCGGGAACAGCCGCATATAGCTCCCTGCTATCCGAAGCCAGGGCCGAGGACGCAGAGCTTTCCATTCGCTACGGTGAGAAACACCCTACCCGCGTGCACCAGCTGAAGAGGATCGAATCGCTACGCATCAACCACGAGCGTGTTGTGGATTTGGCCATACGCTGCCAGAAGTTGCACGAAGACCTGATCGCTGAACAGATCGCAGCCCTACGGGCCGTCCAGCCCGATTGAATCTCCCTTCCCGATGCCCGGTTCGGTACCATCGTTGACGGCTCCAGTGTGGAGTTGCTACAACAACAGTTGTGGTAACAACAGGCGGAGGCCCCATGCCCGAACCCGACATCGGAACCGTGACCCGCAGCCTCTCCACCCTCCATCGCCTGGGGCAGGTCCACCTGCGCGACGCCCTGGCTCCTGTGGGCATCGGCCCCGGGCAAGTGGTCTTCCTGGTCCAGTTGTTCGCCGAGGACGGCGTCACCCAGGACCAGCTGGCCAAGCAGTTGCACATGGACAAGGGGACCACAGCTCGCGCGTTACGGGCCCTGGAGGACGCGGGCTACGTGCGGCGCAAGCAGGACCGGGACAATCGGCGCTGTAACCGGGTCCACCTGACACCGAGGGCCCACGACTGCGGCCTCCGGCTGCGCAACGCGCTGGACAGCTGGCTGGGGAGGGTAACCGCCGGCTTTGACGACGAGGAGCGGCAAACGGCGCTATCGTTGCTGCAACGGATGGCAGCCAACGCGACCGAGATGAGGGGAGATCAGTAAATATTGGTAGCGCAACAGTTGCGTAGGCAACTAAGGAATTGTTGCCACCACGAATCGGCTTGGTAACGGTAGTTTTCGCCCTGGTCCTGGCAGCCGGCCCAGCCCGGAGACGTGGTGGACATCTTCGAACGTTAATTATCCTACAGACAAGGCGATGTAGCCGATCCAGGGCGTCCATCCGGGGCGATGACGGTGGCGGAATTGCTTGCCGCCTTCGTCTGATCGTGGATCTCGACGATGATGTCTCGCAGAGAGTACGTGTAATTCCAATCAGGGAAATGGGACTCAAATTTACCGATATCACTGATCCACCAGATGTGGTCACCGATCCGGTTGTCTTCGCGGTACTGCCAGGACAGCTTGTTTCCAGAGACCTCCTCACATAGTTCGATGGCCTCGAGTACGGAGCAGTTGGAGTGACGGCTGCCACCGGCGTTGTAGACCTCGCCGTTGCGGGGGTCCTGGTAGAAATGCCAGAACATGTTGACGAGGTCGTGGGCATGGATGTTGTCTCGGACCTGTTTTCCCTTGTAGCCGAAGACGAAGTACGGCTCACGGATGGTGGTGCACTTCATGAGGTACGCCAGGAAGCCGTGTAGCTGGGCCCCGGAATGGTTGGAGCCTGTCACGCAGCCGCAGCGGAAACAGGCGGTCTTCATGCCGAAGTATTTTCCATACTCCTGTACGAGCACATCGGCGGCGACCTTCGCGGCACCGAACAGGCTATGCGTGCTGGCGTCGATGGACATCGATTCGTCGATTCCCTTGCCGTGATAGGGGTGGGCTCGGTCCACTTCCCAACGAGTCTCGAGTTCCACCAGCGGGAATCGGTTGGGAGTATCCCCGTAGACCTTGTTGGTCGAGGTGAAGATGAAGACTGCCTCAGGGGAGTGCTGGCGGGTCAACTCCAGCAGATTGAGGGTGCCGTTGGCGTTCACCATGAAGTCCGTTCGAGGTTCCCGCTGTCCCATCTCCCTGATCCCTCCCAGTAGCTGAGCTCTCCATCCCACGTTGCGCT
>CAZDDH010000362.1:0-6668 GCA_964504165.1 uncultured Rickettsiales bacterium | reverse complement strand
GTCACGCAGGTCAGAAAGTCGCTCAGCCGATCCTCCGTATGACGGGAGTGTCGCCAAGAGGCGGGTTTTTTTTGACCCACAACAGGACCTCAGGCCCGCTCCCCGATCCGTCCGGCCGTCGACCCACGAGACTCTTCCTTCCTGCTTGTCACTTCATCTTCCCTCCAGTGATGAAGGACGATTCGCTGGATGAAGGGGGGGGGGACAAATCGATGATTGCCGAAGCGACCAATCTCCGTTGTAGGTGAATCGGATCAGTCCGGCTGAGCAGCGTCGCCGTCCCGCGGCTCGATCCACATCTCGCGCAGCCGCTGGCGCTCCGGGTTCATCAGGTTGGTACGCGGGTCGAGCAGCCCCCGGACCTGGGGTGCCTGCAGGATGGGATACAGGGGGACGTCCAGCCGGCGGTGTAGCAGGAAGATGAATTTTGCGTCGTCGCGGACCGCGTCGTTCAGCTCCCCGAGCAGCTCCTCGCGCCGTTCCAGATCGCCGGTCTCCAGTAGCTCTGCGAGGATCGACGCCGAATCTGGATCACGCGACCCCAGCTCGGAAGTCCCGGCCATGCCTAGCAGGAGCCAAGTCGGATCGCCGCGCACGAGGACCGACTTGTAGATCGACATCAACAGATCGCACCCGCCCTCCCTGTACACCTTGTCCCACGTCTTGGCGCTGACCGGCTGGAAGGCCGCGGGGATCCCCACCTGCTCGAAATCGGCGCGGACTTTTTCCATGCGCTCCCGCTCGGATTCGAGCGCGCAGATGTTCAGCGCCGGAATTCCGTGCCCGTCTGGGTAGCCGGCCTCCTGTAGCAACGTCCGTGCTCGCTGCGCTCCAGTCTCGCGGCGCTCGAGCACGTACCCCAGCATCCCCTCCACCAAGGGTTGGTGAGCGGGTGCCAGGGTCATGTTGGCCAGCTGATTCCGGTCGATGGCCGCGCTCAGGGCCTGGCGAACGCGGACGTCCCCCAGTGGGGACTCGGGATCACGCAGATCGACTTGGAAGAAGGCGACCAAGGCTCGCGTCTGTTCCATCGACCCCACCAGGCTGTAGCCCTCCCAACGGCTCGAGAGCGTGGCCCGCTTCCCCCGTATCTGCGCGTGGTCCTCGAGCGCGGCGTCCGCCAGCCCCCAGGCCAGATCAACGCGCTCCTCCTGGAGAGCCACCAGCAAGGCCTGGTCCCCCTGGAAGAAGCGGACCTCCACGGCGTCTAGGAATGGCAACTGGCGCCCGGCTGCGTCCCGGTGCCAGGCCCCAACGTGCCGTTCGAAAAGGTACCGGTCCGCCTCCAGGTTCTCGGCCAGATGGTAGGGCCCTGTCCCCACCACATGGAGCCCCATAGCGCCACCGCCGGCGTATTGGTGGAGGGCCTCGCGAGCCACGATGGAAAACACCGAGTTGGACAGCAGCTGGAGGAAGTCCGGGAAGGCGTTGGCGAACTGTATCTCCACGGTCCGGTCGTCGAGGACCCGGATTCCGCGGATCGACTCTGCTTCGCCGGCAATGTAGGCATCGGTTCCGATGATCCGCGGCAGGTATTGCAGGTCGGACGTGGCATCCGCGGCGGACCGCCGGAACACGCGCTCGAGGGAGGCCTGGACGTCCGCGGCGTCGAGCATCTGCCCCTTCCCGCCAGGGAAGCAGGGATCGTCGTGGAAGAGCACGTTGCCACGCAAGCGGAAGACAAAACGCCGGGAGTTGTCGTGGATCTCCCAGCTCTCGGCCAGGGAGGGCACAAGCTCACCGGTCCAGTCCATTTCCACCAAGGTGTCGTACAACAGGGCCGCGATCTGCGTGTCCACACGAAGCCCGATGGAATCGATGGGATCCAGCGATACTCCCTTCGTACCGGCCGCCGCCCGGAGGGTTCCCCCCCGGATCGGCTGCACTTCCTGTTCCTCACGCTCACCGGTAGTGGCATCCCGCGCGGCTCGTGCGTACGGATCCGCGTCCGGGTTGGTCTGGACGTAGCGGAAGAGCCACAGGCTCACGACCACCAAAACGGCCAGGGCCGCTGTGATGGCGAACACCCCGGACCGCCGCTGGGGCTCGGGAACGGCCGCGGGTAGGGCCGTCGCCTCAATCTCACCGGTCAGCGCCGCGAGCAGATCGGACGCCTTGCCGAATCGATCCTCGGGGTTCCTGGCCATGGCCTTGCCCAGGGCATCGGCCGCTCGGCGCGGGATCTCCTCCCGTACCTCGTCGGCCCGCCGGGGGGCCTGGAACAGGATGGCGGCCATCACCTCGGCCGGCGTGTTGCCCACCACCGGTAATTGCCCGGTGAGGCACTGGTACAGCACGGCGCCCAGGGCGTAGACGTCGGTGCGTTGAGAGATCGGTTCTCCCTCGAGCTGTTCCGGTGCCATGTAGCTCAGCGTGCCGATGGAGGCCCCCGTCGCGGTCAGCGGCTGGCGGTCCCCGGCCAGATGGGCGACGCCAAAATCGAGGATCTTCAGCAGTCCGTCCCGGCAACGGAAGAGGTTGGAGGGTTTGATGTCCCGGTGTACGACGCCGGCCTCATGCACCTGGTCCAGCGCGTCGAACACGCCGGCGAAGGTCTCCAGCACTTCCTCGACGGACATGGACCCGCGATTCTCCAGGACCTGCTCCAGGTCCTCGCCGTCCAGGTGCTCCATGACGATGGCCAGCTGGCCACCGCTGAGCTCCTCCAGGTCGTAGACCGTGACGATGTTGGGGTGAGCCAGCTCGGTGGTCACCGCCGCTTCCCGGCGTAGACGCTCCACTACCTCCGTGGAGGCCCCCGGGAGCAGCACCTTCACCGCCCGGATCTGGTCCAGGTGCCGATGGCGGACCAGATAGATGGCCCCCATCCCCCCCCGGCCGATGGTCCCCAGGAGCTCGAACTTGGCCCCCAGATCCGGCGCTTCCCCCACCTCTGGATGCACGGCCGTATCCCCGTCGGCCATCGCGATGGTCGCCGCCGATTTCTGTTTGTGGGAGGCGTCTCGAGGATCGTCGACCATGCATCAAGCTTACAGGAATCAAGATCGGAGCTGTTCCAGACAGGGGAGGGGGCAGACGCGCGCTACGAGCGGTCCGGCTATTCCCGACCCCTCCGAAAGCTCGAACAGCAAGGAGAAGATCGCGTCACCCCATTGCAGGGTTTCGTCCCCGAGGAACGCCGGATCGTAGGCGAGCTCGTACTTCGAGACGTATGGGCGAGCGTACCGCGGCTGCGTCACCCAGCGGAACATGTTCGTCAAATCCCCCTCCTCGAGCCAGTGTGCCCGGGCGGTCAGCTGGACCTCAGAAGGCTCCTCGTGATCGATTCCCCAGCTGTCGTCCCAGCCCTCGAGCGCCGAGAGGTCCGGCGCGCTCCAGCTGTCGTCCGCGGCCAGCCTCGTCCCGGACACCGCCACGAAGCCCGCGCCCTGGCCGAGCCAGGTCGCCAGCTCCGCGGTGTACAGGTCGGCTTGACCGGCCGTGAACCAGCTGATCTCCATCGCCTCCGGCCAGGGATCACCGAACCCGCCGAGCTCCACGTCCAGGGTTCGGGGCTCGACGTCCAGGGCCACCTCCGCGGGGAGGGCGCCGCCGTAGGGCTCGATGCGCTGGAGCCGGGCCCGGGTGCCGTAGTCCTGGGCGCTCCAGTACCAGCGGTCTGTGGCGCGCATCATCTCTGCTGGCGGCAGGTGGATGCCCTGGTCGTCCGAGACCGACGTGGACCCTAGGTGGGTGTCGGTCCCGGTGTCGTCCAGCAGATGGACGCTCGCCCCGCCGGATCGTTCGAAGGACACCGGCACAGGCACTGGAATGAATCCGTCCGCGTCCAGGTCGACGGTGACCTCCGCCGGCGCGGAGAGGCGCGGCAGGCGGTAGAAGCGGTCCGGCGAGTTGGACCCGTCGGGATCCCGCGTCACGACCAGGTCGTGCGTTCCGGGCCAGGTCCTGAACCCGAGGTCCAGGGACGCTGGCAGTCCCTTGTCCGATTCGTCGTAGTCCTCGACCTGGGACCGCCCGCCCCAGAAGGCCCCGACACTCATCGCGTCGGCGGTGCCCTCGATCCGGATCCCGAGCCAGTCGGCGTCCCCCACCTCCGGGCAGGCGGTGACCAACAACGGCGTCGTGAGGGCGTCGGTGGCGATCCAGGTGAACTCGGCCTCGTTGTCAGCACAGACTTGGGCCACGGCGTAACGCCCCTGCGGGTCCTCGACCGGTAGCACCACCGATCCGACGCCCTCCGGGTCGAGGTGTTGCCATTCCCCGTCGCCGTCCTGGAAGGCCAGGAACGCCGGCGACCCAGCTCCCTGATGCGGCTGGTACGCCCAGATGATCCCCGCTTCGGTCTCCGCACAACCGAACAGGAAGGATTGCAGGATCCCCGCCAGGATCAACCCGCCGACCGTCCGTCTCCATTTGCCGCTCATCATTGCCTCCCGCAGCGAACGTGTGCCGACGTGATGCAATGTGCAAAATGAATGCCAGGGGACCGGGTGGTTCGCGCACACCGGGGCAGACGCGGGTTGTTCAACCCAAGCAAAGGAGCGCCACGTGCTATCCTCGCCGACCGCGATGACCTGTACGACATCCCGCCCCGAGATCCTCGCCCCCGCCGGCACGCCCGCAAAGCTGCGGACGGCGCTGCACTTTGGTGCGGACGCCGTCTACCTGGGCCTGAAGCAGTTCTCGCTGCGCAGCCAGGCGGGGAACTTCGACGACGACGAGCTGGAGTGGGCGCTCACCTACGCGCACGAGCGTGGGAGACGCGTCTACGTGACGGTGAACATCCAGCCCTTCGACAGCGACTTCGGCGGAATCGAGCGTGCCCTGCGGACGCTGGAGCAGCTCGGGCCGGATGCGGTTATCGTCGCCGATCCCGGCGTGCTCGCCCTGGCTCGCCGTGAGGCGCCGGGGCTGGCGCTACACCTGAGCACCCAGGCGAGCGTGACCAACGCCGGTGCGGCGCGGTTCTGGTTCGATCAGGGGTTGCAGCGGATCATCCTGGCTCGGGAGCTCAGCCTGGAGCAGCTGAGCGTGTTGGTGCGGGACGCGGGCGGGGAGTTGGAGGCCTTCTGCCACGGCGCGGTGTGCATCGCGTACTCGGGGCGGTGCCTGCTCACGCTCTACTGGGCGCAGCGGGACACCCGCCGTGGCGAGTGCGCGCAGGCGTGCCGCTGGCGCTACCGGGCCATCGAGGATCGGCGGCGGCCGGGGCAGGCAAACCCCATCGAGCAAGACGAGCGAGGGACCTATTTCTTCGACGCCCGCGATCTGTGTGCGCTGCCGGTCCTGGACCGGCTGGTGGCGACGGGCGTGTCGTCGCTGAAGATCGAGGGCCGCACGCGCTCGCCCCTCTACGTGGCCACGGTGGTCGACGTCTACCGGACGGCCGTCGAGCAGCTGGCCGCTGGCGAGGGCGCCGCGTTCGAGGCCGCGAAGGAGGCCTACCTGGCGGAACTCGGGCGTGCCTCGGGGCGGCCCCTGTCGACCCATTTCCTCACCGGGGAACAGGATCTGCCGGAGACCTATATTCCCGAGGGCGCCCTGCGCGGGGGCCAGGGCGACTACGTGGGGGAGGTCGTCGCGGCCGATGGCGCCTCGGTGGAGGTCGAACTCAAGAACCCGATCCGGCCCGGCGATTGCCTCGAGGTGCGCGACCGCGGAATGCGGATCGAATCCGCGGACGCCGTGACGGAGAGTCGTCGCCGCGGCCAGCGGGTACTGCTGCGCGGGCGCTTCGAGGCGGGGCTGGGGGCTCTCGTCCGGCGGTGTTCTACAATGTAAGCCATGGGCGACGCCCCCACCGAGACCGGTGCGATCTCGACCAGACGGACCCTGTCCCAGGTCTTGCCCTGGTAGGGCCCGTCGAGGGGAGAACGCTCGAAAGATCCTTTGGGAAGTCGGAATCCGAGGTCTTGATTCGTGCTAATATTTCGGAATGAGGCTGGGGAGAATCACACCCTGGGAGGGGCCAAAGCAAATTGGCCCCTTCTGCGTGTACCCTGTTCGTTTGCCGCAAGATTGCATGGATCCGTTCACCCGAGGACGCGGGACCGGGGCGCGGGACAGTCGAGCCAGGCAACCAAGAGACGGTGCTTGCTGCACATGTGCAGCAAGGCCCCTATGGACTCAAAAATGGGGTGTGGTCATCCAGGTGTACTCCACAGCTCGGCCTGAACGACGATGATTGAATCAATCTAGGAGCGACCATTGAAGCTCTCGAAGGAACGTGCCCTCCTCATCGCGCAAAAGGTCGTCGAGGCCTTTGTGCAGCCGGTAGAGGCTGTACCCGGGAGTCCGTCGTTCTTCGGCGCGGACATCTGGTCGAGTTGGATCCGACTCGATGGGGCTAGATCCTGGATTGTGCTCGTCACCTACTCCGCCGAACTCGCTGTGCAGTTGGCTCATTCCATGTACCAGGACGACCTGGGCGCCATCACGACCGACATGGTCATGGATGCCACAGGAGAGATCACCAATATACTCGCGGGGCAATACAAGGTGCTTCTCGATCCGCAGGCCGATCTAGCGACCCCAGTGGTCGAGGAGAACATGGAATACGAAGACCTCTTCCCCGGCCCCGAACCTCTGTTCGAGATCAACATCGCTTCTCGAGGAAACCTCGTGAAGGTCGTGGTTCTCCAAAACGCACCCTGATCGGGCGCATCCTCCGAGAGGGGGCATTTCGGACCTCCCATCATGCTGCTGAG
>CAZDDH010000361.1:0-6737 GCA_964504165.1 uncultured Rickettsiales bacterium | reverse complement strand
CGCTACCGGGAAATCTACGTGGGATCGATCAGGGAGAGATGCGTGGGATCAGACACCCGGTGGTGTGGACCGTTCCGTTTGCCGAGGTCCTGCTGCCTGGAGCCCCCCGTTGACCCCGCCGCCGACCGACTCCATCTACCGGGGGTACGCCTACTCCTACCCCCACAAGACGGCCTATCGTCCGCTGGACCCGCCCGTGCCCCTGGCCGACGCCTGGCGGGGCGAGGACAAGGGGGCGTTGTTCCTGTACCTGCACGTGCCGTTTTGCTCCCGCCGCTGCCACTACTGCAACCTCTTCTCCTGCGCCCGGCCGGATCCGCAGCTGATGGCGGCCTTCGTCGATGCCCTGGAGCGCCAGGCCCGCGCGGTGCGCGATACGCTGGGGGAGTTCCAGGTGGCGGTGATGGCCCTGGGGGGCGGCACCCCCACCTACCTGCCGCCGTCGGATCTGGAGCGTCTGCTGGCCGTCGCCCGGACGGTCATGGGCGCCGATCCGCGCCGCGTCCCCACCTCGGTGGAGACCTCCCCCGCCTCCGCCAGCCCCGGGTCCCTCAGGCTGCTGGCCGACGCCGGGGTCCGCCGCGTCAGCATCGGTGTGCAGAGCTTCGTCCCCGCCGAGGTGGCGACCCTGGGGCGCGACCAGACATCGGGCCGGGTGGCCGCGGCTCTGAAGGCCATCCGCCGGGCCGGCTTCCCGGTGCTCAACATCGACCTGATCTATGGCATCCCCGGCCAGACCCCGGAGAGCTGGCGGCGGTCCCTCGACACCGCCCTGGAGTACGCGCCCGAGGAGCTGTACCTCTACCCGCTGTACACCCGCCCCCTCACGGGATTGGCCAGCCGTCAGGCACCGGAGAAGGACCACCGCCCAGCCCTGTACCGCATCGGCCGGCAACGCCTGCTGGACGCCGGCTACCGCCAGGCCTCCATGCGCCGCTTCCACAGCCCCGGATGGACGGCCGCTCCGGTGCGCTATTCGTGCCAGCACGACGGTATGGTGGGGCTCGGCTGCTCCACACGCTCCTACACGCGCCAGCTCCACTACTCGTCCGGCTATGCCGTGGGGCAGCGGCCGATCCGGGATCTCCTGCACCGGTACATCCGGGCGGATGACGCGCAGTTCGGCCTCGCCACCCACGGCATCCAGCTGCAGCCCGACGACCAGCGCCGCCGTTATGTCATCAAGTCCCTGCTGGCGGCCGAGGGCCTCTCACTCGACGCCTACCGGCGGCTGTTCGGTGGCCCCGCCAGCGGCCATCTACCCGACCTGGCCGAGCTGCAGTCCCGAGGTTGGCTGAGCCAGACAAACTCGACGCTGAAGATGACCGAGGACGGGCTGGAGCACGCGGATGTCATCGGCCCGCTGCTCTACTCCGGCCGGGTCCGCGGCCGCATGGACACCTACCCATGGCGTTAGCGACGTGCTCGATCCTCTTCCGGGGGCTGCTGGACAGCTGTAACTACCGCTGTGCGTATTGCTCGTTCAGTCACTCCGTCCCCACTCCGGACGCCATCGAGGCCGACGCCATCGCCCTCGAGCGGTTCGTCCGGTGGATCCGCCGCAACACCACCCACCGCCTCTCGATCCTGCTGGCGCCAGCCGGCGAGGCCCTACTCCACCCCCACTACCAGCGCGCCATCGAGGAGCTGCTCGCCCTGCCCCACGTGGCCAAGGTCGCCGCCCAGACCAACCTCTCGTGGCCGAGCGGCTGGCCCGCCGCCCTGGCCCCGAAGGCCCGCGCCAAGCTAGCCCTGTGGTGCACCTACCACCCCACCGAGGTGACCCTCGCCGCGTTCCTGTCGCGGCTGAGCCGGCTGGATGATCTCGGCGTCCCCTACAGCGTCGGCGCCGTCGGTGCGCCGGACCAGCTGCCGGCCCTGGAGGAGCTTCGCGATGCCTTGCCAGCCCAGGTCTACCTGTGGATCAACGCCCTGAAGAAGCAGGTCCCGCTTTACACACCGGCCCAGCGGCGCCGCTTCGCCGAGCTGGACCCCCTGTTCGAGTTCAACACCGCTCCCCACCCCAGCCGGGGCCGGGCCTGCGCGTGCGGCGAGAGCGTCGTCTCGGTGCTGGGGGGCCGCATCCAGCGGTGCTTCTTCGTCCCCGAGCCCATCGGTCACATCGGGGAACAAACGCTGGCGGACGTGCTGGAGACGCGGCCCTGCCCAAACGGCGACTGCCATTGCCACATCGGCTATGTGCACATGCCCCACCTGGGCCTGGCGTCGCGATTCGGTGATGGCGTGCTGGAGCGTATCCCTACCAGGCTTCCTCGACCTGGTAGTAGGTGACGCGCAGCTCCGCCCCCGCTGGGGGCAGGGTCTCGTGGCTGAAATCCAGGCTGTTGCTCACCCGGTTGTAGACGTACGCGTAGTCGGTCGTGAGGGTGGGATCTTCGAAGATCTGGAACGGTTGCATGGGAGCGTGCGGGCCATCCGGATCCAGGGTGACCCTCAAGGAACCCTCGTTGGGCAGCCCGGTCAGGCCGAACGACGTGCGCAGGGAGTGGGCCAGCTGGCCGACGGTGTCCATCGTACCGGCCCAATCCTGCTCGCAGACGGAGAAGAACGACGCGGCGTCCTGCAGGCCGTCCACGACCTCCAGATACCCCCGCCCGGCGGTGGCATCCCCCATTGCACTGCTACAGCCATTCGGGTCGTCCCCGACGATGGCGACGAAGTGCAGGCGATCCAGGCTCTGGCTACCCTTGAGAGTGCTCAACCACGGCAAGAACTCGGTGTAGCCTATGTGGACGTCGTACTCGGCGCAGCCCGATCCCGGATCGCTGGCATCCGCCCGGTCGCTGACGATGACGAGGATCAGCCGGGCCGACTGACGGTAAAAATCACCGAGGGGGTCATCGGTAGCGGTCAGCGCCCAGAGGCTGGTCGCCAGCCCCGGCCGGCAGTCCGCATCGCCGCACCCCGCCGTCAGGCACTGGGTGAAGGCGTTGACGGGATCGGGTGTGTGGTTGTCGACGAGGCATCGCAGCTGCCCCGGTGGGATCCCGTCCGGGCAATCGCCGACGGCCGTGACCGCCACGCGGTAGTCGGCTGGCCCGTCCACCACGTGCTGGAAGAAGTTCCACGAGCCGGCCATCAACGCGGCCTGCTCCTCCAGCATCGAGTCCGAGCTGTCCACCACGAACAGGATGTCGATCTCGCCCTCGGAGTGCTGGGTGAAGAGTTCCTCGACTTGCATGTCCGTCTCGGACTGCCTGGACGGCCCCCAGTCGTCAGACTGTGCGCATGGTTCCGGGCAACCGGCCAGCAGCACCCCCGATATCGTGACCCACATCGCCGAACACAGGTTCCAACGCATCACGCCCTCCAGCTCACGTCCCAATGTATCGAGCGTAGAGCGTCCGGGCCAGAGCTTCGTCCGTGGTCCCCTGTACGATGACGGCGCCGTCGGGGAAGATCAGCAGGGTGTGGTCCTCGACGGTCAACTGCAGCAAGAACCCCTTGTCGTCCACCACACCGACGGGTTCCAGGCGGCCACGCAGCGCCCCGAAGTCCATCTCCACCGGGTGGGCCGGAGTGATCTGAACCGAGTTGCGGCCGCACAGGCTGGAGACCCATGCCACCTCCCCCACCTCCAGGAACTCGAACTTGCGCTGGCCACAGGTGGGGCAATCCGGGTTGCGCTTGATGGCCATGGGCCGCACCGTGCGGTCCCACAGCTCGACGCTCAGCAGCTCCCGGGAGACCTCCTCGGCCCCCAGCAGGATCTTGAACGCCTCGGTGGCCTGCAGCGACGCCACGATGGCTGGTGTGGTGTTGAGCACCCCCACCGTGTCGCAGGTGGGCAGCGTGCCCGGCGGAGGCGGCTCGGGGAACACACAGCGCAGGCACGGCGTATCGCCGGGGAGGATGTTCATGGTCATGCCGCTGGTGCCGATGGCGCCGCCGTAGACCCACGGCAGGCCGTGCTTCACGCAGGCGTCGTTGATGACGTAGCGGGTCTCGAGGTTGTCCGTGCCGTCCAGCACCAGGTCCATGCCGTCGATGAGCTCCTCGACGTTACGCGGCGTCAGGTCCACCACCCGCTCCTCGACGGCCACCTGCGGGTGGATCTTGCGCAGCTTGCGGGCGGCGGCGAGGGCCTTGGGCAGGCCCTGGGCCACGTCCTCGTCGTCGAACAGGATCTGCCGGTGCAGGTTGCTGGCCTCCAGCAGGTCCCGGTCCACCAGGCGGATGCTCACCCCGGCGCGCACCATCGACGACGCCAGGTTGGTCCCCAGCGCACCGCTTCCCACCACCAGCACCTTGGCGTCCAGCAACGCCTGCTGGCCCGACGTTCCGATCTCCTCGAGCAGCTCCTGGCGGGAGAAGCGCCGTTTCAAATCGTGGGCATCGGTCATGGGATCCTTCCCGTCACACCGAGCGGAGCCGGTTCACCACCTCGACCACCGCGGCCGTCGTGCGCTCCACCTCTTCCTCCGTCGTACCAGAACCCAGCGAGAATCTCACGGATGTCGAGGCCTGCTGGCGGGTGTGCCCCATCGCTTGCAGCACGTGGCTGGGTTCCACGGAGCCGGCGCTGCAGGCCGATCCGTTGGAGGCGGCGATGCCCAGCACGTCGAGGTTCATGGTGATCATCTCCCCGTCCACCTCGTCGAAGCTGACGTTGAGGGTGTTGGGGATGCGCCGGCTGGGGTGCCCGTTGACGCGGATGTCCGGGATCTGGGCGAGCAGCCCCGCCTGCAGCTGATCCCTGAGGGCTCCGATTCCGTCTTGCCCCTCCGCTGCCAGCGCACAGGCCTTGCCGAACCCGGCGATGGCCGGCACGTTCTCCGTACCCGCCCGCTGCTTGGATTCGTGGCGGCCGCCGTGCAGCAGCGGCGCCACCCGCACCCCCCGACGGCAGTACAGGGCGCCGATGCCCTTGGGGCCGTGGAGCTTGTGTCCGGAGATGGAGGCCAGGTCCACCCCCAGCTCCCCCACGCCCAGCCCCACCTTGCCCGCCCCCTGGACCGCGTCGGTGTGCATCAGCACGCCCGCTTCCCGGGCCACGCGAGCGATGTCCGCGATGGGCTGGATCGTGCCCACCTCGTTGTTGGCCAGCATCACCGTCACCAGCGCGGTGTTGTCGTCGATGGCCCGTTCCACATCCGCCGGGTCCACCATCCCGTGGCGGTCCACCGGCAGGAACGTCACCCGGTGCCCCAGCTGCTGGAGGTACTGGCCGGTGTGCAGCACCGAATGGTGCTCCACCGCCGTGGTGATGACGTGGCCCTTGCCCGTCGCCTCGACGGCGCCGCGGACCGCGTGGTTGTTGGCCTCGGTGCCGCCGCTGCAAAACACGATCTCGGCGGGCTCGGCCCCCAGCAGGGCCGCCACCTGCTGGCGCGCCAGATCCACCGCCCGGCGGGCCTGCTGGCCAAAGCGCGAGGTGCTGGACGGGTTGCCGAACAGCTCACCCAGGTAGGGCAGCATGGCCTCCAGGACGTCCGGATGCACCGGGGTGGTGGCGTTGTGGTCCAGGTAGATGCGCTTCATTCCGTCGTGGTTCCCTGCAACTCGATACACGATTCGATGGTCAGTGAGACAATGGACTATATATCCACCGTAGACGCAGTTGTCGAAGAGAGGACGACTCATGAATCTGGAAGTCGTAGACGGGCTCGATGTTTTCAACCAGCTGTCCCAGTGGCGCCTGCACATGGCTCATCTGGCCCTCGAGTCCGGCTCCCACGATGAGGTCAGAGCGGTCGCCATCAAGGGCACGCAGGCGGCAGTCCGCCGGCGATATCCGAACGGCTCGCTGGACGACGACAACACCGTCGTGGCCACTCGTCGAGCCCTGCAGGAATGTTGTGCAACCGAAACCGTGCTGCCCTCCATCGTCGAGGAACTGGCCTCGAAAATCGCCAATGGCGAGCCGTTCCCCTCCACCACGCCCGTGCTGGATTTCCGCGACCTGCTGGCCCTCCGAACCATGCTGCCGTGGTCCATCATCGACGCGGCCAACGTCCTGTTCCCATTGGTCTTCAGGCTGGGTGAGCCCGGCGAAACGGTCCGCTCCCGTGGCCGGGAGATAGATGTCGAGGGGCTGCCGGTTCTAGCGGATGGCAGTGGCCCTCTGTGCTCACCGTGCACGCACCAGGACGAGGAGAGCCTCAGCGATAGCACGACCGAAGTAATCTTGATCTGCTACACACCGATGACTATCTACAGAGAGTTCGTTGCGCGCAAAGAGCTTGCGCGCCTGGTCTGGATGACCTGGATTTTCAAGTTCGTGGAGGAACGCGCGTTCCTGCCACAGGAGTGAGGTTGCATGGATATATCTTGCCGAGGCCGTTACGCCACTCGTGCCATGACCGAGCTGGCGAGTCACGACGGAGACGATCCTGTTCCGCTCAGCAAGATCGCGGAGAACCAGGGAATCTCCCGGAAGTACCTGCAGCAGCTGATGAGCGGGCTGCGCCGGGCTGGCCTGGTCCGCGTGGCCAAGGGCTTCAAGGGGGGATTCATGCTGTCGCGGCCGGCCAACGAGATCTTCGTCGGTGAGATCCTGCGCGCCCTGGAGGGCGATCTGGACCTCGTCGAGTGCGTCAGCCACGACGGCATGTGCAGCCGCGACAATGAATGCCTGACGCGGGCCATGTGGACCAAGGCGAGCCGGATGATCGAGGAGTACTTCGATTCCATCTCCCTCGAGGATCTACTGGCGGGTAAAGTCTACCTCAACGTTGCAGACCGTCACACATAAAGCATGATCGCCAGTGTGCTCC
>CAZDDH010000360.1:0-6744 GCA_964504165.1 uncultured Rickettsiales bacterium | reverse complement strand
CTCTCATGGGTACTGGCCCGATCTCAATGACTCGATGATGGAATTTTTTAACCGCAACGCCCTGGTGCGTTGATATCATGAAGATTGGATGAATTCAGGTTATCCTGAACACAAGAGATGACAAGCCGCGCATTCATCGTCTCAACATTCGTCGAAAAGCTAATCGCCTATGGAACCTCTCGCGGCCTGAGCAGCGAGGAGATGTTGAAGGCCGCCAATCTGCCCCTGGATTCGGTTTTCCACGCGGAGCGGCGGGTGCCCATCACCTGCACCATGGCTCTATGGGAGATGCTCGTCCGCGAGCTCGACGACCCCGGTGTCCCGATCAAGGTCGCCAGAACCTGTAACTTTGGTGACTATCACGCCTATGGCTTCGCGCTGATGACCAGCCGCACCATGCACGACGTCCTCCGGCGGACGGTCCGGTACTCCAAGGTATTCACGAATTCGGGAGTCTGGCATATCGAAATGCGCGGTGAGCAAGCCTCGGCGACCTGGCGACGGGAGCTGCCGCTAGTTCTCGGCCACCGTGTAGCCAATGAAAACGCTCTGGCGGAGTTTGCTCATTCGTTTAGGGAGCTGACCCGAGCAGAGTTCCGACCTACACGCGTATGCTTCCGGCATCCGGCCCCACCCTCCATCCTGGAACACCAGCTGTTCTTTGATGCTCCGCTCGTCTTCGAAGCGGCCTCGGACACGGTGTTCTTCCCGCGGCGACTGCTCGACGTGTCCCTGATGTACAACAGTCACGCACTCGAAAAGTTCTTCGAGCAGTATCTGGAACAGCAGCTGGATCAAGCTAGCCCCGATATGGGGCTGACCGCGCGGGTCCGCGAGGCGGTCCTGCACGAGCTGTCCTCGGGCCCACCGTCCGCCGATCAGATCGCCGCCCAGCTCTCGATGAGCAAGCGCAGTATGCGCCGCCTGCTGGCCGCCGAGGGTACGAGCTACCGGAGCATCGTCTCGTCACTCCGCCAGGAATACGCCGAAAAATTGCTCCTGCAGCCCGAGATGTCGGTGAGCGAGATCGCCTTCATGCTCGGCTACACGGATGCGGGCGCCTTTTCCCGTGCCTTCCGCAGGGGAGTCGGAGTCTCACCGCGGGAGTACCGAACCAGTCAATCCACGCTTCACTGAGGGTTGCGAACCTCTGGCCGGATTGGCCAAGAGAATGTCCGACCCTGCCATTCCGCCGCGATCAGGAGGCCCGTATCATCCGGTGTATGAGGTGCATTTTCATGAATAAAATCATGGGGCTGCTGCTGTGCTTGCCGCTGGGTGGCTGCACGCTCGGCCTGGTTCCGGAACGCAATCCATCGGGCCCCCCCGCCGGCGACGACACCACCGATGACGACGATGCCGCGGACGACGACACCTCCGGCGATGACGACAACACGGGCGACGACGACACCTCGGGCGACGACGACACCACGACACAGACGGACGCGGACAACGACGGATATGCCGGCGACGCGGATTGTGACGACGCCGATCCCCAGACCTACCCGGGCGCCCCGGAACTCTGTGACGGCTTGGACAACGATTGCGACGGGTGGCCCGAAGAAGACGGGGACGGCGTCTGCGGGATCTGGATCCTGGATGCCGCTACCGGGACCTGGAGCGCGAGGGAACTCGACCCGAGCGGAGCCGCGCAGCATGCGCCGGGGGCCACCATCGAGGCGGCCTTCGCGGTCATCGATCCGGGAATCGAGCGGGTATGGGTGCTGACCCACAACACCTACCATGTGCTGGATCCGTCCGGATTCACCTGGGTCGAATCGGGCAGCCGGGCCGGGCTGTTCCCCCAGATCAGCGGCGAGACGCTCAACGCCGCCGGTGCCGTGGCCGCGTACTTCAACGGCGGTGGTGTGGCTTCGATCCGCTTCTATTCCGGATACAACGCCTGGTGGTACCGGTACGACATCTCGGGGGGCACCTTCAGCTACGACGCCTGGTACGCGCTGCAGTTCCCCGGGCAGCCCGCACCCGACCTGACGCTGGCGAATGCCTCCTGGATCGACCTGGACAATGATCACGGCTGGGTGACCGAATCCAACCCGTCCTACTGTGGGCAAACCCACGGGCCGTTCGGGCCGTACTACGCTGTGCTGGAGTCCGGCAACCTCCACCTGCTCGACGGGACCTGCGAGGAGTTCTTCTACCAGGCGCCCACCGATGGCTGGAGCATCTTCACCTACAGCGGGGCGCCCGATCCTTCCCATAGTGGCGCGGCCGCGTTCCTGGGGGACACCCTGCTGTTGTTTGGTTCCTGACGAACGAGGGCCGCTCGGGGCCGGCTATCCTGGGCGGAAGCTGTGGGTCGGCGTAGGCTGGCGCCGGTAAGAAGGGCCCTGATAAAGAAGGGCTGGGAATTCAGTAGAGCTTGACGCGGAATGGGTTGGCGGACGAACCGGCGCTCGCGTTCCCGCCAGGGCCGGCCACCTCCAGGTAGTACTCGATGGACTCACCGTCACCGTCAGCCCGCGCCTCCGCCGGGATGGTCGCGGACAGCGTCCCGCTCTCGCCCCCGCTGATGGAGGCGGACTTCCAGCTGCCACCGCTCCCCCGGTAGTGGAGGGTCCCGGAATAGGAACCCGGCGGTGAGACCGTTACCGCGAGCTGGATCGCCCGACCCCGGATACCCCGGCTGGCGGGCTTGTGCGTTAGCTGGGGGGGCTCGGTGGCCGTAGCAGGCTCCTCGACCGGAGCCGTTGCGGATTCTCCAGCCGTCTCCACGGGATCGGAACGATCCGGCATCGGTGTCCCGAGAATGGCCGGATCCAGCAACGGGACAGCCTGCGGTTCTTCCGCGGCCGTCGCCACACCGTCCTCCAAATCCGGTGACGGTTCGACGGCCTCCTCGACCAAAGGCTCCGGCTCGGTTTGCGGCTGCGCGCCGATGGCCCCGGCCACCGGGCGGACACCTGGCGTGACCTGCGGCTCCACCTCGGCCACGGGCTCATCCGTCTTTTCCGCCGGGGGCTCCCCCGACAGCAACGGAATCGCCACGGCGCCCACCGCCAGCAGGGCAGCGGCCCCGCCCGCAAACCAGGGCCACAGCTTGCGCGTCTTGGGTTCTTCGCCGTGCTTGAATTCGTAGGATTTCAACTCCCGGGATCGAACTGTGGGCCTGGGTGGGGCGGAATCTGGCGCCGGCGTCGGGATGCTCCCGACCTTGGATTGCTCGAAGGTAGACGCCCTGGCTGTTGGCAACGGCGCCTGTGGCGGTAGAGGCGGCTCGGCTTCCGGCTCGGGAGACGGGTCCTCGATCTCCAACGACGCGGTCAAGGCCTCCTCGGACACGTCCAGCGAGGTCGTCGAAGGATCCTCATCCAGGCCCGCGGTGGTGCTATCGTCCCCCGGGCCGCGCCGGCCTTCGCCAATGTCCTCGTCCTCGTCCTCGACTGCGAGTTCGGCCGCAGCCGCCTTGGTCATATCGACGCTGACGCTGTCCTCGTAGACGCTCTCCTCTTCGTCGAAGATGCTGTCCCGTCCACTGACCCCAACATCCGCCGGTGAGGGAAGCCCTTCAGCAAAGCTCGTCCCTGCGTCTCCGGCGCTGGCGAGCACCTCGGCGACGGTCAAGACCCCCTGGATCGTCGCGGAGGCGTCCGTGACGTCCAGATCTTCGGTGTCGCCCAGATCATCGGTCTCGCCCAGTTCCTTGTCGCCCTGGCCGATCGGCTCGTCCAGGCTTCCCAGGCTCTCCCGTGCAGCCGGTCCGGTCGGTCGGGCATACGCGAGCGTGAACGAGACCCGATCGTTCGAATCCGCCAGGGCATCCAGCATCTCCAGATCGCTAGGCGCCATGCCCCGCGCCTGGATCGTGAATTTCTTCTTGGCCCTGATATCGTTCATGAAGGAGCAAACCTGCTCCAGCTCATCGTCGGACGGATCGACCGCTTCGAGGGCCTCGAGTAAGGCGGAACCGTCGGGGTAGCGCCGATCCGGATCGAGCTTGAAGCAGTTCTCCAGGGTCAGCGCCAGACTCGGGACGGCCGTACGCACGGCCGTCAGCGTCGAGCCGACGCGGGCCAACTTGATTTTTTGCAGCGACCCCCTGTACTTGGGTGTGTTGAACACGGCGTTCCCCGTGCTCAACTCCGCCGCGATGGTGCCAAACGAGAACACGTCGGATGCCTGGGTCAGGGGCTCCCTGCGTACCTGTTCGGGCGAGTAGTAAAGGGGCGGAGTCTTGGCAGCCGTGTCCTTCTCGTACCGTGTGAATTCGTTCACGAAAGGCGTCAACGAATAGTCCCTCAGCTGGATCCGCCCGTCCCTCAACAACAGGATGTTCGCCGGCTTCAATCTCCCGTGAACGAGCTGCAGATTCCAGCCGTCGACCCGTGTGTAGTGGAGCGCCCGGAGCCCCTGCGCGACCTGGCGGAGGATCGCCATGACGACGCGCTCTCCCGGCGTCATGCCAAACTCCTTGACCGCCGCCAGGACCAGGTCCAGTGGGACTGCGTCGGGATAGTCGCACACCAGGTACAAACGGTCGGCCACCCGGCCACACTCGTGGTAACAGACCAGGTTCCGGTTACGGATCGTGGGGACCGGCTGGGCCCGCTCCGTCACCGCTTCCATGGTCAACGGATGCTCGTCGTCTGTGCGCCGCCTGAACACCGTCAGCAGGATGGCAGGCGCGTCGGGGAAATCACCGTCCAGCCGCGCCAGGAAGAGACTGCCCAGCCGGTTGGATCCCAGCGGGGCGACGATACGGAACTGGCCGAAGCGGGGACTGTAATCGCCCGCCGGCCCCGACCTATCGTCCCTCACACCCATGAGCCGAAGTGTACCGTACGTGGGTCTCCCAGCTCCAACGCACCGGATCCCTTTGTGATTTGGATAGCCTGCGAGGAGGTGCGGAACTCCGATAGAATGGCTCCATGTCTACTTACAGCCATCTCGCGATGTGGGCCTGCGCCCTGCTGTGCCTCGCCACGCCGGCCGGGTTTGCAACGGCGCAGGAGGGTGCGGCTGCCAGCGCCGAAATGGTCTTTTTCGAGGGTCTGGATCTGAAAGAGGCGGGGAACTGCATCGACGCGGTGCCCCTCTTCCAGCAGGCCTTGGCCCTGGATGGGGGGTTGCACCAGGCCAGGCTGTATCTGGCCGAGTGCGCCCACTGGACCGGGCAGGAGGAGCTGGCCATCCAGGAGCTGGAGCGGTACCTCCAGATCGACTTCGCCGAGGCGGAGCACGATCGGGCGAGGGCGCTGCTCGGCACCTGCAAGGCGGCCCTCGAGGCGGCCCCGGCCGAGCCAGCCCATGACAAGCCAGCCGCGGAGACACCCACGACGGCGGAGACCGATGAAGATCCGGCGCCTCCCGCGGATCCACCCGGCAAGAAGGACAAGTACCGCAGCCCGAGCTCCGGCAAGAGCCGGGCCGCGTACCAGGCCCCGAATCCCGCTGCATCCACCTGGGGCAAGGCCCGGGTGGGCGCCGGCCTCGCCCTGGCCCATTTCGCCAACGACGCCAAGCTGACCACCGCCGGCCCCATCTTCTCCGGGCACTTCCTGGTGGCACGCCACGTCGAACTCTCGGTCCGCGGGCGCATCGGTTTTGGCCCGTACACGGAACGGGGCGGTACGGTCACCTTGCCCCAGTTCGGCCTGGGCGCGGCCGCGTCCATCCCCCTGGGCAAGCCCCGCCTGGGCGTGGGCATCGTCGTCCCCCTGGCGATCAGCAAGTACGACGGCGAGACGCTGGCCGACGGCGGGATCCTCGGTGAGGTCGCCATCCGCGTGCCGGTGGGTGATTCACGGCTGGTCATCTGCGGCCAGTTCGAGGGGGGCTACCTGGTGAGGGCAGTCGTGGGGGGCGGCCTGCGCGTCGAGGTTCAACTCGGGCCAATGGGAGGTGAATCATGAGCCTTCCTGACGCGACCATCCTTCCGTTCCCGGGCCGCTGGTTCGGGATCCCTGTGCTGGCGCTGGCCCTCATGATGGCCGGCTGCACCGACCGCGAAGACGGCTGGATCGGCATCTGGAACGAGGGCGATCCCGCCGGGGACGATGACACCGGCTCGGGGGATGACGACGACACCGCCGATGACGATGACACCGCGGACGATGACGACACTGCGGACGACGATGACTCGGCGGATGACGACGACACGTCCGACGACGACGACACGTCCGACGACGACGACTCGGCGGACGACGACGACGACACGTCCGACGACGACGACGACACCGGCGGCGAGGATCTGGATGGCGACGGCTGGACCGTGGACGGCGGGGACTGCGACGACAACAACCCGGACACCTACCCCGGCGCCGTCGAAATCTGCGATGGCCTGGACAACGATTGCGACGGCACGGTGGTGGCCGTGGAGCTCGACACCGACGGGGACGGCTACATGCCCTGTACCGGGGACTGCGACGACGCCGACCCGGCGGTCAACCCGGGGGCCACGGAGCTGTGTGACGGGCTGGACAACGACTGCGACGGCCAGTTCGGAGTGGACGAGGTGGACGGCGACGGCGACGGCTGGCTGGTCTGCGACGGCGACTGCGACGACCTGGACCCCGACAAATACACCAGCGACCCGGAGCTGTGTGACGACCTGGATAACGACTGCGACGGGGCCCTCTCGCCCGAGGAGATCGACGACGACGGCGACGGCACCACCGAGTGCGACGGCGACTGCGACGACAACGACATCACCATGTACTCGTCCGACCTGGACGGGGACGGGGCCAGCCTCTGCGGCGGGGACTGCGACGACCTGGACGCCCA
>CAZDDH010000359.1:0-6771 GCA_964504165.1 uncultured Rickettsiales bacterium | reverse complement strand
GACACCGTGGACGACGACGACTCCGCGGACGACGACGACACCGTGGAGGACGGCGACGGTGATGGCTGGCCCGCCGACGAGGACTGCGACGACACCGACGCCGGCCTGAACCTCGACGACGAGGACGGGGACGGCTGGACCACCTGTGACGGGGACTGCAACGACGACGCGGATGACGTGCATCCGGACGCAAACGAGGCCTGGTACGACGGCGAGGACTCGGACTGCGACGGCGCCCTGGATCCCGATCCCTGCGTGGAGCCCCCGCCCGAGCACGAGGCGGCGATCGACGCGGGCTGCATCTATACCCCGACGGGCAACTTCGCCCCGGACACCGAGTGGCAGATCGAGTCCTTCGTGGACTTCCCGGACGCACGGGACACCGTGATGACGCCCATGGTCGGTCAGCTCACCGACGACAACGGCGACGGCGTAGTGGACGCGCTGGACACCCCGGACATCGTCATCATCAGCCGGGACGCCAACAACACCAGCTACCACGGCGTGCTGCGCATCCTCAGCGGGGACGGCAGCGCCGTGCACCTCAGCGTGCAGGACGTGACGTTCAACAACACCAGCTACTATCCCCACACCCAGGCCGACGTGGCCCTGGGCGACATCGACGGTGACGGCGACCCCGAAATCGTCACGACGGTCTGCGACGGCGCCAGCTGCTACCCCGGCGCCTTCGATCTGTCCGGGGCGCTGGAGTGGGTGGTTACCGACTACAGCGTGCCTTGCCATCAAAACGGTCCGGCCCTGCACGACCTGGACGCCGACGGCGACGTGGAGGTGGTGGTGGGTATGCTGATCCTCAACGGGCTGGACGGCGCGGTGCAGGGGGTCGGTGAGGGTGGCGCCGGCTACAGCTCGGAGTACGTTTCGGCCGGCTATCACTCCCATGGCGCAGATCTGGACGGCGACGGCATCATGGAGGTGGTGGCCGGCAGCCACATCTACGAACCTCAGGGCACGACCCTGTGCACCACCGGCGAAGCCGACGGGCTCCCCTCCACGGCGGATCTGGATAACGATGGGTACGGTGAGATGGTGGTCAGCGGCAACTACTCGGTGCGCGTCTTTGACCACACCTGCGTGATGATGGCCGAGTGGTCGATCAACGGGGGCGGCCGCGGGGGCCAGGCCACCCTGGCCGACTTCGACGGCGACGGCAACCTGGAGATCGGCATCGCAGGCGCGACCCTGTACACGGTGCACGAAGCCGACGGAAGCGTCCTGTGGGCCCAGCCCATCACCGATGCCTCCTCCAACAGCACGGGCTCGTCGGTGTTCGACTTCGACGGGGACGGCGCCGCCGAGGTGGTCTACGCCGACGAATACACGCTGTGGGTCTACGACGGCTCCACCGGAGCTGTGGTCTACCAGGACAGTTACCACTCCTCGGGCACCATTTTCGAGTACCCGGTCATCGCCGACGTGGACAACGACGGCAACGCGGAGATCGTCGTGCCCAACGACAGCTGGTACGCCAACGCCTACGGCGTCCAGGTCATCGGCGACCTCAACGACGAATGGGTCGGCGCGCGGACCGTGTGGAACCAGAAGGCCTACACCATCACCAACGTCAACGACGACCTGTCGATCCCCACCCCGACGGCGCCCAACTGGCCCACCTACAACAACTTCCGCCAGGGGGCGCCGGGGAGCTTCAACCCCCAGGGCGCACCCAACCTATTCCCCATGCTCCACGGCCCCTGCCAGGAGGGCACCGGGGAGCCGGTGGAGGTGCTGGTCCAGGTGGCCAACGGCGGCGTTGTGACCGCGCCCGCCAGCGTGGAGATCGCCGTCTACGGCGTGGACGCGGACGACAGCCGCACCTTGCTGGAGTCCACCGCGCTGGGCTCTCCCCTGCTCTCGGGTGTGCTGTCAGCGCCGCTGAGCTTCACCTTCGCCGCGGCGGATCTGGAGGGCTACGAACACCTGGTCGTCGTCGTCGATGACCTGGCTGCCAGCAACGAGTGCGACGAGGGGGACAACGAAGCCGAGGTGGATCTGACCGGGATCCAGATCTGAGGCGCGCGCCTACCCTGTCATAGACGCCGGCTGTCCAGGCGCTTCCACAGCTCGTCGCGGGGAGCGCTGGCGGTGACCTCGACCTGCCGCTCCTCCCCCGACGGATCCTTGACCACAAAAACGTGCGCCACCCCCTCGTCCACCGATGAATGGGCGATGGCCGCGTCGCCAGCCAGCTGCACCGCGTCACCCTCCTCCAGATCCTGGGCCATCACCATCGGCCCCGGCTCGTCGGGCATGTAGGCCAGCCACTCGCCCGCGGCCATGGCCTCCAGTCGCCGGTTCTCGCCTTCGTTGCGGCCCACGATCAGCTTGGCCCCCTCCGGCAACCGGAAGTGACGGCCCAGCTTGAGCAGGTGCATGTCCGCGGCCGTGCAGTCCGGGTGACGGTCGAACAGGTCCTTCAGTCGGCGGGCGAAGCCCTTGTCCGCCAGCAGGCAGCCGCCGGCGGCGCAGGGGTACTCGTCGATGCCCATCTCCTCGGCCAGGGCCATCTGGGGCCGGCGGGTGCGTCCTGAGAAATCCAGCAGCTGCTCCCGGTCCACCCAGCCCTTTTGCTCGGGAATGGTCTCCTCCATCAGCTGGGCCGATAGCGGCCGCAGCACCCACCCCACCAGGTCCGCGTCCCGGTCGATGATGTCCATGGCGCGGCGGTGCTGGGACATGGGCCGCTGGCCCAGCACCTCGCCGGTGAACAGGAACTTGGCGCCGATGGACTCGGCGTACCGCTGGGCCTGGCGGAACTTGAAGGCGCGGCAGTCCAGGCACGGGTTCATGCCCTTGCCCCGGCCGTGCTTGGGGTGCTTGATGACCTCCAGGTATTCGTCCCCGACGATCTGTACCTCCAGCTCCACGTCGCCGATCTGGCGCACGGCCGACTGGGCCGCCGAGCAGCTGGCCCCCTTGGCTGTGCATGTGCAGAACGGGGATTTGAAGTTGATACAATAGACGTCCAGGCCCTGATCGAGCATCGCCCGGGTGGCGAGGATGCTGTCCAGGCCGCCCGACAGAAGCCCGACGCAACGGATGGATTCAGGCATAAAGTACCTCGTTGTGGGTTCCTATAGCGGCCCGGGCGCGGGTGGGCAAGAGCGCGGCCCCATGCAAGCCCCCGAGCCCGCGATCCCTGTGATAGTTTGTGCCGGTTCAATGACCCACCATGGAGGGGACCCATGACGATCAACGAATACGCCAAGGAGTTCGCCGGCAAGCCGGTGTTCGATTACAAACCGGGGGCCGGCCTGGCCGACCTGGATACCCGCATCTACCGCATCGCCGCCGAGGTGTACGAACCCGAGGTGCCCCTCGAGGGCCTGCTGTCCAGCTACCTCCAGGAGCCGGGCGCTGCGGCCACCACTGGCCTGGTCATCGGCGGGTGGGAAGAGTCCTACGAGCAGGGTCCGGACAAGATCATCAAGGCGTTGATCGCTGCCCAGTCACAGCTCCCCATGCTATCGGCGCTGTTCCTGGGCGACATGACCTACGAGGACTGCGAGATCTCGTGGATCATCCAGACCGACGTGGCGCCCCTGATCATGGCCTTCCCGGCGCTCACCGAGTTCAAGGTGCGCGGCGCCAACAGCCTGGCCTTCAACAACCTGTCCCACCCCAAGCTGACCACCCTGACCATCGAGTCCGGCGGCCTGGGCGCCGACGTGGTGACCCAGGTGTTGGCGGCCAAGCTGCCGGCCCTGTGGCAGCTGGAGCTGTGGTTGGGGGTGGACGACTACGGCGGCAACACGACGGTGGCCACCTTGGAGCCGCTGTTCACCGCCAACCCCTTCCCCGGGCTGAAGGTCCTGGGATTACGCAACAGCCAGATCACCGACGAGATCGCCGCCGCGGTCGTCGCCGCACCGGTGATGGACCAGCTCACCGAGCTGGACCTGTCCATGGGCACGCTCAGCGACAAGGGCGCCCAGGCGCTGCTCAAGTCCATCAAGATCACCAAGCTCAAACGGTTGGTGTTGCACCACAACTATCTGTCCGATCCCATGCTGCTGGCGGTAGCCGCGTGGAATCGCAAGTTCTCCGGCGTCGAGGTCGTACTCAGCGGGCAGTACGTGGCGGACGACGAGGATCCGGAGTGGCGCTACCCGGCCGTGACGGAGTAGCCGTTTCCTAGCCTCCTGGAGGCTGCCATGCAGTTCGTCCTCCTGGCCAACCCCGATAACCGGCGTGTGCGCTTCTTCCAGCGGGCCCTCCAGCGGCGGGGTGAGGCCCCGGCGCGGGTGGTGCCCTGGGCCTCGCTGCTGGATGGAGACGGAGCGTTGGAGGAGGCGCTGGGCGGGGCGGACGTGCTGCGCATCGACTCGCCGGGGGAAGATTTCGGGGTGGAGCGAGGGCTGCTGAGGCTCGGCTACGATGCCGAGGACGCCGAGCAGCTGGGTGTCCGGCTCGATCCCGCCGCCCTCGCCCGGCTGGACGAGGACAGGGGACGTATCCTGGCCCCCCGCCAGTGGTACCTGGGGTTCTGCGCCGCCCTGGATCGCGTCCAGCGGGCCCTCGACGGGGCACCCCCGCTGCGGGTCACCGCCCCCCCCGCGCCACTGAAGGTGCTGTTCGACAAGCGGTCCTGCCACCACCAGTGCGCCGAGGGGGCCGTCCCGGTGCCCACCGCCCTGGGCCCCGTCTCCTGCTTCGATGATCTCGCCGCGCGCATGGAGCAAACCCGCATGCGGCGGGTGTTCGTCAAGTCGGCCCACGGATCCAGCGCCTCGGGGGTGGTGGCCCTGGAGACCAACGGCCGCGACTGGAAGGGCACGACCTCGGTGGAGCTGTCCACGGGCCACCCGGACGGCCCCCGCCTGTACAACTCCCTGCGGGTTCGCACCTACCGCCGGCCCGCCGAGTTGGCCACCATCCTCGATGCCCTGTGCGCCGAAGAGGTCCACGTGGAGCAATGGATCCCCAAGATGGGGCTCGCTGGCCAGCGATGTGACCTGCGGGTGCTGGTCATCGATGGCCAGCCGGGCCACGCCGTCGTCCGGCTGTCCCACAGCCCGATGACCAACCTCCACCTGGGCAACCAACGGGGGGATCTGGACCAGCTGCGCGACCGCATCGGCGCCGACGCCTGGGACCGTGCCCGTGAAGTCTGTGGGCAGGCCGCGGCCCTGTTCCCCGGATGCCTGCAACTGGGCGTGGACGTGCTGCTCACCGGCGGCGGGACCCCGTACATCGCCGAGATCAACGCCTTTGGAGACCTGTTGCCCGGCATCCTCCACGATGGCCTGGACACCTACGAGGCGCAATTAGCGGCAATGGCATGCTGACGACACTGACCTTCGATCTGGACAACACGTTGCTGGACCGCGATGGGGCCCATCATGCGGCCCTGATCCGTTTCACCGAACAGCACCCCGGTGTGTTCCCGCCCGCGCGGCGGGAGCAGGATCTGGCCGAATTGATGATCCACGACCACCACGGCTGGACACCCCGGCAGGCCTATGGGCAGTGGGTGAAGCAGTGCTACCCCGGCCTGGAACTCTCCGCAGACGAGATCTGGACCGGCCTCGCCGACTCGCTGGTGCAGTACGTCCAGCCCGTGCCGGGGGTCGCCGAGCTGCTGATGGATCTGGGTGCCCGCTACCAGCTGGCCATCATCACGAACGGATCCACACACCGGCAGCGGGCGAAAGCCCGGCAGGCTGGGATCGATGCCAGCCTGCCCTGGTTCGACTCCCAGGCCGTGGGGGCGGCCAAGCCCTCACCCGCCCTGTTCGAACGCGCCCTGGCCCAGCTCGGCTGCCCTCCAGCCCGTGCGCTCCACATCGGCGACGACCCTCGGCGGGATGTTGGTGGTGCCGCCGCCGCAGGCCTCTGTACCTGCTGGGTCCACCTGGGAGAAATGCTACCCTCAACCGGCCCCCTCCCCGACTGCTGCATCGACCACGTGAACGACCTCGGAGGCCTGCTATGACCTCCATCGGCCTGGACGCCATACGGTCTGCCGACACCCTGCTGTGGCTCGTGCTGGACACCCTGCGCTTCGACGTGGCGCAGGACCAGCTGGAGCGCGGCCGCACGCCCCAACTGGCCGCCCTGCTTCCCGCCAATGGCTGGGAGCCACGCCACACACCGGGCAACTTCACGCTGCCGGCGCACCAGGCGTTCTTCGCCGGCTTCCTGCCCACTCCCGTCGGCCCCGGGCCCCACCCCCGACGATTCGCCACCGCCTTCCCGGGCAGCGAGTCCACCACCGGCGACACCTGGGTCTTCCCGTCCGCCGACATCGTCACCGGCCTGGCCGGGGAGGGATACCGCACAGTGTGTATCGGCGGCGTGGGCTTCTTCAACGGCCTCAGCCCCCTGGGGCGGGTGCTGCCCGGGCTGTTCCAGGAGAGCCACTGGTCCGAGGCGATGGGGGTCACCGATCCGCGCTCCACCGAGCATCAGTTCCGCCTGGCCAGCCGCATCCTCGACGGCTGCCCCGCAGGCCAACCCCTGTTCCTGTTCATCAACATCTCGGCGATCCACCAGCCCAACTGCGGCTACCTGGAGGGGGCGAGCCGCGACACCGTGGAGAGCCACGGCGCCGCCCTGGCCTACGTGGACCGCCAGCTCCCCATCCTGCTGGAGGCGCTGCGCCGGCGCGGGAGCACCCACGCCACGATCTGCTCGGACCATGGCACGGCCTACGGTGAGGACGGGCTCCATGGCCACCGGGCAGGTCACCCGGTTGTCCCATCTCCCTGATCCCTCCCAGTAGCTGAGCTCTCCATCCCACGTTGCGCT
>CAZDDH010000358.1:0-6794 GCA_964504165.1 uncultured Rickettsiales bacterium | reverse complement strand
AAGAGGCGCCGCACCTTATATAAACCGCTCACTGGTTATGCAACCAGGGGGTTGAGTTGTGGATACGTAACCACGCGAAATCAGACGGATCGAAATAGCAATCACCGATGTCTGCATAGAGTGTTGCCTCGCCTGTGCCATTCCGGAGTACGACCGAATTATACAGGTAAGCATCCGTTCCATCGGTCGCGTATAGAGCGGCGCCAATAGAAACGGCCTGGTTGCCCGCTAGGACACAATTCGACATCCTGAGCTCACTAGATCTCAGAAAAATTCCGGCTCCTCGGCTTGCCAAGTTGTTGAGTACGTCAGAATTCGTCATCTGGAAGTCTGAAGCATTGCCGTGAATACCACCTCCATCAGACGCCTGATTGGAATCGAAAGTGACGCCGTCAAGTGTGGGAGAACTCGACCTAGCGCATAGTCCACCACCCCAGTCTGTCGCCACATTGTTGAGAATAGCAGTCTGCTCAATGACTGTTACGGACTCATAGAGGGAGATTCCACCGCCACGACTGCCGCTATTGCCTTGCACAACGAGTTCAACGAGGGTTGGGGATGAATAATGCACCTGGATCCCGCCCGCGTAGTCCGGAGATTGACCACCGGAGATCGTGAACCCTTCCAGCAAGGCAGCGGAGGATTCACCCGTCTGGAACATCACGACCGGGCCCTGTCCGGTACCTTGGATCGAGGTCACATCAGATCCGTGCGAGCTCAGAACTCGCAGGTCTTTCCCTACGAAATCGATGTCTTCGGTGTATACACCTGGCGCGACACAGACAACATCTCCAACCATCGCTGCTTCGATCCCCGCCTGTATGGTGGGATAGTCGCCTGGTATATAGATTTCATCTTGCTCATCGATGCATGGGATGGGGGGACTCGTGTCGTCATCACCGGTATCGTCGTCACCGGCCGAGTCGTCATCGCCATGGGTCGAATCGTCATCATCCGCTGCGTCATCGTCATCGGTCGATGTATCATCGTCAACGGCATCGTCATCTCCGGCTGAATCTTCCCCTTTTCCAGGAATACAACCCGACGTCAAGGTCGAAAGGCTGACGATCAAAAAATGGATCAGAACCCTGTTTTGCTTCACTGTTTTCCCCATTTCCGGTGGCTGCACCCCGTAATCGGACCACCCAAATTTAGGTTCTGCTTGTATGAACCTCCAACGAGGTGAACGGTGAAACCATCGAATCCCGTATTTCCGGATTCGCAGTTCATTCAACAGGTGCCTCACGCCTTGACCACCACGTTCTTCCCACAAGCCTTGGCACGCAGCAGCGCCGAATCCGCGACTGCCACCAGACCCTGCGCATCCGTCGCATCATGAGGCAAGCTGGCCACGCCCACCGAACAGGTCACCGCCAGGTCCTCCCGGGCCCCCGCGTTGAACGGGCGCCCCCCGACCGCCTCGCGGATGCGTTCCCCCACGGCAGCAGCCATCTCGCCGTCGCTGTTGGGCAGGATCACCGCGAATTCCTCCCCCCCATAGCGGAACGGCTTCTCCCCCACCCTCACCACCTCGCGCATGCGCGCCGAGATGCCGGCCAGCAGCGCGTCTCCGGCCAGGTGGCCGTAGGTGTCGTTGACCCGCTTGAAATCATCCAGGTCCACCATCGCCAGCCCCAGCGGCTGCCCATCGCGCTGGGCCAGCTCCACCGCCCGGTTCAGTTCCTCCATCAGCGCCCCGTGGTGGCCCAGCCCGGTGAGGGCGTCTGTGCGGGCCTCGTGGGCCAGCTGTTCGAAGCGGCGGGCATTGTCGATGGCCCGGCCGGCCTGGTCGGCGATGAGGCCGAAGAGGAGTTGGGAGACGGGGTCCAGCCGATTGCCCAGGAAGCAGTTGTCGCCGTAGAGCACGCCGCGCAGGGTCGTGCCGGTCCGCAAGGGCGCGGCCACGGCAGTGGGGATGTGTAGCAAGCCGTCCAGGTCGTCCGTCCCCCCGCCAGCCACGAGCCCGTCCCGCAGCGCCAGGGCCAAGGGGCTGTCCCCTTCGGCATCGACGGTGGTACGGCGCACGCGCAGATCCAGGTTGCTGCGGTGGGCGACCTGCCGCAGGCCCGCCTCGTAGAGGGTCTCCAGATCAGGCGCCGTGCTCTCGATGGAGCGCCACACCCGGTCAGCCTCGGTCCGATCGTCGGGGCCCACGGCGCCGGCGCCGGTCATGACGGTGCGATCATCGTCGTCGGTGAGGAACAGCATGGCTCGGTTGAGGCCCAATCCCACCCCGGCGGTCACGCCGGTGAGGACCGCATAGCAGGTGGGCTCCAGCTCCAGCGAGGCGTCAACCAGCGCTCCGATGCGGTTGAGCAGCACGATGCCGCTGCGCAGGGATTCGTTTTCCCGGCGGAGTTCCTCGTTGTCGCGCTGTCCCGTCATCCTCGCTCCCTCGAAGGAGCCCATGATAGCAGGACCGTCAGGGGATGCGCTCTTCCCCACAGACGACGACCAGCTCGCTGCCATTGGACGGGAAGGCGAGCGTCATGTTCAGCGCCGTGCCCATCTCCACCGCCAGGCTCGTTGGCCGCGACCCGCTGATCATCATCGGGATGTGAGCCCGGGCCGCTTTCTGGACCAACTCGTAGCTGATTCTTGATGACAGAACTACGATCTTCGTATCGGGTAGTTTGCCGTCCAGGAAGGCCTGACCGATGGCCTTGTCCAGGGCGTTGTGCCGGCCCACGTCCTCGGAGAATGATATCACCGATTGTTGCTCGTCGAACAGCAGCGCGGCGTGGGAGCCGCGGGTGGTCTGGTAGTATTGCTGCTCCTCGCAGAGCCTGTTGAAGCAATATAAAACGCGGTCCATATCCAACGCAAAATTACTGTTGGACGGGGCCAGGTTCTGCTGTAGGTCCTTGATCAACTCCTTGCCACAGATGCCGCAACTGGTCTGGCTGACGAAGAACCGGCGTTCCAGGCGCTCGTGGATCTTCTCGGAGCGCTCGTCGTGGAGCCACACGTCCACCACGTTGGGATCGAGTGACTCTTCGTAACCGATGTTCTTGATGTCGCCGGGAGTACTGGCGATGCCCTCCCCCAGGCTGAACCCCGCTGCGTGTGCAACCTCCTCGCCGGGGGTCCTCATCACCACCGAGTAGGGCCGGTCGTTGACTCGGATCAGCAGCGGTTCTTCACCGATGAATTCTAAGGAACGCTCCTCGCGGTCCCCTCCCCTGCGGCCGATGGCGGGGTAATTCTTGGTTCTGCTTCTGGCGCCCACGATAGACTCAGGAGCTGGCGGGGAACGCCAGGGATTCGGTCAGCACGAACGCCGCCTGCAGATAGGAGGTGGGGCACAGGGGGAAGCACTCCTTGCAGCCGTTGCACTCCCGGGCGGCGATCTCGGGTATGAAGCTGATCTCCTTGCGCATGCCCCGGTCCACGAAGCCCACGGCGTTGGCCCCCTTGACCTGGCTGCAGTAGCGGACACACAGCCCACAGTGTATACAAAAAGAGGCGTCTTTTTCGTAACGGTCCGGGTCGGCGCCGTACTCCTCGGCCAGCTCCAGCAACTGGGGCGCGTGGGGTGCGTGGGCCATCATCAGCTCCAGCAACGTCTTGCGGATGCGATCCACCGCCTCGGTGCGGGTGGTGACCTCCAGGCCGTCCTCCACCGGATGCACGCAAGACACCACGTGCATCGAGCGGCCGTTGCTGGTGGCCTCGACCAGGCACATGCGGCAGCCGCCGTATGGCGCCAACTTTTCGTGATGACACAGGGTGGGGATCTCGACCCCCGCCACCTGGGCCGCTTCGAGCAGGGTCATGCCCTCTTGGGCCTTGACCTCTTTACCGTCGATGCGTAGCTGGATATCGCTCATTTCGCCTTCTTCTTTCGGACGATCACTCGCTGATCTTCGGGGATGGGATCGGGCACGGGCTCGCCGGAGATCTTCACCACCGCGTCGAAGCGTGTGGGGCAGACCTCCAGGCAGGTGCCGCAGTTGGTGCACTTTTCCTGGTCGATGACGTGGATCGTCTTCTTGGCACCGAGGATGGCGTCGTCGGGGCAATTCTTGAGACAGATCAAACAGGCCTTACATTTGTCCGGCTCGATGTAATAGGAGATCAACTCCTTGCACGACAGGGCCGGGCAGCGCTTGTCGTGGATGTGGGCCTCGTACTCGTCCTTGAAGTAGCGGTAGGTGCTGAGAAACGGGTTGGGCCCCGTCTTGCCCAGGGCACACAGCGCTCCTTCGCGGGCCGTCTCGGCCAGCTCATCGAGGCGCTCGATGTCCTCTGCGACCCCGTTGCCCTGCGTGATACGGGTGAGGATCTTGCGCATCTGCTTGAGCCCTTCGCGGCAGGGTACGCACTTGCCGCAGGACTCGTCGGTGAGGAAGTCGATGAAGTAGCGGGCCACATCGACCATGCAGGTGTCCTCGTCCATGACGATCATGCCGCCGGAGCCCATCATCGATCCGGCCTTGGTCAGCTCGTCGAAGTCCACCTCGAGGTCCAGACGGTCCTCGGGGATGCAGCCGCCGGAGGGGCCGCCGGTCTGCACCGCCTTGAACCGCTTGCCGTCCGGGATGCCACCGCCGATCTTGTAAATGACGTCCCGCAAGGAGATGCCCATCGGGACCTCGACCAGCCCCGTATTGGTGATCTTGCCCACCAGGCTGAAGATCTTGGTGCCCTTGCTGCCCTCGGTACCGATGCGGGCAAAGGCCTCGGCGCCGTCGCGGATGATCAGCGGGACGGTGGCCCAGGTCTCCACGTTATTGATGTTGGTGGGCTTGCCCCACAGCCCCTTGACGGCCGGATAGGGTGGCCGCGGCCGCGGCTCGCCGACCTTGCCCTCCAGCGACATCAGCAGCGCCGTCTCCTCGCCGCAGACGAAGGCGCCGGCCCCCCGGTGCACGGTGATCTTGAAGTCGAAGCCCGTCCCCAGGATGTTCTCACCGAGCAGTCCCAGCTCCTCGGCGTTGCGGATGGCCACGGTGAGGTTCTCCACCGCCAGCGGGTACTCCTGGCGCACGTAGACGTAGCCCTCGGAGGCGCCGATGGCATAGGCGCCGATCATCAGGCCCTCCAGCACGGCGTTGGGGTTGCCCTCCATCAACGAGCGGTCCATGTAGGCGCCCGGGTCCCCCTCGTCGCAGTTGACGACCACGTATTTGGTGTCCCCCGGGGACTGGCGGGCGAACCCCCACTTGACCCCGGCAGGGAATCCCGCGCCGCCGCGGCCCCGCAGCCCCGACGCCTTCACCTCGTCGATGACCTGCTCGGGCGACATCTCGGTGAGGGCCTTGGTCAACGCCCCGTAGCCACCGATGGCCAGGTAGTCCTCGACGCTCTTGGGGTCAATGGTGCGGTTGGGTCCGAACACCATACGCTGCTGGTACTTGTAAAACGGGATGTCGGATTCGCGGGTGACCTGCTGATCCGCCTCCGGATCCACGTACAGTAGGCGCTCGACGAGCTTGTTTTCCTTGAGGGACGCGGTGATCTCGGGGACGTCCTCGGGGGACACCTGCAGGTAGCAGATCTCTCCGGGGTCGATGACCACGATGGGCCCCTTCTCGCAGAACCCGTGGCAGCCGGTCCCGCGGAAGTCCAGCGTGGCGTCCAGGCCCTGAGCCTTGATCTCCACCTCGAAGGCGGCGATGACATCCGCCGCGCCGGTGGCCAGGCAGCCGGTACCGGCGCAGACGGAGATGCAGGGTGTGTCCGGATTCCGCCGGGCAACGATCCCCTGGCGCATCCCCTCGAGTTCTTCAGCTGAATTCAACCGAGGCATGGTCTTCCCTTACTCGTAACTTTCGAACACGTCGGCCGTGGTGGCGGGCGTCAGCTTGCCGTGGGTCTTGCCGTCGATCTCCATCACCGGCCCCAGCGCGCAACACCCGATGCAGTTGACCGTCTCCAGGCTGAACTTGAGGTCCAGATCCGTCTCGCCGGCCCCGATGCCCGTGATGGTCTCCACCTTGTCCAGCACGCGGCCGGCGCCGCGGACGTGGCAGGCGGTGCCCATGCAGATGTTCACCTCGTGGCGGCCCTTGGGGACCAGGCTGAAGGTCTTGTAAAAGGTAGCGACGTGCTGGATGCGGCTCAGCGGCACCTGCAGCCGCTCGGCGACCTGTTGCAGCACCGCCTTGGGCAGCCAGTGCTGCTCCTTCTGGATCTCCAGCAGCACCTGGATCAGAGCGCTGGGCTCGCCTTCGTGGCGGTCGATGATCGCATCGATTTTTGTGGTTTCCATGATCGTTTCCTGCCTCAGGCCAGCACGTAGCGCAGCTGGTCCACGTCGTACGTGACCAGCCCCTGCCGTGACGATCGATTCATCTGTTTGGAGACGACGGAAGGGGTCAACCCCAGCGCCTCGGAGATCTCCCCGGTGGACATGGGGTTGTCCCGCAGCAGCTCCATGATCTGGCTGACGGTGAGCTTGTCGCCGATGAGCTCCTGGAACAACCGCTCGGCCTCGTCACCGGACCAGAACTCGTTATAGACATCCACGGATTTGACGGGGATGCGCAACCGCTCCCGCTCCACCAGCTTCATGTACGGGACCAGCCGGGTGACGGCCGCGAGATTGCTCTCCAGCTGGCGTTCGCTCTGGCCTTCGGCCTCGCCCAGCGGCCCCATCTCCTTGAGCTGGCCCACGAACTCGTTCATCACCTCGGCGAAGCGGCTGCCCTCGGAGGCGGAGATCCACTCCAGCCGCAGCCGGTCCGGGTCCAGCCCCACCTGCTTCAGCAACCGCTTGCTCAGGTGGGTGTTGCTCAGGGCGTCGTAGTTGCCCTCGGTGATGTAATGGCACTCACCGGGCCAGCAGCCGC
>CAZDDH010000357.1:2671-6834 GCA_964504165.1 uncultured Rickettsiales bacterium | reverse complement strand
CACCCCTACATCTTGTGGCAGGAGGCGCTAACCGTCTACCCCCCTTCTTTTTTTACTTTTTTTCGCGAAGACAGATCGGGGGTGGGACGGGGGCTACTGCCCCCAGGTAGACGGGGAGTCCCCCATGGTGAACGTCATCTCGCCCCCGGCGCTGATGGCCGTGTGGTGGAACCAGGGGTCGCCCAGGGAGGAGCCGCCCAGCACCAGGTCCTGCACGTACACCGCATCAGGGCCCGCACCCTCGGCGGTGATCACCAGGTCCCCGGCGGACAGGTGGACCACCGCCTCGTCGAAGATGGGGCTACCCACCAGGTACAGGGCCGTGCCCGCCACGGGATAGAACCCCAGGGCCGAGAAGACGTACCACGCCGACAGAGTGCCGCAGTCATCGTTGCCCGCGATGCCGTCCGGACCGGTGGTGTACTTGGCGTCCATCACCCAGCGCACCCACTTCTGGGCCAGGTCGGGCCGGCCGGCCTGATCGAACAGGTACATGGCGTGGATGTCCGGCTCGTTGCCGTGCCAGTAGTACTGGTTAGGCATCGGCTCGGCCGGGTAGTCGTGGGCCATCTGGAAGAACTCGTCCAGCTGCTCCACGAAGGCCTCTTCGCCGCCGAACAGGCCGATCAGCCCGTCCGGATCGTGCTGCGCGTGCCAGCGGTACTGCCAGGCGGTGGCCTCGGTGTAGTCCTCGGCGAAGGCGGTCGGGTCGAAGGGCTCGATCCAGCTACCATCGGCAAACCGCCCCCGGAAGAACCCGGTCTCGGCATCCCAGATGTTCTGGTAGCTCAGCGCCTGGGCGAACAGCTCCTCGGCGTCGTCGTCGTGGCCCAGCGCCTGGGCCAGCAGGGCCACCGAGTAGTCGTTGTAGGCGAACTCCAGGGTGCGGGAGGTGGAGTCGTCACAGGTGTCCGCTGGCACGTACCCCAGGCTGACATAGTCCTCGATGCAGCCGCGTTCGCCGCCCTCCACGGGCCCCGTGGCGTGGTCGTACATCTCGCGGTACATCGCCTCGATGTCGTAGCCCCGCATTCCCTTGAGGTAGGACCCGGCGATCATCTGGTCGATGGGCGTGCCGATCATCGATCCCGTGTCCCCGGTGGCCAGCGCCCACTGGGGCAGCCCGTCCCCCTGTTCGAGCATCTTCTCGATGGAGACCAGCATGTCCTCCTGGCGGTCCGGATCGATGAGCACCAGCAGCGGGTGCAGGGTGCGGAACGTGTCCCACAAGGAGAAGTCGGTGTAGTAGACGAACTCCTCGGCGTAGTGGGTGTTGAGGTCGAAGCCCAGGTAGTCCCCGCCGACCTCGGTGAAGGTCGTGGGCATCATCATCACGTGGTAGAGCGCCGTGTAGAAGATGATGCGCTCGTCCTCCGTGCCCCCGGTCACCTCGATGACCTTGAGCTCGTCGTTCCACTGGTTGCGGGCGCCGTTGTGGACCGCGTCGAAGTCCCAGGTGTTGCCCAGCTCCGCCTCCAGATTGGCGCGGGCGTGGTCTTCATCGATGTAGGACACGCCCGTGCGCACGAGGATCTGCTCGTCCTGGGTCGTGGTGAAGCGGAACCAGGCGCCGATGTCCTCCCCTTCGGCGTTGCCGCTGTCCTCGCTCAGCGAATCGCCCTCGAAGGTGCCGTAGCCCACCGGGTCCTTGTCGAACTGGGTGACGAAGTACAGGTCCACCCCCCCGAGCCGGCTGGTGAACTCCCCCACGTTGTGGATCATGCCGGTGATCTCGGCGTGGTCGTGGTTGAGGTGCACCTCCGAGACGTCCACCACCCCCTCGCCCAGGGTGTGGGCCATGTCCAGGATCACCACCGCCTCGTCCGAGGCCGGGAAGGTGTAGCGCTGCATACCGGCGTGCTGGGTGGCGGTGAGCTCCACGCGGATGTCCGTGTCGTCCAGGGTGACGGCGTAGTACCCCGCGGACACCTCCTCGGTGTCGTGGAAGAACGCCTGGCGGTAGCCCGCCTCCTCGGTCTTGGAGCTATCCATGCCCAGGGTCGGCATGTACATCACGTTGCCGTAGTCGGTGACCCCGGTGCCGTGCAGATGCAGGTGCGAGAAGCCTTCGATATACAGGTCTTCGTAGTAGTAGCCCGCGCAATGGAACACCCCCATCGCGCTGCTCTCCATGGCCGTGTCCGGGCCCAGCCGCACCATGCCGAAGGGGGTCGTCGCGCCGGGGAACGCCGCCCCGATGCCGAAGCCCTCACCGCCGGCGCCGATGAGCGGATTGACGTAATCCACCGGCTCGCGGGTGTCCGGATCCGGATCGGGAACCGGGTCCGGATCGGGCTTGGGGCAGCCCACCGCGACCGTCAGTGACAGGGCGAGAACGAGGAGCAACCAGGAGTTGGATTGGGTTCGCATGCGGGGAGTGTAGCCCGGACGCGGGCACTGAATGGCCAATTTTATTCGGCGAACCACCCCAGCACCCGGCTCAGCAGCTCGTCGCGATCCGCGTCGTTAGCGATGGCCTCGAAGCCGAAGGCCAGGTAGACCACCTTGCCGCCGTTGGTGCCGTGCTCCGCCCGCACGGCGGCGCCGCTGCCGTCGTTGTACTGGAGGACCAGCTCGTCGTCCGGGCCGATGGGCTCGATCCACGACGGGTAGTCCTGGTTGTCGGCGCCGGTGCCGCCGGCGATGTCGAAGTCCAGCCCATCCAGCAGCTCGCCGGCCACCCCCTCGACGGCCGTCAGGTTCGAGTCATCGGCCATGTCTTCGGCGTGCAGATTGGCCTGGTACCAGTCCGAGTTCTCCGAGTACCACGACGCGTCGTCGCACTGGTCCCAGCCGATGTCCATGCCGCTGATGAACAGCTTGCCGCCGCCGTCCAGGTAGTCGGCCAGGGCCGTCTGCTCCTCCTCGTAGAAGTGGGGGAAGTACCAGCCGGCGTTCCACACCACAGCGTCGAAGCGGGCCAGGTCCACCGTGGGCAGATCGGTCTCGGAGCGCCACACCACGTACTCGCTGCCGTGGGCGTCCAGGGCCGCCTGGTAGTAGCTCTCGTAGTCGTCGCCGCCGTCGGCGTCCACCAGCAGCACGGGGGCGCCGTAGGTCAGCGTGGTCAGCACCACCTCCTGCACCGGCTCGTCGGCGCCGTCCGGCTCCACGTGGATGACCAGCGGCACCCAGCCGGCCACCCCCGCCGGGTCCACGTGGATCCCGATCTCGATGGCCTCCCCTTCCGCCACCGGGACCTCGGCCTCGGCGCCGTCAATCGCATCGCCGGCCACGGTCCAGGTCACCGTCCAGCCCGCGGGTGTGTCGCCCATCAGGGTGATGTCGTAGACGTCGTCGAGGTTGTAGGAGTTTTCCAGCCAGACCGTGTAGTCGCGGGTCTCGTTGACCTCCAGGATCACCCCTTCGGGCTCGGTCTCCACCAGCCGGAAGGAGTGGGGCGGCGGCATCTCGGTGGTCGCCGTCTGCAGGATCTCCAAGGTGGCGTCATCTTGCACGAAGGCCACCACCTGCAGTTCGTCCTCGGCCCAGGGATCCTCCAGGGTCAGCTCGAAGGGGAACTCGAAGGTCTCCGTGCTCCCGGCCTCGACGGTGACGGCGGTCCCGGCGGCGTCGGGCAAGAACACCAGCGCCGGGTCGTGGAACTCGGTCTCGTCGTTGCTGCCCGGGGCGGAGCCGTACTCGGTGTAGCGCAGCACCGCCGCTGCTCGCAGGGTCACCTCCCGCGGGGCCGCCAGCTCGTCGGTGCCGGCCACCTCGACGGTGGCGGTGTAGGAGCCACCCGAGCCGTTGAGGGCCACGGCCACGTCCGCCTCCAGGGGCGGGGCGAACAGCCCGGACACGTCCGAGTAGTAGTTGCCGCCGTGCCAGGTGAGCGGGTACACGCCGTCGATGATCACCGTGGGCACCGACGACACCCCGTAGTAGTCTCGGCGGGCCTGGTGCTCCACCGGGTCGGCCAGGAAGAACGGGTCGTCCTGGCCGGGGAAGTCGGTGTGGATCTTGATGGCCGCCACGTTGCCCGCACCCACCCCCTCCAAGAAGGCGTCGATGCCGGGATTCTGGGACGCGCAGGGCCCGCAGCTGGTGTTGGTGAACTCCTCCAGCAGCAGGTGGCGCACCCCGGTGAACTCCGGTTCGGCGGCATCGTCGTCCTCGTCAACCTCATCGGTGGCATCGTCGTCCTCGCCCGGGTCGTGAAC
>CAZDDH010000357.1:0-2648 GCA_964504165.1 uncultured Rickettsiales bacterium | reverse complement strand
GTCGTCGGTGGCGTCGTCGTCGTCGGATTCGCAGCCCAGGGACAGCAGGGCAGCGCAGGCCAGGGCCAGCCAGGTCCATTCACGCATGGGGATCCTCCCTCGGGGTCGGTATTACTCGGGACAGGACCAGATAGCATAGATCGAGCTGAGCACAGGCGTGTTTTCCTGCCCGTCGGAGTACAGCTCGAACATCACCTCCATGTAGGGGGCGGGGTTGGGGGTGATGGGGCCCACCGGGGGGGCGTCCATCTGGGCCGGGGAGGTGTCGTACGGCTCGGACCAGTCGCCCATGGTGTTGATGTCGCTGCCGGTGTGCACCCGCAGCAAGACCTCGGTGCCGGCCGGTTCCACCGCCGTCCAGCCCACCTCGTGCCAGTAGGTGTCCGGGCCGCAGCCCTCGATGAGGTAGCTCCAGTAGCCGTGGGGGTTGGTGAACACCCGCAGGCCATAGCCGGTGAAGTCGCTGTAGGTGTAGGGGTGAGTGCCCACCTCCAGCTCGTCGTAGAACTCGTCCACCATGTCGCCGTTGGAGTCCACCTGCAGCTGGTAGACCATCGACGAGTCGTAGGCCACCGCCCAGACGTTGCCCTGGAAGTCGATGCCCACGCCCCGCTGGTTGCCGGCGTACACGCCCCAGCGCGGGTGGGTGGCGTCGTCCAGCGTCACCTCCGAGCCGGACGGGATGGCCGTCGGATCCACCCGCCGCACGTAGCCGTCGTTCTCCGCCAGCCACACATAGCCCCGCGTGTCCGGCGCCACGCCGGCGGTGTAGCCGTCCGTGTTACCCCTCGACCACGTGCCGCTGGACAGGGTCATATAGCTGGAGCGATCCGGCTCGTAGCGGTAGATGGCGCTGGACTCCCAGCCCCCCAGCCACACGTTCTGGTCCTCGTCGATGGCGATGCCGTAGAAGCAGTTGCTGGCAAACGGCGAGGTGAAGGCCGCCGAGGCCACCTGGGACGTGTCCTCGGTGTCCAGCCAGGCGATGGTGCCGCCGCCCTGGCCGCTGATCCACAGGATGCCGTGGCTATCCACGGCGCAGCCGTAGGGGTTGACCCCGGTAGGCAGGTCCACCAGCTCTTCTTGGGTGCCGTCCGTGCCGTCGAACTTGTAGCACTGGTTGTTGTTGGCCCGCTCGTTGGTGCACACCCAGGCGTTGCCCGGGCCCACGTGGATGCCGTCCGGGGTCAGGTCGCCGGCGTCCAGGCAGACGGAGCGGCCCAGCTCGTTGTAGTCGGCGTAGTTGACGGTGAACAGCACACACTCGTCGTCCGTGTGCAGGTACTCGGGGTCCAGGCCGTTGTCGCACACCGTGCCCAGCTGGTCGGGCACGCCGTCGCTGTTGCAGTCGGTGTTGATGCGGCCGTCGCCGTCGTGGTCGGTGGCCGTGTGGGCGTGGGCGGGGGTGTTGAAGTCGATGGCGTGGCCGCTGTGGTTGGGGGTCTTGGTGCCCGAGGCCAGGCCGGAGAACGCCCGGTTGGCCACCCACACGTCGAAGTTGAAGTCCACGGCCGTGCGGGAGGGGTAGTTGAGGGTCAGCTGGATGGTGTTGTTGTTGATGTCGTCGCACTCGGGGGTGCCCGGGTCGCTGTAGCAGGCCACGGACAGGTAGCGCCCCACCTCGGTGGTGTTGTCCGTGTCGACCTTGGAGACCGTGCCGATGCCCAGGTCCTCGGAGTCGGCCACCCACAGGTAGCTGAACTCCATCTCGGTCTGGTCCAGCACGATGTTGCCGTCCTCGTCCGTGCCGCAGCCGTCCTGGTCGGCGTTGTTGTCGTCCTCGGACGTGGGGAACTCGTCCAGCTCGAAGCAGCCGTCGTCACAGGTCCCGCAATCGTTGAGCACCCCTTCGTCCACCTGGCCGTCGCAGTTGTCGTCCTCGCCGTCGCAGGCCTCGTCGGCGCCGGGGTTGACGCTGGCGTCCTCGTCGTTGCAGTCATCGCCGGCCGGGCAGTCCGGCCCATAGCCGTCGCCGTCGTTGTCCGTGCCGTTGGGGCAGTCCGGGACTTCGTCGGTGTCGTCGTCCGTCACGTCCCATTGCTTGCAGCCCGCGAACACCAGCAGCGCGAGCAGGGGGATGGTGTACTTCATCCAGGCCTCCTAGGTGGGGCGAAACCCTCACCTGGATTGTAGGCTTGCCGATGCGCAACTGCGCAAGCCCTGTTTTCACAAGTTCTTGATTTCTGCCCGCCGATCTCGCCACGACGGGCACCGGCCCATGGGAAGCGTACCTGTCCCCTTCTCCATCAATGAACTCGCTGGTGAACTGAGCAAGTCGGGGGATGGCACTTTATCCGGACAGTTGCGCACGCTTTTCGTGCGTAGCTTGGGGGATGACACCTCATCCCGGCTGGTGCGCGCGTTCTGTGGGGATGTTGGGCGGACGGCAGTGGCAAAGGATGGCGTGTTCTAGCTGCGGGGTATGGACGGTGCCCGCCCACCGCTACTAGATACGTTTTGGATGGAGAAGGAGAAGGAGAAGGAGAAGGAGAGCAGCTCTGATCAGATCGGATTCCAAATCCTCTCTCAATCCTTATTTCTGTCTCAATAGTAGCGGGGGTGGGTTTTTTGGGCGCCCCGTGGGTGTTGCCCAAATACACCCCCCCCCCCCCCCCCCCCCCCCCCCCCCCCCCCCCAAACCCCCCCAC
>CAZDDH010000356.1:0-6956 GCA_964504165.1 uncultured Rickettsiales bacterium | reverse complement strand
CGCCCTACTCTAAACTTATGGGGGGTAGCTGTCTCAGTCAGATTGGCAGAGAGGGATCGGCGCCATGGTTCGCCATTGGCGCTTGTGCATCCGCACCACGAGCACCACGACCACGAGCACCGTGACAGTCGCAACCAACCACGCCACTGGAGTTACCCCATGGTACAGGCGATGAGGAGCAAAGAACACCAGACTGATACCTGGAGGGTTCTCGAAATAATCTCCGTGGATCCGGTCGAGAGCCATGCCGAAGGCCAGGGTTGTCCCACTCGCATGCACCAACGCAGCAGCAGCGAGGCAAAGGCCAGCGCCTAGCGTGCCGGCCAATCCAAGGGACTGAGCCAGACCGTCGGTACTCGTACCCGGTCCTCCATCGTCGGTATCCCACCACCGCACACGCCACAGCAATAGCGGGAAGACGACGAGCGACATCAGGGCCAGCAAGATGGGCATCAGCAATGAGGGACCGCCGGGGCAGCCGAACTCTGCGAAGGTTCGATCCAAGGCATACCAAGCCTTTGAGGCACCGATGTCGAGGAGCCTAGCCCAAACCCTGCCGTACCCCGTGGCGACCAGGATGCTCCCACTCAGTGCGACCGCGAGGCCAACGATCATCCATACCTTGTTGATCTTGTCAGGCGTCCGCTGCTCTTTAGCAGACCACCCCACACAACCAGCGACTGCGACCACAGAGGCAAACGCGAGTCCGGCCCAGAGAAGGCCCAAGGCAACCGTGAGCATCACTTCGCTGGATTCACCCGCCAGGTAATAGAAGCGGTTCGAGTACGTAGTCTCAGCTGCCGTTAGCCTCGTGTAATTTTTGAACATCCCCAGGCCCCGCAACATACCCGTGGTTCCGGACACCAACAGGCAGACAACGGGAGCCAGCAGCGGCAACCATTGGTAGACTATTAGGCCGCGTACGCCGATCGAACACAGAACAAGACAGGCCAGTACGCCACACCCCCCGATGATCGATGAGGCCAGCCCGATCGTCACTGGGGCAGTGCTGGTGTCATGGAACTCGGCCATGTACACGCTGTACCCGGCGAATTCCACTGTCTGGAACGTGAGCCAGAGGCCGATTCCAAACAGCAGCGCAATGAACACCGCGTGGATAATCGGCCTGGCCAACACAGCCTCCTTCGCTCCGTGGGCAATCGGCGGCTCACCCTTCAGGGCGGCTTTCCGACTAGGGATTTGAGTCTATCTCATGAACGCCCGCTCGCTCAGATACGTAACTCCGGATTCTCTGCGCTGTTCAGGTGACGTTTGGCGCGCTTGGACGATACCCGGTGAGGAACCGACGGAGATGGATGCTGACCGGCCGGCTCGGGCTGCTCATCACCCCTACTTCGATGTCCCGATCCCACGACTGGCGGGACATTGACAGGTTGACACGCGGCCCCCCGGCCACCTTCGTAGATTTCGACAAATTGTCCTCCCTGGACACGTGTAGGACGGGATTCTCGCCGCAAAAACGGTGGCATGGTCCTTGCTGTTCCTGATGATTCAGGAGGCGTGGATGAAGGACGAGCAACAGCCGGGAGACGCCGCGAGCCAGGAGCGGCTCATGAAGTACGGATGCATCGGTATCGCTGTCACGGCTGTCATAGCTCTCGTGGCGCTGCAGCCCCTCGGGCCGACGGATTGGCGCAAGAAGGTCGGCGCTACGGAAATCCAGATCAAGGAGATGGAGCAGGCGCTGGTGATGTTCAAGGTGGACCACAAGCGGTACCCCACAACGGCCGAGGGTTTGAACATCCTGATCAACCCGCCACCAACTAAGACCGGCAAGGGTTACCCGAACTACCTCGGCCCCGACGAGGTCCCGACGGACAGATGGGGCAATCCGTTCCATTTCTGGTCCCCGGGCATCCACGGAGACCATGACTACGAGATCATCTCGTTGGGCGCAGACGGCGAGCCCGGTGGTGAACGCATCGATGCAGACGTGAAGAGCTGGGAGATCCAGTGATGGGGTGTCAGCGATGGAGGGCCGCAGGGCCCTTCGCTGACAGTCCCACAGAGGCTGCCGGTGGTATCCTGGGATCCACGGGAGGGACGTGCCCATGCTCAGAGCCTGCTACACGACGATCTTGATCGGTCTCGCGCTCATGGTGGGTGGGTGTCCGGACGGCGACGAAGTAGATTGCAACGAAGCCTTGCCCTGCGAGAGAGACTTCACCGTTGAGAACCTAAGCGACCTAGAGGCCATTGCACGATGCGAGAGCATATCCGGCGAATTGTGGATTAATGGCGACGACTGGCTCACAAGCCTCGAATTGGCTTGCCTCACGTCCTTTGACGGCATCCTGTACATCCTCCCCAACGACGCCCTGACGAACATCGACATGCCAGCCCTCACGTCCTTAGATGGCAAAGTGAACTTCAACCGCAACGACGCCCTCACTAGCATCGACATGACATCTCTCACGACCGTGGACGACTACCTGTACATCGAAAACAACGACGCTCTGATGAGCATCGACATGCCCGCCCTCACGTCCGTGGACGACTACCTGTTCATCGAAAACAACGACGCCCTTACGAGCATCGGCATGTTCGCCCTCACGTCCATAGACGCCTTCCTGTACATCCGCGACAACGACGCCCTGACCAGCCTCGACGGCCTGTCCAACCTTGCGTTTGTGGGGGACGCCGTGCACCTCAAACACAACGCCGCCCTGACGAGCCTCGATGGCCTGTCCAACCTCACGGTATTGGACGACAACCTGCACATCACCGACAACGCCGCCGTGACGAGCCTCGATGGCCTGTCCAACATTACGTCTGTGGGGAACGATCTCTACATCATCAAAAACGACTCCCTGACGAGCCTTGACGGCTTGTCCAACCTCACGACCGTGGGCGGCCTTCTAGACATCGAAGACAACGACTGCCTTAGCCAGGCCGAGGCCGAAGCGTTCGCTGCGGGGCTCAGCGTGGGTGGGTATGTCGTCGTGCACGACAACGGTGCCAACTACCCCTGCAACTGAAGGCCGCTCCACCCGAACGGCAGATGATAGATTGATCAGATGAGGACTACTGCCATCCTTGCCACAGCATTGTGGATCTTCGCTGTGGGCTGTCGCCCGGCCACTTCCGGCCAACCAGCTGAGCAATCGCACGCCCCCACACCACCGGAGCCCGATCACGCTGGGCCGCTGCCGACCTATGTGTTTGTAGAGAGAGAGGTTCCCGAGCCGCCCGACTACATGGCCACAGACTATGTGGGGCGTCCCTATCTGGATCTGGTCGATGCAGACGGAACGATCACACGCATCGACGGAGTCCTCGATGGAACGGATGACGAAAATCCGACCGGGGCCACCGCTGTCAGAGCCCTTCCCGGTGGAGGCTTCCGTTACATCCGCCTTTTCGACTTCGATACCAGCGAGATTGTCCACATCTAGCCGGACGGAGAAATCTCCACGATTCCAGGCGGCGGTCCGAGGATGCTCTTGCTCGGCGGATACAGTGACATCGATGCATCCAGCGCGGACGCTCGGTACAGGCTAGAAACCCATGGCTTGGAGGATGAGGAAAGCAACTCCCCTGCCTATGCCGCCCTGTACGACACCACCACGGGAATCTGGGGCGCGGAGACATGTTCGTCGGACTGGTTCGTGTTGAGGGAACCACAGAAGGAAACCTGTCGAGAAGTGGTCCGCATCGAACTGGGAGACGTGACACGCTGGCCATGGAAGATGTGGGTGTCAGCCGATGGCAAACGCTTTGCTGTAGAAGTTCGTCAGGCCGACGGTGGATGGTACGTGTGGCGACATGATCTGGATACCGGGCAAACGGATCGCTTTGAGAGCCCTGGCTATGTCGTTGCTGTATCCGACGATCTCCTCACCTTCGCAACCGAGGAGACCGGAATCGGGCAACTTGGTTCAGACCGATGGATGTCCTGGGGACTGCCTGACGCTGAGACCGACTGGTGGCTGACGGCTGCATTTGAGCCTCAAGGAAAATACCTGTTTCTTGCTGTTTCTCAGCATGGATCAACTGAGCCTACCAAGGTCTTCCGTTACTCCCTGGCCGACGGCTCCCGCGTCGAGATCGCAGAATTCCCACGATTCGTACATCGGCTTGAAATCTCGCCAGATGGCTCTGTGTTGGTCGGTTCCAAGGTGTGCAATCATTCTAAAGAGCCGGATTGCGCGTTTGCCTTCATCACATCCACGTCCGGTGGGCCGGTGATCGAAATCTCTCTGCCCTCCGACACGGAGCGAGTGAGCTACGCACCTCCTATTGCGATCAAGAGCGGCAGGGCTGTTCCTTCTCCTTGAACCCGCCGTAGCCTCCCTCCTCGCCAACGACATCCCCGGTTGACCGAGGACGGGGCTGACCGGCCGGCTCTGGCTGCTCACCATCCCTCCTCACGACGGCCCCACCTTCGCCCTGCTATCCTCCGGTTGAGGAGGGATCCCAATGGGCAAAGCGACCTACGCGCTGAACGTGGCCATCGGCTTCATCTTCCTGGTCATGGGCTGTTCTAGCGGCGACCTATACGACTTTGACGGTGACGGTTCCCCGGATGGCGAGGACTGTGCTTCCGACGACCCGGACATCCATCCCAGTGCCACCGAGGAGTGCTACGACGGCATCGACAACGACTGTGACGGCCAGGTGGACGAGTTCGACACCGACTGCAACGACCTCGATGGTGACGGGTACGAGAACGACAACGACTGCGCCCCGGAAGATCCGACCATCCACCCGGACGCCGAGGACCCCTACGGGGACGGCATCGATCAGGACTGCGACGACTGTGAGAACGGGGCTGGTGACGGTGTGGACCGGGACTGTGATTTCTACCCGGCCAACGAGGAGCTAGAGGACGACGACCTGTTTGACTGCAACGACGCCAATCCCAACGTCAATCCGGGGGCCGAGGAGATCCCCAGTGACGGCATGGACAACAATTGCGACGGCACCCAAGCCCACGACGACGATGGAGACGGCCACTTGGCGGAAACCGACGACTGCGACGACACCGATCCCGAGGTCTTCGGAGGGGCGGCCGAGTTGATGGATTGCAAGGACAACAACTGCGACGGGGACATAGACGAGGACACGGACACCGCCGACGACGATTTCGATGGGTTCTGCGAGGGCTACGATTTCGGGCTGGGCAACGGAGTCGAGTGCTGTGACGGGAGCGAACCGGCCGATTGTGATGATGAGGACGATGAGAAAAACCCGGCGGATGAAGATGGCGACGGCTTCACAACCTGCGACTCTCCACCGGACTGTGATGACTATGACGACATGCGGTTCCCATACGCGTACGAACTGTGCGACCAGCTCGACAACGACTGCGACGGTTTGGTGCCCGTCGATGAGTACGATTCTGACGGCGATGGATTCTTCTCCTGCAACGGTGACTGCGATGATACCGACCCCGCTGCGTACCCCGGTGCCACCGAGATCATGGACTGCGCGGACAACAATTGTGACGGTCTCGTGGACGAGGGGACCGATACCGCCGACGACGATGGGGATGGTTCTTGCGAAGGATCGGACATCGGACTGGGATACCAACAGTGCTGTGACGGCACGGTCGTGGGCGACTGCGACGACACCGATCCATCGCTGAACGCCACCGACTGGGACGATGACTACGTCAGCACCTGCGATGTTCCACCCGACTGCAACGACGCCGACGACGACATCTACCCAGGCAAGGCGGAGCTTTGCGACGGCAAGGATAACGACTGCGACGGGGATGTGGACGAGGGTGTCGGTACAGACGGGGACGGGGACGGCTACCCGCCGTGTGCGGGAGACTGTGACGACAACGATCCGGCACTGAACCCTGCTGATGTGGATAACGATGGATGGGATACCTGTGACGGGGACTGCGACGACAACGACCCCTCGTTACAGCTTTGGGACTTCGACTTCGATGGGTGGACGACATGTGACGGCGACTGTGACGACTACGAATCAGTGGTGAATCCAGGTTTGACGGAGATCCCATGCGACGGGCTGGACAACGACTGCGATCCAGCGACTCTGGAAGACCCGGATGATGACGGCGACGGCTTCTCAGCCTGCTGCTCAGACTGCGACGATGGTGATGCCGATGTGCACCCCGGAGCTGCAGAAATATGTGACGGAGTGCTCGACAACAATTGCGATGGAGTGGATGACTCGATGGAGACGGATGATGATGCAGATGGATTCTCGGTCTGTGAGGGGGACTGCGACGATGGGGACGACGGATTTTCCCCAGGTGCTGCGGAACTCTGCGACGGCATCGACAACGATTGCGACGGGGCAACGGACGAGGATTGTCTCACCTGCGATGTCTACGTCCCTACCGACTACAGCTTGTTACAAGACGCCATCGACGCAGCAGCGGGCGGGGAACTGATCTGCGTCGAGGCCGGGGCCTACGTGGAGACTATCGATTTTCTCGGCAAGGATATCCATCTCCTCGGAATCGCTGGGGAGTCGCTCACCATCATCGACGGCAACGCCTCAGGCACGGTGGTAACCTTCGCTGGCGGGGAGGGATCCGACTCGATCCTGGAGGGGTTCACTATAACGAACGGAGATGCCACCTTCGGCGGCGGGATGTACTTGGACAACTCCTCCTCCCCGACGCTGACGAAGGTGACCATCTCGGGCAATTCGGCCGACGAACGGGGCGGCGGGATGTACTTGATTAGCTCCTCTTCCCCGACGCTGACGAACGTCACCATCTCGGAAAACTCGTCCGGCTACTATGGGGGCGGGATGTCCGTGTGGAACAACTCCACCCCGATACTGACGAACGTGACGATCATGGGCAACACGGCCATCGGCTACGGCGGCGGGATATGGCTGTATTCCTCCTCCCCGACGCTAGCGAACGTGACCATCTCGGGAAACTCGAGCGACAATGGCGGCGGCGGGATGTCCCTGGACAACTCCTCCGCGACGCTGACGAACGTGATCAT
>CAZDDH010000355.1:0-6960 GCA_964504165.1 uncultured Rickettsiales bacterium | reverse complement strand
TACGTCAAACCTGACGCGGCTTTACCAGCGCCCCCTTTCCGCCGATGCGCCCTCCCCTACTTCCGGCGCTACATCCGCTCCGGGCCCCCGGACGCGGCCGACGTCCAGACGCTCATCGACGAGATCGAGTACGGGATGGCCATGCAGCGGATGGCCGACAAGCAGGCCGAGGCGGAGCGGGTGGCCGCCGAGAACGCGGCCCAGGCGACGCAGGCCCAGATCGAGCTGGCCGAGATCCTCCAGGCGACGGCGACGACCCTGTCTTCGCGCCCGACCGCTGTGGGGCGGCCGGCGGGGTATTACGGCGGCGGCGAGTACAGCACCGAGGAGCTGCTGGCGGCCAAATCGGGGGAGAACATCTACGACGAGCAGGTGGTCTCCGCGTCCCGCCAGGTCACCAGCCCGCTGGATGCGCCGGTCTCCACCCACATCATCACAGAGGACGACATCCGCATGTCCGGCGCCACGGACATCCCCACCCTGTTGCGCTCGGTGCCCGGTATCGGCGTGATGCAGATGGGCACCGGCAACTACAACCTGGGCATCCGCGGCTTCAACGAGCGCATGGCCCGCAAGGTGCTGGTGCTGGTGGACGGCCGGTCCGTGTACATGGATTTCATCGGCCCCACCTACTGGAAGACCCTGTCGTTCAACCTCTCCGATGTCGAGCGGGTCGAGATCATCCGCGGCCCCGGTTCGACGATGTACGGCGCCAACGCCTTCAGCGGGGTGATCAACATCATCACCAAACCCGTCGGTGAGCGGGACGCCTCGTTCGACTTCATCGCCGGCATGGGCGAGACCCTCATGGGCAGCGGCCGTTACTCGGATCGCATCGGCAACGTGGGGTATTCGATGTCTGCCGGATTCGAGCAGACCGATCGCTTCGAGCTGGAGTACGACGAGGGCCGGGAGGACGTGACGGTCAACGTCAACGATCCAACCCTGGGGGTGAGGATGCTCCGCGGGAACGCCGGGATCAACTGGCTGCCGCGGCGGGACACCCAGATCGGGGTCTCCGGCGGGCTCGCACACGGCTACGTTGATTGGTATGCCATCGGGTTGCTGCGCAACTTCTACGTCAAGGGCACCAACTCGTGGCTACGGGCGGACATGCGCCACAAGGGCATCAGCGCCCGGGCTTTCTGGAACAACATGGCCTACCCGGATGCCGGGCCGATCTTCACCGTGCCGGGGCAGATCGACATGTCCACGAACAACCGCTCCAACGTCGTGGACGTGGAGATGTCCTACAACACCACCGCCACCGTGCTGGTACCGCACAACATCTCCCTGGGCGGCGGGTACCGCTACAAGGACATCAACGGCTTCGAGAAGGGCACCCACTACAGCTTCATCGACGGGAACCACACGGAGAACCACCTCAAGGGGTTCATCGAGGACCGCATCACCTTCTTCGAGGGCGGCGCGAAATTCGACAGCCTGAGCGCTGTGCTGGGCTTCCGCTTCGACCAGCACCCGCTGGTGGGCTTCACGCCGTCGCCGCGTGTCGCGGTGGTGGCCAAGCCCACCTCCGGCACGGCCATCCGCGCGTCGGTGGGCACCGCGTTCCGCATCCCCACCTTCATGGAGTCCTACCTGGACATCCGGGTGCCGGGGCCGGTGACCGGCGCGGAGCTGATCTCCTTCGGCGACGTCGATCTGGAGCCCGAGCTGATCCGCTCGGTGGAGCTGGGGTTCCGCTTCGAGGAGTCGGACTACTTCATGTTCGACGTGGCGGCGTACTACCAGCGGGTCAACAACCTCATCCAGCTGGGCGACGCCACCATGACCCCCGACTGGGGACTGGACGACGAGAATCAGAACATGATGGTCGCCGGGACCTCCGGCTACGAGAATGTGGACCAGGCCTTCAGCGGCTTCGGCGTGGAGCCGGCCGTGCACGTGTTCCCGGTGGACGGCCTCGACGTGTCGGTGAACTACGCGTTCAACTACCTCATCGACCTCGACCTGTACGCCGACGACCCGGGCAACGCCCGGGACGACCGCTGCCCGCTGCACAAGTTCAACGCCAGCGTCCAGTATCGATCCCCGTTCGCCCTCGATTTCGGGATCAGCGTCAATGCTGTCAGCAAATACGCCATCCCCGAGCGCACCTTCGACGAGGCCGGCCTGGTGATCGTGGATCCGCTGGAGATGGACCCCTACCTCATCCTCAATGCCCGCATCAACGCACGGATCATCGAGGACAAGCTCAGCATCGGCATCATGGGGTTCAACCTCACCGCCTTTGGCCCGGACGGCGGCCACAAGGAACATGACTTCGGCACGACCATCGGGCCGCGGCTGTACGGCTCGCTCAACGCCAAGTTCTGATCCGGTCGCCAGGTCCCTCAGCCCACCGTCAGCTCCAGATCCGACAGGGGGTAGCTGTCACAGGCGTGGATGTACCCGAACTGGTCGTCGATCTCGCGGCGCCCGTGGCCGGGGGCGCGGAAGACATCGCCTTTGAGCAGGCGGGTACGGCAGGCGCTGCACTCGCCAGAGCGGCACTGGGAGGGCACCACGATGCCGTGGCGTTCCATCGAGCAGATCAGCGGTTCGCCTGCCTGGATGGGAATTCGGGTCCCGTTGACCGTGGCGTGGAAGGCCTGCTCCGGATCGAGGCCGGTGGGCCAACCCTCCGCGGTGGTGATGTCGGCGGGCGGTCCGGACAGCTCCTGGCGGATGCGCTGGGGAGGGATACCCAGACCGTCCAGCTCGGCCTGGCAATACTCCAGCATCACAGGGGGGCCGCACAGGTAGTAGGTCTTGCCTTCGATGGGACCCACCTCGTCGCGGATCCGAGCGGCATCCAGCAGGCCGGTGGGTCCCTCGTGGCCTTCCGTGGGCTCGGAGAGCACGACGGCGCAGCGGAACCGATCGGTCCCCTCGGCCAGGGCCCGCAGCTCGTCGCCGTAGATGACGTCATCGGCGGTGCGGCTGCCGTAGATCAGGGTGATCTTCAGGGGCCAGCCCAGCTCCTGCTGCTGGCGGAGGATGCTCATGAAGGGGGTGATCCCGCTGCCTCCGGCCAGGAAGACCAGGTCCTCGCCGTCGATGAGCGGCTCGGGGTAGAAGTGGCCCAGCGGGCCGGAGCTGCTCAGCTCGTCGCCGACCCCGATCTCCTGTAGCAAGAAAGGTGCGACGAAGCCGTCGGCGACCTCGCGGACCGTGATCTCCAGATTGGGCTGCCCGGGGGGCGAGGAGATGGAGTAGGGGCGCGCGGTGTGCACATCGCCGATGCGGCAATAGAGGTTGATGTACTGCCCGGCCCTGAAAGGCGGGAACGCGCCGTCCGTGCGCTCGAACCTCAAACAGCTGCTGGTGGGGCTGGTGCGGGCCACCTCGGCCACCCGTAGCTGCATGCGCCGGGGGTGGATCGCCTCGACGGTGCGGTGGGTGCGGTGGACCAGCTCCTCGACGGTGTGGTCCTCGCCGGCGCCTGGCTTGGTCAACGCCTGGTGCTCGAACATCCGCCGGGTGTAGTCGGCCACGTCGGTGAAGAAATCGAAGAAGGCCATCTCAAGCGCTCCTCTTCTTGGCCGCCTTGGCCGCCTTGATGGCCGCCATGTAGCCCGAGGTCATCACCAGCTCGAAGCCGCCGCCGGGGTTGGTGAACGCGCCGACGAAGTACAGGCCCTTGAAGGGGCCGTCGTGGGGCAACCGGTACACCGTGGAGTTGAACGGAAGCTGTTCGTACCCGTAGATCGCGCCGTCCACCTGGTTGGCGTAGCGCATGTTGGTCACCGGGGTGGCGATCTCCAGTACCTCGGCCGAGTCCCGCAGGTCGGGGAATTCGTCCTCCACCCGCTCGAGCATGGAGCGGGCGATGCGGTTCTTGATGTCCACGTAGTCCTCGGGGGGCACCCGGTGCCAGTGCTGGCCGAACATCAGCGTGGTCATCATCACGATGGAAGTGTCCGGGGGCGAGATGTCCGGATCGGCCCGGTTGTAGCAGGTCATGGCCACACACGGCGCCGCGGGCGGGTGGGGGTCATACAGCCGGGGGAGATCCCGGCACTCCACGTATTGGGACTCGATGTCGGTGTTGGAGTTGACGAACACCTCGTGCTCGTTCAACCCCAGCGCGTCCGGGGACTTGGCCAGCCCCATGTAGATGTTGAACGAGCTCGGCCCCACCACACATTGCTGGAGCTTACGCCAGTACTTGGGCGGCACCTTGTCGATGCCGATGAGGTCCCGGCAGGTGCTCGACGGGTCCAGGTTGGAGACGACCGTGCCGGCGGCGATCTCGTCCCCGTGCTCGGTGATCACACCCGTGACCTTGTTGCCGCTGACGGTCAGATCGGTGACCCCGCAGTTGAAGCGGACCTCGCCGCCGAACCGTTCGATGGCCTTGACGAACGCCGCCGCCAGGGCGGCGGAGCGGCCCTTGATGTAGCGCGGGCCGTACCCCACGTAGGTGCCCATGCAGGCGCCCAGCAGCAGGAAGGATCCCCGGGACGGGGGCTGGCCCACGTAGCCCCACAGCTGGCTGATGACCGCCTTGAGGGTCGGGTCCGACAGGTCCCGGTCCAGGATCGTGCCGAACATGGCCTGCCCGTAGCGGGCGATGATCCGGCTCTTGAGGGGGAGCTGGAGCAGCTGGCCCGGGCTCGGTGGGCCGTCTAACAGATTAAAATCGTTGAAGAAACGGACTTCTTTTTGCAGGGCGTGGATCCGGCCGAGGAAGCGGTGGATGCCGTGCCGCTCCTTGGGGAAGGCTTCACACAGCGTCTGCTCGTACGCCTCCCAGCCCACCGGCAAGGAGACGTCCGCTTCGGGGAAGATGGAGCGGTAGACCTCGGGGATCTCGATGAACTCCAGGTCATCGAGCATGCCCAGCTGGTCGAACATGATGTGCAGCGGCCCGGGTTCGGCAGCCGTGCCCATCCCGGACAGCTCGTGCAATCCGATCTCGAACTCGTAGCGGCCCCGCACGAACGAGCCGGCGTAGCCGCCGGGGATGCTGTGCTTCTCCAGGCACAGAACCGACAGGTTCTTCTTGGCCAACACGGCCGCGGCGGACAGACCCCCCAGGCCCGCACCGATGACGACGACGTCGTATTTTGGGTCCACGTTCACTCCAGTTCGGTGATCGTCAGCAGGACCCGGAGGGTATACCTCAGCTCGCCGTTAGGAGCTACGGCGCCGGGCGATGAGGACGGCTAGCGCCAACAGAGCCACCGCGGTCAGGCTGCTGGGGCCGGCGCTGGCCGTGGTGCAATCGCAACCCCCGCCGCCGCCGGCGAGCTCACCGTCGAAGCCGGTGTCATCGTCATCGGCAGCGTCGTCGTCGTCGGCGTCGTCGTCGTCGTCGCCGGTGTCATCGTCATCGTCAGCGGTGTCGTCATCGTCGTCGCCGGTGACGTCGTCGGAGGCGTCGTTGGGATCGGTCTCGCCGCCGTCGATGGCGCCGTTGCCGTTGAGGTCCTCCTCGCCGTCGGTCAGGCCGCCGTCGTCCGTATCCGCCTCGGTGGGATCGGTCGTCGTTGTCGGGTCCTCGTCCGGCTGGAAGATGTCGGTGTCGGTGTCATCGCCCTGGGGTTCCTCGAGGCCCAGCTCGGTGCCATCCTGGATCCCGTCCCCGTCGCTGTCCGCCAGCAGCGGATCGGTGCCCGCGTCGGCCTCGTTGCCGTCCAGCAGGCCGTCGTCGTCGGTGTCGTCGTCCGCCGGATCCGTCCCGCCGGCCACCTCGTCGCCGTCGTCGAGGCCGTCATCGTCCGTGTCCGGGTCCGTCGGATCCAGGCCGTTGTCTTCCTCGTAGGCGTCGGACAGCCCGTCACCGTCCGTGTCGGTGCAGTAGCCGTCGTCCGCCGGATCGTTGGGGTCGCACTCGTCGTCCGCCGGTTCGTAGACGCCGTCGTGGTCGGCGTCCTCGACGCCGTCACCCACGCCGCCGCCGTCGCTGTCCGGGTCGAGGGGGTCCGTCGTGGTGGCGCCAGCGTCGCCGTCGGGGATGAAGACTGCCGGGTCCGTATCCGCGCCTTGAGCAGCGTCCAGGCCCAGCTCGGTGCCGTCCTGGATCCCGTCGCCATCCGTGTCCACCAGTGCCGGGTCGGTCTCGCCGACGCCCACGGCGCCATCGCCGTCCGCGTCCTCGCTGCCATCGAGCAGGCCGTCGTCGTCGCTGTCGTCATCCAGCGGATCGGTGGTCGTGCCGGGATCCGCATCCTCCACGAATACGCCCATGTCCGTGTCGTCCCCTTCCGGGGCTGTCAGCCCCTGCTCCGTGCCGTCGAGCAGGCCATCCCCGTCCGTGTCCGCGGCCAGCGGATCCGTGCCCAGGGTGTCCTCGGTGCCGTCGAGCAGGCCGTCGTCGTCCGAGTCGTCGTCGCCGGGATCCGTCTCGCCGGCGTCCACGTTGCCGTCCCCGCTGGTGTCCTCCTCGCCGTCGAGCAGGCCGTCGTCATCGCTGTCGTCGTCCAGCGGGTCGGTGGTGCTGGCCGGGTCCACGTCCGCCCCGAACACACCGGCGTCCGTGTCGTCCCCCTGGGGCGCCGTGAGCCCCAGCTCGGTGCCGTCCTGCACGCCGTCCCCGTCCGTGTCGGCCTGGGTGCCGTCCGTACCGGAGATCAGGTATTCGTGGTCGTCGGTCAGGCCGTCGTCGTCGCTGTCGTCGTCCCCATCGTCCGTCCCCAGCGAGGCTTCCAGATCGGCGCACAGGCCATCCCCGTCCGCGTCGCCGCTGGCATCGTCGCCCAGGCAAGCGTCCAGATCGTCGCAGACGCCGTCCCCGTCCGTATCGCCCACGGCGTCATCGCCGACGCAGATGTCGTTGCTGTCGCAGACGCCGTCGCCGTCGGTGTCGTCGGGGTTGTCCGCGGGGCAGGGGTCAATGTCGTCGCAGACGCCGTCGCCGTCGGTGTCGCCGGTGGCGTCGTCGCCGTCGCAGATGTCGTCGCTGTCGCAGACGCCGTCGCCGTCGGTGTCGTCCGGGTTGTCCAGCGGGCAGGG
>CAZDDH010000354.1:0-7017 GCA_964504165.1 uncultured Rickettsiales bacterium | reverse complement strand
GACGACCCGACCGTCGCGGACGCAGACGGTGACGGCTACGGAGCATGCGAGGACTGCGACGACGAGAACGCCAACATCCACCCGGGAATCCAGGACATCTGCAACAACGTGGATGACAACTGCAACGGTCTGGTGGACGAGGGCCTGCCCACGGTCGACTACTACCCGGACATGGACGGCGACGGGTACGGGGACGCCAACGTAGCGGCGACGGCGAGCTGCCAGCCGCTACCCAACTACACCGAAGACAACAGCGACTGCGACGACACCAATCCGGCCATCAATCCCGACGGCACGGAGGTCTGTGACGGGCTGGACAACGACTGCGACGGAGACGTGGACGAAGGAGCCGTCGATTCGCTGACCTGGTACGCCGACACCGACGGGGACGGCTTCGGTGATCCCAACAACCCCATAGACGCCTGCTTGCAACCCACCGGCTACGTGGCGGACAACACGGACTGCGACGACGCAGACGCGATGCAGTACCCGGGCGCCGATGAGTACTGCAACGGCGAGGACGACAACTGCGACGGCGCCATCGACGAGAATCCGGTGGACGGGCAATGGTTCCCGGTAGACGCGGACGGCGACGGCTTTGGCGATCCGGCGGTGGACCAGTGGGGCTGCAACGGGACGGACAACGACTGGGACTGCGACGACGCCGATCCCACCGAGCCGATCGTGGTGATGACCAGCGGTTCCCCTGCGGGGCCAGGCACTATCAACGACCCCTATGACAGCGTCCAGGACGGCATCGACAACTCGTTGAATTGCGTGGTCGTCTACGCGGGTTCCTACTGGGAGAACATCAACTTCTACGGGAGGGACATCACCGTGCGTGGCGTGGAAGGCGCCGAGAACACGACCATCAATGCCACGGGTCTCGGCACTCCGGTAGCGACCTTCGAGTACAACGAGGGTCCCAGCGCCATGCTCAGAGGGTTCACCCTCACCGGCGGCTACGGGTACCTCAGCGAGACGAGCTACGCCTGGGCCTGCACGTCCGTGGAGACATGCACGGACTACTTCTCGACCTACTGCGGCGGCGGCGTCTACCTCTCCGGCTCTGACCCGACCCTGGTGGACCTGATCATCCGGGACAACTCGCTCCCGCCCGTGTCTGTGGTCAACTCGGGCAACGACACCTACTACACCTACTCCTACGGCGGTGGGATGTGCTTCTTGAACTCGGCGGCGCCTGTCTCGGACGTCCACCTGTACGAAAACTACGCCGACCAGGGTGGTGGCGCCTACGTGGACGAATTCTCCGTCATCGACCTGCAAGCCAGCTGGCTGATCGGTAACACATCCACGGACGGTGCAGGATTCGAGGTCGATGGTGGAACTCTGGCGCTGACCAACGTGGCGTCCACCTGGAACGCCGCGATCAGCGACGGTGGCGGCTCACTGATCATCGACGGGACGCTGACGGTGACCAACACGACCTTCGGGTCGGAGTCCGCTCCCAACGGTGCCGGCATCTACCTCTCGGGCACCAGCTCGGGGACCATGATGAACTCCATCGTCTCCGGTTCCGCCAACGGCGCCGGTGTGCTGGTAGACGGCTCCGCCTCCTTCATCGGCACGTACAACGACGTGTACGGCAACGCGGGCGGAGAGTACTCGGGGACGCCCGATCCCACAGGCATCGACGGCAACCTGTCCGCGGATCCGCTGTTCGTGCTGGTGACGAATGACGGCAACGACTATAACGATCTCTGGGAGTTGGCTGCCGGGTCGCCATGCATCGATACGGGGAACCCGGATCCCAACTTCAACGATGTCGATTTGACTCCCAATGACATGGGAGCCTTCGGCGGGCCGAACAGCGATTGGAATAACTGATCCGCTAACAGAAGTTTGGGCCGGACCGACATTGCGTAGGGCGTCCACCCCCTCTCCCGACAAGCCCGTCCGCCGCGGCAAGAAGCGATGGCGAATTGCGGATCTGTTCACGCTGGGCGTGATCCTGATCATCAGCGGTTCCCAGCTGTTCTACATGATCGTAGACGTCCGAGCTCCCCGCGATCTCGGACGTTATTACGCTCTCTTACCGGAGTACTACGCAGAGCTTGACGGCGTGTTGTCGGCGCTACGCTGCGGCTTCCTCGCGTTGCTCGACCCCGGCGGCTGGTACAACTTCTGCCTCGCTGTCTACCTGAAGATCGTCGGGCGGGGTTCGATGGCATTCCAGTTCGTCGATCTGTTCTGGCTCACCGCCATCGTCATTCTCGCGGCGGCCGTGGCCCGCAAACGGGCCGGGCCGGGGGCGGGACTGATCGCCGCGGCGCTGACGGGGACATGCCCCATGCTCATCGTGCTGACGCGAGTGGCGTGGATCCATGTACCGGAGACCGCACTGGTGTTCGGTGCGTTGCTGGCCTGGCTCTATGACCCGGCGCTGGCTCGAAAACGGACGTTGGCCGTGCTGATGCTGCTCGGGGCGCTGACCATCCAGCTACGCCCGACGGGGTTCATCTGGATCGGGACGATGGGTATCGCGATGCTCGTCGCCATCTGGCGACCGTCGGGAGCGCCGGCCGTTCAGTGGCCGCGTCTATGCATCGTGGCAGGCGCCTGGATCGTGGCTTCGATCCCCAACCTGCTCAACCTCAAGGTCTACCTCGCCGCCAAGCTCGCGGTGCGCGAGGTGTACATGGAGACCGTGCCCGGCATCCAGTCCCAGCTCATGGACAGCGTGGGCCTGCTGCTGTGCATCATCGGTTTCTTCGGCCTCTTCCTCGCGATGTGGCCTCCGTTCAAGCGGGGCACCTTTCTGTTGCTGTCGTGGATCCTGATCCCCGTGCTGCTGTTCGCCATGTTCCGCGCCGGCCTGGATAACTTCATCCCCGGCGCCATCGCGCTGGCGGTCCTCGCCGGCATCGGCATGGCGCCCTGGCCAGGGTACAGCGGGGCCGCGGCCCTGAGCGCCTTGCTCATCTACACGGTGCCGCAGTGGACACCACCACCCCAGGGGCACAGCTCGTTCGCGCGGCAGTTCAACAGCTGCGGCCGCTTCTTTGGGCTGCTCGTCATGCCGAGCATTCAAAACCACTACCGGGCCTATTCGGAGTGGGGTGAGACCGAAGTCATCGCAATGATGGACGCCGTCTGCCCACAGGACCCCTCCGCTCCATGCGCCATCGCATCCGATCAGGGGCTGTTCCTTCCGTACGGCGAGGAACCCGGTGATCTGGAGCTGTTCCTTTCCGGGCGGGATCAGGTGGAGATCATCAACCTGACATTCGCCATGATCCCCGAGGACCGGGAGCAGGATATCCGGGCCATGTCGCACTTCCGCTGCGACCACCTGGACTCGACCTGGCGCTTCCGGCACCCCAAGAGCCTGGCCAACTACAAATCGGCGATCGGCCAGGCCAATCTGGAGGAGGCCTGGTCCATCGACTACGAGAAGTACTGCACGTACGTGTGGTACACGCCCGATGGCCAGATCCTCAATCCGGACAAGCTACCGTCCAGCGGAGTTGTGGCCACGGCCCCCGAAACGCCCGAGGCACCCTGAACCGGATACGGTTCGGTGAGAAAGGGTACCCTTTCCCCATGAGGGGTGTGCTCAGCACAGAACTGCCTGTCCTCGCCGTGATTCTGGCGATGACCACCTGGATCTGCTGGCCCTGGTCTCTGGACGCCGACCAGGTATTCACCCATCGGGATTCGCTGTTCACGCTGCTGGCCCTGGACCACCTCCAAAACGTGATCCTGGCCGGCGCCGACCTGCGCGCGGCCCCTTTTGCCTGGCCCTTACCCAACTCCATCGCCCAGTCGGACTGGATCTGGGGCCAGGCCTTGCTCGGGCTACCGTTGAGGATCGTCGGCGTCAGCCCCTGGCGGACCCACAATCTGCTCGTGCTGTTCGGGCTGATCACATCCGCCTGGGCTTGCCACCGCATCGCCGCCTCCCTGCTCGGCGCAGGGCCTCACACCTGGGTCGCCGCCATCGTCGGCGGCCTGAGCCCGATGCACTTGACCCATACCCAGCACGTCAACCTGGTCCACCACGAGGTCATGCTGGTGGGGGCCCTGTTGCTCGTGCACGGCCTGGCCCACAAGAGGGCGCTGGCCGCCGGAGGGGGAGGATTGCTCTTCGGGCTGAGCGCTCACTTCGGAGCCTACATGGGAGCCAATACCCTGCTGGTCGCCGGGATCCTCGTGGCAGTGGCGGCATGGGCCCGCCGGGGGGATCTGCGGTGCTGGACCGCGGCGGCGGCCGGCTTGGCGCTGGGGTGCCTCACCGTGGTGCCCGTGGCGTTGCTCTACCTCGAGGCCGCCGCACACCTGGGGCTGGGCGGGAATTCGGAACTGCAACTGGCCGAGGTCTGGGACCCGACCACCAGCTTCTCCCTCAACTACACGGCGCCCCTCCACGAACTCTTCCGTGGGCCGATGGCCCCCCGGATGCAGCAGCTGGTGCCCGCCAACCCCGGGTACCTCGCCACCGTGCTCGCGCTGCTCTCTATTCCCCTGCTGCTGGCCACCGCCAGGCGCCGATGGCTCTGGATCGGCTGGGGCCTGGTGCTCCTGTCCAGCCTCCTGCTCGCCCTCGGCCCCCGCATCGTGTGGAACGGTTCCCTGACGGGCATCCCGGCGCCCTACGCGTTGCTCGAGCAGCTGCCGGGAATGGACCTCCTGCGGGGCCCCGGGCGCTGGCTCTCCGTCACCTATTGTGCCCTCGGCCTGTTCTCGGCCGCCGGCCTGAAGTTCCTGCTGGCCAGGATCCCGGGGCGGCTCGCGCGGGCGGTGTTGATGGCGGTCATCCTGGGAATCGTCGGCCTGGAGATTCCACGCGCCATCACGGACATCCAGCCGGACCTCAAGCCCTATGAGGCCTACGTCCTCATCGACCACCACGACCAACCCGGCGCGCTGTACGAACGGTTCCCTTCGCCCCCGGCCGGATGCTCCTGTAACGAACGCACCCAGCTATGGGGGGCCCTGTTCCACGGCCGTCCCGTCGCCGCGGGTAGCTATGCCCGGGAGTCGGACCTCCTGGAACGCATCAATGGCAAAGCCCTCACCTGGCCCGACAGCGAGGCGGAGAGCATGTTCCGTGCGAGCGGCGTACGCCTGGTCCTGGAGCATCCTCCCATCGAAGGTACGCCGGGGCCGAACACGAGCTGCCAGATGGTGGGGAGGCACCGCCTGTGCGCCCTCGATGGGAACATGCAGCCCCATCTGCTGTCGCCCCATGCCATCACGGCCGAAGCCAACGGGGAGGTGATCGGGTTCCGCTGGCCCGAAGGCACGGACGAAGAACGGGTCTTCATCCGCTGCGGGAATGCGTGGCGCATCGTATCCGCCGTGGCCCCGTGGGCCGATCTGTCCGCTCTGCGCCACGGCGCACACTCCAAGATGGTGGATGTGCTGCTTACCGATTCGTGCCCCATGGAGCTGCTCGAGGGGCCACCGGGGGCCGTCCCCCTGTACGCCAATCCGCAGTACGATGGCGCTCCATGGCCCGGCGAATACCCGCCCCGCACCCGTTCGATTGACGACTTCGAAGCGATAGAGCGATCCTACGGACCGGAGAACCCACCCATGAACGACTGGTAGCCGTGGGGATTCGTGGAATGGCAACGGAGAAACAACGCCCCTGGCGATACGACCTGCTCCTTGCCGCCGGGTGTGGCGTGGCCAGCCTGATCCTCTACCTGTGCTCGCTGATGCGGATCCACCCGCCAGACGCCATCGCCTATGCCCTGGAGATCGAAGAGCGGCGGCTGTTCCACCCCCAGCACCTGATCCACAACTGGCTGGGCTGGATGGCGGTGCGGGTGGGTGGGGCCCTCGAGCCGGACTGGGTGACGATGGACTCGCTCCAGCGGATGAACGCCTTCCTGGGCGCCCTGGGGGTCGCCCTGATGGCCCTCGTCCTTTGCCGGGCGACGGGCCGGCGAGGGTTGTCGGCGGTGTTCGCCGGTGGTCTGGCGATCAGCTACGGCTGGTGGTCCATGGCGGTGACCTACGAGGTGCACGTGGCCCCGTTGACGGCCATGCTGGGGCTCTTCTTGTTGATGCAGAGCCAGCGCCCCCCCAGCGGCGCGGCGGCTGGCGCGCTGCACGCCGCCGCCATCTTGCTGCACAAGACCATGATCCTGGCCTGCCCTGCGGTGATACTCGCGTTGATCGTCTTCCCCGGTTCCAGACGCAAGCGCCTGTCGAGGGTGGGGGAGTACGCGATCACCGGCCTGGTGGTCGCCGGTGCCTTCTACGCGCTGGCCCTGAACGCCAACCCGGTGGTCCCCGGTGGCCCCAAGGCCAAGGTGTCCGATCTCGTCATCGGTGAGCTGATCCACGGGCGGCCCCGCGGGGATCCCGCGGGGCGATTCACCGCCGGGATCCACAGCTGGCGGCGTTGCCTGCTCTACGAGGACGGGCCACGTTGCGGTGCGAGCAGCTCGAGGGATGTGTGGGAGTCGGCCACCACAGTGGCCCAGGACCGGCTCGGCCGGGTGCAGGCCTGGACGCTGGTTTTCCTCATCGCGATGCTGGCCCTGATCCTCGTCACCGCCCGCCGTGCGGTGCGCAAATACCCGACCATGGCGGTCCTCGTCGCAGGATGGAACGCGGTGGCACTACCGGCCATCCTGTGGTTCGAATCCCACAACTACGAGTATTACCTGGGGCCCATCATGGGGCTGCTGATCTGGATCGCCCTGTCCAGCACGGTCCTGCCCGTACCCCATCGGAGCCTGCGCAAGGGCCTCGACATCGCCGTTCCCCTGCTGTTCGCCGCGGTCTTCTTCTGCGCCGGCTACCAGAGCTACCGGGACGACCTGGGGCTGATGACCGATGCGGAAGAGCACACCATGTGCACGGACAGGCCGCAGGTCCCCAATGAGAAGGTCCACTTCCGGCCGGGGGATCACGCCAAGTTCAAGTAGTGGAGGGGCCAGCCGGGCTTCTAGGGCTCCAGCATCGCCAGCTGCTTCTCGAGGGTGGCGATATCCTCGTCGTTGCCCTCGGACCGCGCCTTGTTCAGTGCGGCTTCGACGC
>CAZDDH010000353.1:0-7023 GCA_964504165.1 uncultured Rickettsiales bacterium | reverse complement strand
TCGCAGTCGTTGTCGTAGCCGTCGGTCACCTCGAGGGCGCCGGGGTAGACCGTGTCGTCGCCGTCGACGCAGTCGCCGTCGATCTCGGCATAGCCGTCGCCGTCGTCGTCGTAACATTCGGTGCCGTTGTCCACGAGCCCATCACAGTGCTCGTCCACGTCGTCGCAGACCTCCTCGGCCCCTGGGTTGATGTCCGGATCGGTGTCGTCGCAATCGCCCACGCAGGTGACGTAGCCATCCCCGTCGGCATCGAAGTCCGGGTGGAAGTTGGCGTCACAGTCGTTGCCGTGGAGGGGAACGGAGATCTCGGTGTTCTCAGGATCCGACGTGGTCAGGATCAGGGTGGCACCGACCGGGTCTTCGTCCACCGGTGTGAAGGTCACCGTCAGCTCACCCGCGTAGCCGGCCGGCACCGTGGCGGGGAATCCGCCCCCCAGAACCTCGGGGGAGGTCACGGTGAAGGGTGCGTCGTCCGGATCGATGGCAGCCGTGAGGATGTCCACATCCACCAGACCGTCGTTCTCGACGTACAGCGGCAGGGCCTCCGAGGACTCCAGTTCCGTCGCGCCGAAATCCACAAATTCGGGATAGGCGAAGATGCCCGGCGTGCGGGTGGCGCCCCAGACGGTGCTCTCCAGCTCCGGGTTCTGGGCATCGCTGTTGATGAGCAAGGTGGCCATGAAATCGTCGGTGACCGGCGAGGTGAATGTCACGATGATATCGACGGCCTCCCCCTCACCGATCTGGCCCGTGTGGCCCTGCACCAGCTCGAAAGCTCCATCGCCGCCCTGGACCAGCATCTCGGTGATTTCCACGGTGGCCTGGCCCGAGTTGGTGAGCTTGACCTGCTGCTCGATGAGCGCGCCGGTGGCCACGGTGCCAAAATCGACGGCCGTCGGAGCCACGACCAGATAGCCCTGCTGCTCGTAGACCGACACGTCCGAGCATGCCGGCCCCATCGAGCCCACGGCCAGCAACACGACGCCCAATGCCAGGCGGATGATCGTGCCGCCCATCGTCCCCGGGTTTTTACGTCCAAGCATCGTCATATTTGCCTTGCCTCCCGGGCCGCTGCTGCAGGCCTGAAATCCCGCTCTATCCAGCCGTGGCAGAAACCCAGACCACACGCTAGCATTGAGTCAAGGACAGGTAAAGAACAGAGGATCGCGTGCGGAACTTAGTCGTCGTCGCCGCGGCTCGGAGCGCCATCGCGCCCCGGAGTGTCAGTCACACTCGGTCGTGTTCCAGTTGACGACGACCTCCAGGGTCTCCAGCTCCACGTTGCCACCGTCGGTGATCTCGTCGTCGAGGATGTGGATCACGATGATCCCCTGGGATGTGTCGCCGCAATAGGTGTGCACGGTCGCCGTCCACACCGTGGCATCCCCCGAGTCGTGCTGGAGGCAGCTGTCGTTGGCCCCCTCGTTGCACTGGAACTCCATGTTGGCGGGCATGGAGTTCATGTTGATTTCCATGGTCCACGGCCGCGGACTGACGTTGGAGAAGGTGAGCTCGACGGTGCCGTCCTCGTCGCGGATGATGTCGCCCAGGTCCACTTCGACGTCCGGTGTGACGTCCACGTAGGGCCCGCCATAGGTGTCCGGATCGCCACAACCACACGAAATGGCCAGGATCGCCAGCACACAAAGAAATGGGACATGTCGCATACGGTGTCCTTTCGCCGGAAACTGCGAGTAACCACCTCTATAATCTACGTTCACCGACTCCGGAGCAACGGATGAGTAGCTACGAATTTGTCCTCGGAACCGCCGGCCACATCGACCACGGTAAGACCACCTTGATCCGCGCGCTCACGGGCGTGGACTGCGATCGGCTCGGCGAGGAAAAGGAGCGCGGCATCACCATCGTCCTTGGTTTTGCCCCGATCCAGCTGCCCTCCGGGCGCCAGGGCGGCGTCGTCGATGTCCCGGGGCACGAGCGCTTCGTGCGGACCATGATCGCCGGGGCCATCGGCATCGATCTGGCCCTGCTGGTGGTGGCCGCCGACGAGGGCTTGATGCCCCAGACCCGGGAGCACCTGGCGATCCTGGACCTGCTGGGGGTGCGCCGGGGCGTCGTGGCCGTGACCAAGGCCGACATGGTGGACGAGGAGCTGCTGGAGCTGGCCTGTGAGGAGGTGGCCGAGGAGCTGGCGGACACCTCCTTGGCGGGGGCGCCGGTGGTGCCCTGCTCCGGGATCTCGGGGCAGGGGCTGGACGAGCTGCGGGAGACCATCGACGGCCTGGTAGAGGGGCAGAAGCAGCGCAGCAGTCAGGGCCCCTTCCGCCTGCCGGTGGACCGGGTCTTCAGCCTCAAGGGCTTCGGGACGGTGGTCACCGGGACCTGTATCTCCGGGGGCGTGAGCCGGGGCGAGGACGTGGAGATCCTGCCGGGCGGGCGCAAGACCCGGGTGCGTTCCATCGAGGTCCACGGGGAGACGAGCGATCAGGCCCAGCCTTCCCGCCGCACGGCCCTGAACCTGCAGGGAGTGGCCACCGAGGAGGTCCCCCGCGGCGCTCAAGTGGTCACGCCGGGCCTGGTCAACGAGAGCTCGATGATGGACCTGACCTTCCGCTACTTGGAGTCGGCGCCCGTGACGCTCCCCCCCGGGGGGCAGGTGCGGGTATTGACCGGGACAGCCGAGGCCATCGGCACCGTGGACCCGGTGGACGAGCCCGACTCGGCGGAGGGCATCGAACCTGGCTGGGCCGGCAGCCTGCAGATCCGGTTGGATCGCCCGTTGGCGGTGGCCCGCGGTGACGCGGTCATCGTGCGGCGCATCTCCCCCATCGTCACCATCGGCGGTGGCCGGGTCATCGACCCCACCCCCCGGCGGTTCAAGCGCAAGCAGCGGGAGCGCCATCTACGGCTGCTGGATGTGCTCGGTGACGAGGGTGCCACGCTGGATCGTCGGATCTTGGCGCTACTGGAGGACGCAGAGCCCGCGCCCCTGCTGCCGGCGTTGCTGGCAAGGCGCATGGCCGAGTCCAGCGACCGCATCGGCGAGGCCCTCGACCTGCTGGTGGATTCCGGTGAAACGTTCGTGCTGTCCGATGGCACGGCCGTGGCCGCCACCGTCCTCGAGCGCTACCGGGACGGCATCACCGCGGCGGTGGACGAGTTCCACGCCAGCTTCCCGCTGCGGGACGGGGTGCCGCGCAACCAGCTGCGCACCTCGTTGCGCGGGGACGTGGGGCGTGCGCTGTTCGAGGCGTTGCTGGAGCGGGTGGCGGCATCGGAAGGCCTGGACGACCGGTCCGGCCGCATCCGGCGGCAGGGGTTCTCGCGGCAGCCCACGGACGCCCAGCGCGCGGCCTTGAAGGGGATCGCCGATTTCTATCGCCAGGTGGGCCTGGAGTCGCCGCGGCTGGCGGAGACGCGGGCCACCTTCTCCGAGCGGGATGACCTGGATGATCTGCTGGGCTTCTTGCGCGATACGGGGGAACTGGTGCGCGTCACCGAGGACCTGCTGGTCCACCGCGATGCCTGGCAGGCGCTGGTGGCCAAGGTGCGCCAGAACCTGGCCGGCGGTGCCGAGATGGACCCGGTCACCTTCAAGGGCCTCACCGGGCTTTCGCGCAAGCACGCGATACCGATCCTCGAACTGCTGGATCGCCAGAAGATCACGGTGCGTGTCGGGAACGTCCGGCGCCTGCGGGAGGAGTGAACCTGGCCTAGCCCGCCGGGACGACCGTGATCACGTGGTCCGGCCCCATCAATCCGGCCGGATCGGTGGCCACCAGCACCGCGGCCACCGCACCTCCGGCCAGGATCGGCAGCAGGGGCCAAGCTCCGGGGCGCGCTCTACGGGGGCCGGCGGCCATCCCCATCCGCCGCGGGATCCCCTTGAACGACAGCTCCATCCGGGAGGCCTGGCCGCGGTAGGCGGGCACCAGCCCCACCACCGTGTTGCCCTTGCTCGTCACCCGCACCCAGTGATCGCCGGCGTCGAGGGGGCCCAGCTCCACGGGTGAACTCCCCACCGCCTCGCCGTCCAGTGCCACCTCGGCCTTCGCCCCATCCGTGTCCACGTCCAGACCGGTGCCCTGGCCGTCGGCCACCGCTGCAGCCAGCGTGGCGGCCAGGGCGGCGGCCTGCCCCGGGTGGCCGTGGCCGGTGGCGCGGGCCCGCACCGCTCCGAGTGCATCCAACCTCAACGCCACCGCCAGCAGTTCGTCCCCGGCGCCGCTGAGCTGCAGCCAGTAGCTGGCGTGGGGCTGCGGCGCGGTGAGGCCTTGCTGTACACAGGTCTCGGGGTGGGGGCACGGGGCGCCGCTGACGAGCACGGGGGGGGCGCCCTCGCCGCCGATGGCACGGCAAAACCCTTCCACGAGGGCGTCCACGTCGGATGGCTCCACCGATCCAGCGACATGGACCGGGAGGAGGATGGGCTGGGCCACGGCGGTTCGGCCGACCACGGCCACGACCGCTGCGGCCGCCAGGAGGGTACGGCGGCGGTTCACCGGTAGCAGATCCCGTCGTCGTTGGCGTCCCGGTAGTAGGCGATACCGGCGCAGACCGAGCCCTGCTCGCTGGTGGAGGCGTAGCTGGCCATCGCCATATTGGCGTCGAACGCGGCGTCGTAGCTGGTCGTGCCTTCGTCGCCGAAGGTCTCGGGGCTGCAGCGCAGCCGGTAGGCCAACAGCTCGGTGTAGTAGTCGTGGCAGGGGTTGTCGTCGTCAGGCGCCGGCCCACAATCCCTCGATGCCGCGGCGCAGTCCTCCTCTGCGATGGTCTCCTCGTGGGCCGTAGCCTGGCCCTCACACTCGGATATCTGGGCGGCGGTGGCGTGGTCGGCCATGGCGTAGTGGTAGGCCAGCTGGGCGTTGCGGCCGTTGAGCCCCTTGTTGGACTCCTCGTCGTAGAAGCCGTCGATGCACTCGTTGGTGCGGATGTACAGCTGGTAGGCCTCATGGCAGGCGTTGGCCGCTGCCGGGAGCGGGGGCCGGTGGTCCTCACCGTCACACTCCACATCGTCCTGTTGGCAAGCCTGAAGGCCGGCGGCCAGCACCACCAGCCCGACGAGAGCGACCATCCACCCGATCCGTATGCGATTCATCTTCGTCTCCTCGAGTCGCACCATCCTACCGATCTATGCCGGTTTCAGCCACGGGGAGGGGGCCTTCGGGGAGGGTCCGGTCGTGTTGCACGCCCGCGCAGGATCATGGTACTTTGAATCCCTGTCTTTTTAGGTAGTTACAGGGTTTCTGTGGCTACAAGCGCGGGAGAAAACATGCCCATGAGGTGGTTCAAGTATCGGGTGGCACTCGTCGTGTTGCCGCTGCTGGCGGTCCTGACGCCGGGGCTGGGCGCTGCGCAGGCGTCCAAGGGCATCCTCAAGGTGGACGCCAACATCCAGGGGGCGACCGTCCTGATCGATGGGACCGAGGTGGGGGTGACGCCGCTGATGACGGCGTACGACGCGGGCAGCTACGAGCTGACCGTGCAGAAGCTGGGGTACGAACCCCACGTGGAACAGCTGGACATCCAAGGTGGCAAGAAGGTCAAGGTGACCGCCAAGCTGGAGCGGGTCGCCGGATCCGTGAAGCTCAAGGTGTCCCCCGCGGGCGCCTTCGTCTCCCTCGATGGCGTGGACCAGGGGCAGATGCCGGACGTCTCGCTGGACGTGGTGGCCCCCGGGGCCCACAAGCTGATCGTCACCAAGCCGGGCCATTCCACCTTCGAGAAGACCTTCACGCTGGCCAAGCAGCAGGAGATCCTTATCACCGTGCAGCTCGAGGCCACCGACGGCGTGCTCACCGTCAACACCGAGCCGGCCGGCGCCGCGGTCTTCGCCGACGGCAAAGAGCTGGGCGTCAGCCCGTTCACCACCAACGAGATGCCCTCGGGCCTGCACGCGGTGCGCCTGGTGCTGGACGGCTATGCCGACAAGATCGTGTCGGTGAACATCGCCGTGGGCGCCGAGACCGAGATCGACCACACCTTCAGCACGGCCCTCGGTGGGCTCAAGGTCATCCCCGAGCCCCTGGACGCCGAGGTCTCCTTGGATGCCTACCCGCTGGGAACGGGGGAGCAGAATCTGGAGGCCCTCTCACCGGGCCTGCACAACATCTCGCTGACCGCCTCCGATTTCCTCGATCTGGACCAGGAGGTCCTCATCAAGGAGGGCAAGTCGATCACGGTCCGCGCCAACATGACCCCGGGCACCGGGCGGCTCACCAATGGGGGTGGGATCAAGATCGACAAGAAGAAGGCCGCACCGGCGATCGTCGCCATCGTGGGCGCCGTGACCACCGGCACCATCATTGCCATCGCCGCGGCAACCTCCGAGGGGGAGGAGCCGCCACAACCCAATACCGATTTCGTCTTCGAACTTCCCTGAGATCAGCAACGGAGTAGCCATGACACGTGTTCTCAGGACATTTTTTGTACCGCACATCGCCCTTGCCTCGCTGGTGCTGCTCGGCGGCTGCCAGGAGGCGGAGCTGACCTTCCTCACGATCCAGTTGACGTCGACGGACGAGGCCAAGCTGCTGGAGTCCATCGATCGCATCGAAGTCGTGATGAACGCCAACCGTACGCTCACCGACCCGGACGGCACTCCGTACGGCGCGGGCACGGTCACCGATGGGCTGAGCCTCGGTGACGCCGATGGCGACGGCGATCTGGAGATCTTGCTCGAGGTAGAGCCGGACGGCGCGTCGTTCTCGGCGTTGCCAACCATCGGGTTGGAGCTCGAGGAGCAAAACACACCGGTGGCCTTCACGCTGCAGGCCGAGGGAACGCTGGCCGGCGCGGTGACGGCCCTTTCCTCCCTGACCGGCCAGCAGAACCTCGATGCGGGGCAGCAGGTGGTCGTCACGATCGAGAACTTCGACCTGCTGGACGAGCCCACCTTCGCGTGCGACGACGGCATCGACAACGACGGCGACGGCTGGGTCGACATGGATGATCCGGGGTGCGACGACACCCTGGACGACGACGAAGAGGACCCGGGCGAGACGGCTTGCACCGACAAGCTGGACAACGACTGCGACGGCCTCACCGACTCCGACGACCCGG
>CAZDDH010000352.1:0-7029 GCA_964504165.1 uncultured Rickettsiales bacterium | reverse complement strand
AGGTAGGTGAACCAGTACTTGCGCATGAAGAAGTAGTGGAACTCGAAGCCCAGCTCCGGGGACACGTAGGGGTTGAGCTTCTCCTCGTGGGGTAGGGAGATCCCCAGGCCCACGGATTTGCCTCCGTCTACGTCGGCGGCACCACGGTTGGCCGCCTGCATGATGCCGGGCCCGCCGCCGGTACACACGATGATGCGCCGCTTGCCCTTGGGGCGGGTCATCGACCATTCGGTCATCCGGCGGGCGAGCTCGCGGGCGTCGCCGTAGTAGCGGGCCATCTCGACCTTGAGTTCGGCATCCGTGAGGGCCTTTTTAAGCCCCTCGTCCGCTGGATTCTTGTTCAGCTCGGCCCGCCGCTGTTCCAGCTGCTCGCTGGCGACCTCGGGGGGCAGGATGCGTGCCGAACCGAAGAATACGACCGTGTTGAAGATCTTCTGCTCGTAGAACCGCCGTCTGGGCTCGTAGTACTCGCACAGGATCCGGATCGTCCGGGCATCCGGACTGTTGATGAACTCTTCGTTTTTATAGGCTTTCTTGATGTCTTCGTTCATGTGAACTCCGTTAGCGGCGGTGGCCGCCCGATGGAATACGAGCGTGTGGGGGCCCCGAGGGACAGCGGGGCCGTCCGGGGACGGATTCCGTGGATCATGCCAGCTGTAGGGGGATCAGGCGCCTGCCTTGCCCTTGGCAGTCTTGACGCCCTCTTGGACCTTCAGCGTTGCGCTGTACTGCTCTGTTCCGTCGGCATTGAGGCGCTTCCACTGGACCGAATCCTCCCCCGGGGTCAGCTGGACCTTCACGCCGTCCTCGCACGGCCCCTGGGTGACGGTCTCGATGTAGTGATAGACCCCGTCGCCCTTGGATTCCGCCTTGAGCGTGGTCTTGCACTGCACGAGACGCCCATCCTCGTGGAACAGGGTGTACTCCGCTGCGCCGCTGTTCTCCCCCTTGAGGAACTTGGCCAGCGTCATGTGGACCTCGATGCCGGTGGGATTGCTGCCCTTGGCGAAATCTACCTTGCCCTCCCAGGCGCCCTGTGGGCCGGAACCGCCGCACGCGGGGACAAAGGCCAGCAATGTCGTCAGGGCCACCAGGCCGAATGCGGATCGTAACGTCATGATCGGCACCTCCAGCGGGAAACCATCTCACAACTCGTTCGGTGGGTAAACTCCGAGAAGGGGGTCCGGGCGTGGTCCCCCGACAATACAGGTTGTCGGAATGACGATATCTGACGCCGTTCTGACCGTCAGAGGGCGGTTTTCACGCTGGCACGCGTCTTGTAATAGGGTATGTTCATATTGGAAGCGTTGCGGACGACAGTCCGTTACGCGGACGGGAAAGACGATGAAATTTTTCAAGACGATCAAACAATCTTCCGTGCTGCTGTCGTTGGCGATGCTCTTTTTCGTCGCCTGCTTCTTCGGGAACACCGAACACGAGACCGTCGATCTAGACGTGGACAGCTTTACCCATCTGGTGGTCGAGACGACCACCGGTACCATCCGCGTGATCGCCTCGGACCAGTGGTCCATCGAGGCGGAACACCACTTCACCGGCAACGAGTCCCAGACGGTCCGCATGGAGATCAGCGGGGATACGGCGACGGTCCGCACGGTATGTGGGGCCGACTCCGGCATGTGCTGGACCGACTATGATTTCTACGTGCCCGCCACCATCAGCTTGGACCTGGAATCCGGCGCGGGCGACATCCTCGTCGAGGCCATGGAGTCGGATCTGGTAGCGGAGACGGATAGCGGGCAGATCCAGGTCATCAGCTTCATCGGCGACATGGATCTGATCCAGGGCAGCGGCTCCATCGATCTGACTGAAGTGACGGGGGACGTGACGCTCTCTTGCGATAGCGGCAGCATCACCGGCTGGAACCTGGATACACCGAACTTCATCGCGGATGTGGAGGTCGGCAAGACGATCCTGCAGATGGACACGGCGCCAGAGCTGGTGTCCGTGCAGTCCGACTCGGGCGGCGTCGACCTGACGGTGCCGGTGGACGTGTACGATCTGGAGCTGGCCACCAACACCGGCGGTATGAACGTGGTCAATCTCGAAGATACCAACGGCGCGACCCGGGTCATCGAGATCGGAACCGACAGCGGCGGGATCTCCGTCACCGGAATCGAATCTGCCGAGTAGGTTTGTGCCGCAGATCATCCTCACCGACGGCCGCTATGAGCTGGGGACCTTCGACATCGAGGGCGGCTCCACCATCATCGGCCGCAGCAGCAACGCCGACATTCCCCTGGACGACATGACGGTCTCGCGCCGGCACGCGGAGATCCGCTGTACGGGCTCCTCCTATTTCATCAGCAGCCTTGGCGGCCGCAACGGCGTGTTCGTCAACGGCAACTGGATCGAGACGGTGCAGCTCAAACACGGCGACCTCATCGAGATCGCACGCTACAAGATGAAGTTCGAGGTCCCCGTCGAGACCACACCGGGGGTCGAGGACTCCTTCCGTATCACCGGCGACCAGATCGCCCGGGCCGCCGGCAATCGGGAATCCACCGATTCGCTGGTGGCGGGATGGGAGCGCGAACGTCAGCAGCGTAATCGCGGAAAGCTCAACTCCCAGCAGGAGACCTTTGCCCTCAAGCCGGTGGAGATGGAGCAGGCGCGCACCCGCCTGTCGATGGTGCAAAACGCACAGCTCAAGGCCACCACTCCCGAGGGCGTGAAGACCTACTACCTGGAATCAACCCACACGCGCATCGGCAAGGACGAGGGGTGCCAGATCCGTATCCCGGGTGGATGGCGCGCGCCCAAGGTGGCGGCGGAGATCGAGTACCGTGCCGAGCACTACTTCATCTGCCCGGTGGACGGTGAGGTCAAGCTCAACGGCATGGTGATCAAGGGGCCCGTTCCCCTCCAGGACGAGTTGGTCATCGACGTGGCCGGGAACCGGTTCAAGTTTCTCGATGAGAAGAAGATCTGACTCGGGACCGGTTTACCAGATAGCGCGGCGGCGTAGGATCCCCAGCAGTCCAAGTAGCCAGGCCACGGCGGTCACGCCGCCTGTGGTAGACCCGCCGGCATGGCATTCGCAGGCCTGGCCGCCTTTGAAATCGTTCCCATCGCAGTCTTGATCGATGCCATCGTTGGGGGGATCGTCGGCGCCGGGATGGATGGAGGCGTTCTCGTCGTCGCAGTCGCCCCCCACGTCCGCGTACTCCCCACTCCAACAGCCTACGTACATCACGTCACCGCCGTAGCTGTCGTAGTCTTCATCCAGGTAGTACTGGCGTTTGCCTTCCTCGTCCGCTTCACCGTTACAGTTGTTGTCCACGCCATTGCAGTCGTCAGGCACCGGGTTGCCGGGGAAGGACTCCGGGTCGTCGTCGTCGCAGTCGACCTTGGTCGGATCCTGCGTGGGCGGGTCAGCGGTGACATCGACACCGCAGGTGTTGAAATAGTCGCCGTCGGCGTCGTCGAGGTTCAATTCGGGATCCGTATCGTCACAGTCCCCCTGGCACAGGGACCAGCCGTCCCCGTCGCCGTCCAACTCGTCGGCGGGCACGACACCGTCGCAGTCGTTGTCTATACCGTCGCAGATTTCGTCAGCCGGAGTGGGGTTCTCGAGGGTGGCTGGGAACGTGTCGTCGTCCGTGTCATCGCAGTCGAAGATCGCATTGACGCCGTCCTCGTCCACGTCCGGGGCCAGCGTGCTGAGGGCCACGATGGCGGTTCCGGCCCGGTCCAGACCGCTGGCCGGCGTGGCGTCCGGGGCGCCGATCACCAGCTCGGCGAGCCCGTCCTCGTCCAGATCTCCGGGGACGCAGAACGCGGCGCCGAAGCCGTCGTGGGGATCCCCGGAGTAGCGGTAAGCGGCCCGATCGTCGATGGTCAGCGAGGTGCCGGGTGCCTCACTCATCCCGGCCCCGCCTAGCAGGACCAGCACCTGGCCGGTCTGCTCCTCGCCGATGGCGTTGAACGCCGGTGCGCCCACGGCCAGATCGTCTATGCCGTCGGCGTTGACATCGAACATCTGCAGAGCGTGGCCCAGATCGGCCCCCGGTACCGTGCCTTCGAAGAAAACGCAGTCGCAGGCGAGTTCCAGTTCGTCATCCCAGTCCTCGACGGGCCCGAAGAACACCGCAACCGCGCCCTGGCCGTGCCACCAGGGGGCGCCCACGGCCAGATCGAGGATCCCGTCGCCGTTCAGGTCGCCGGCGGCGATGGCGTGCCCCAGGCCGTCCAGGGCGGACTCGGGGCGGATGCGGACCCAGGCTTCGAGGGTGTCGAACAGGCCCGGCTGGTTGGCCGTGGCGCTGAAGAACAGATAGACGCCTGCTTGCTCGTCGTCCTCGCCTGCTGGCGCCAGGTCGATGGCCGCCAGTTCGGCGACGCCGTCCCCGTCCAGATCCGGGAGGGCGACGATGCGCTGCAGCCCGCCGGGCGCGTCCCAGCCGTTGGCCAAGATGCCCGCGGTGAGTGCGCGCAGATCCAGCTCGGTTGGGGGGCCGCCCAGGGGCATGTCCCAATCCGGTACCAGCCCGGCGAATCCGACGCCGTAGACGTTCCCGGCGGCGGTCACTTCGTCGGCGAACAGCAGGGGGGCGGCGGCCAGCAGGTCGTCGCCGGAGTTGCCGTCGATGTCGGCCAGGGAAACGGTGGCGCCAAGCTCTGCGCCGATCTCACCAATCTGGGGGTCGAGCCACAGCAGGAACGCATCGTGATCGGTGGGATCCTCTGTCCAATCGGCCCAGCTGTTACCCCCAGCAAACAAGAAGGTGCGGCCAAAACCGTCGGCGCCGGGCACGCCGCTGGTCTCGTAGCCCGGGGCACCGACCGCCACCTCGCTGGCTCCGTCGCCGTCCACGTCTCCGAAGGCCAGCGAGGAGCCAAACCGTTCCCCGGCCATCCCGCTCACCATGGCGGCGGGGACGGTGGTCTCGTCCAAGTAGGTGATGGGATCCAGGAGACTCTCGAGATTTTGAATCCACAGGACTGCACCTGCGTCTTCACCCGCCCCCGAGTCCCACATGGGGGCGCCCAATAACAGCTCGTACCCGCCCGTGCTGGCATCGTGATCCAGGTCGGCGCCACAGGCCAGCGCGGTGCCCATGTGGGCGTCGAACTGGGAGCCGCGCAGCTCGGGGCCCGCGTCCGCGGCCAGCAGCGCGCACACCATCCATGCCGATAGTGCCGAGGTCACCATTGCAACGTCACTCCGAGGTTGGCATTGAACATTAGCCCGTCCACGTATCCGGCGCCCGCACCGAGCTGGAAACCCATCCGCCGTTTGTCGAAGGGGCGGATCTCCACGCCTCCGATGAGCTCGCCGCCCACCGTGAAGGTGGGCCCCTGGCGCTCGCCGAGCCACAGACCTACCCCGGAAAACCCCATGAAGGGCTGGACTGGGCCCACCTCCGGGCCGACCCGGATCGTCGCGTGCAGCGGGAGCACGAAGTACATCTGCTGGGTATCGGGATCACGCCAGAACCCGATCTCCACGGTGAACCCAGCCGACATGTAGGGAAGCGCCGCGAACATCAACGACGAGCGCACGGTGCCGTAGGCGTAGACGTCCTCCTCGCGTTGGTAGAGCATCGTTCCGCCGCCCACAGTGGCCCGGAAGAGGTAGGGGTAGCTCTCGAGCCGGTCGGCGACGGCGCCAGGGCGCCTGAGCTCGCGGGACGCCACGTCGATGCGCATGACGCGGTTGCGCGGGGCCTCGGCGTCGGGGGAGAGGCCGGACTCGACGCGCGCGGCGTGGCGGGTGTGGACCACCCAGCCTTCCACGTAATGGTTCTGGTCCATCCAAAGCGCCAGGGCCAGTAGCACGGGTTTGCCGGCACCTTCGTCGTTCTTGGCAGCCAGTTCACGTACGCCCTCGTCCAGCGCCGTGCGGTCGATGATGGCCATGTCGTCGATGAGGTCCAGCACGGCCACGAACTCGGTGCCGTCACCGCGTTTGATCTGGACCAGGTGGGAGCCGATGGGCAGCTCCAGCTCGGCGCGCCCCGCCGGGAGTGCCACGGAGCGGCCATCCACGGTGATCAACGTCTTGGAGCCGGCGAAGGCCAGCTGGAGGATCACCTGCTCTGCGGCGATGACCTCCCTGGCCGCCTCCAGGTGGAGTTCCTGGGCCCCTGGGCCGAATTCCCCTCCCCAGTGGTAGTTGGGATCCACCGCCACGGCGCGGAGGAACGCTTGATGGGCCTTGTCCAGGTCGCGGCCGAGCCACAGGGCGACACCTTCTAACAGGTAGAGCCTGTGCAGGCGCTCGGCCCGTACGGATTCGCTGAGGCATGGGAGGCGCCCGCGCAGGGCGACCAGCGCTTCGAGGGCCTGTTTGTACTCGGCGAGGGGGAACAGATCATCGGCGGCCTGCAGCGATATTTCGAACTCGGCGGCGTTCATTGGCAGGCTGTCGCAGGTCGTGTAGGCCGAATGCCCGTACAGGCCCATGTCCTCGCCGCCCAGGAGCGGCTCCAAACCGTGCACTATGTCCAGATTCTTGGCATCGATACCCAGAGCGTAGAGCAGGCTGCGTGCTCTGGCGTCCGCTTCCGAGCTGGGTTCGCTGCCCACGGAGAAGACCACTCGCTGGGCCGGCTCTTGTGCACGGACGCCGGCCCCGGACGCGGCCACCAGCAACACGCCGGCCGCGAGAATCAGCCCCCGGTAGGTGGAACGAGCGTTGTTCAATGGCGCCCCTGACGTCATGGTTCACATCAACAACGAGGGTCTAACGATACGGGAAGCTGGACCTCAGGAACAGGTTACTGCAGTCGTTTGGGGGCCCATGCGCCGTCCCGGATCTCGAAGCGCCAGGTCTGGGCCTCCCCCTTCTGTTCGAGCTCCACGGTCAGAGATCCATCGGCGATCGCCTCGTTGGGATTAGAGACCTTGATGGTGTGGCTCCCCAGGGGGAGCGGGTGCTTGACCAACCTCCCGGGCTGGCCTGCAACGGCGCCGTCCACGGTAATGATCGCCCACGGATCGGTGGTGATGGTGATCGTGCCCGTGCCGGTGACCTCTGGTGTGGCCGGGGGCTCCTCTTCCGTCGCC
>CAZDDH010000351.1:0-7043 GCA_964504165.1 uncultured Rickettsiales bacterium | reverse complement strand
GACGACGACGACGACGACGACGATGATGACAACGACTCCGCCGCCGATGACGACAGCGGCGGCGGGGATATCGGCGGCGGTTGTGGCTGTACCAGCGATACCGGCAACAGTCCCCAAGCGGCCGTCGGGCCCGCCAGTCTGACCGGGATGTTCCTCCTGAGTCTGCTCGGATGGAGACGGCGGAACGGCTGAGAGCCGACGACCGCTTGACACACCTGCCTGCGGACGAAACCCTACCGGAATGGATCGTTGGGCCAAGGTCATGCCATCCCTGAACTTGCAGGGATTCAATCGCGTGTGGTTCTGGATGGCCGTGGTGGCTGTTCAGCTGGCGCTGGTCGTGCTGGCCCTCATCGAACCCAAGCTGGCCTTCGCCATCATCGGCGCGGCGCTGCTGTTCTTCCTCGCCCTCAAGTACCCGTTCCTGGCGGTGCTGGGCGTCATCGCCGCCCGCCTGCTATCCACCAGCGCCCTGTCGCTCCGTATCGGCCCCGCGTCCATCTCCGCCTTCGAGCCGATGTACGTGATGACCTTCGTGGCCATCCTCATGCACACGGCCCAGGACCGGAAATCGAGGCTCCATATCTTTGACGGCGGGCGGTTGCTGCTGGCGCTACTGATCTGGGCCTTCGTGAGCGTGGCATGGTCGCCGGATCGGGGCGAAGGGCTGGCCATCGTCATCCGGCTAGGCATCGCCTTTGCGCTGATCTGGCTGCTGTCCAGCGAGATCCGCACCCCCGAGCGCTTCTACACGGCCCTGTGGACCTGGATCGGGGTGACCTGCCTGTATGTCCTGCTCGGCCAGATTCTTGGAGTCAGCGACAGCTCCCTGTACTCGGACGTGCAGTTCAAGACCATGCAGGGGGGGAATCGCGTCGGGGGGCTGGGCCAGCACCCCAACTGGTTTGCCATGGGGATCGCCTTTGCCGTCAACCCGGCACTGGCCCTCGCCTATTCCGAGCGCAACCGCAAGCTCCGCCTGCTCGCCGCCGCCTGCGCCCTGTGGATGATCCTGGGGGTGATCAGTACCGGCAGCCGGGGCGCCCTGATGGGCGTCGGGGTCGGGAGCGTCTTCATGGCGCTGCACAACAAACGCCTGATGGCCCTGCTCTCCCGGTATTGGATCGTCATCGTCGGGCTCTTCGCCGCCGCGCTGCTCTACGGCCTCGGATCGCTCACCGGCGCGTTCTATCGCATCGCAACCCGGGGCATCTCGACGCTGCTCGAGGGGGATGTACGGGTGGCCAACTGGAAGGTCTGCCTGCAGATGATCGGCGACACCTTCGGGTTCGGCATCGGCGGCGGCGGCTACAGCGCCCTGGTCCACGACTACGACGACCGCCTGGCGATGGGGCTCTACGCCTATCCCCACGGCATCGTCTGGGACGTGATGGCTCACTACGGGATCATCGGTCTGGGGCTGCTGGTGGCCTTCAGCTGGTACCTGATGAAGGCATTCCGTGCCACCGCCCGCGACGTCCGCGGCACCTCCATGGAGTTATGGCTGATCGGCATGGGGGCCGGTGTCGTGAGCTACTGGACCCACGGGTTGGTGGAATTCCACTTCACGGACAAGCCCTACTGGGCCTTCGTGGGGCTGTTCCTGGGCCTCATCGCCGCCGCCCGGCAGGTGGCCAAGGACCCAGAGGCGCTGCGCCGTTATCTGCGCAAATCCCGGGCGGCATCCGACGACGGCCAGGGATTCAACCCACCGGACACCGCCGGATAGTCCGCGCTGTGCGGGCGAGCACTGTTGCGGGCGCGCGCCCGAGGCGTCAGCGCCCGGCCACCATGACCGACCTGCGCCATTACATCCACCCACAACAACAACTCGGACGCGTCATCCACGACTCCACGGAACTCGACCCCATGGGGGAAGCGGGAGCAGCGCTGGCGGCAGCCGAGGGACGCATCCTCATCCTGGACCACGTCCGCGGCTACAGCACACCCGTGGTGGGCGGCGTGGTCTCCAGCCGCCGTCTGATGGCCGCCGCCATCGGCGCGGATCCGGCGGACTGCATCGAGACCCTGGCCCGGGCCATGGAAGCCCCCCAACCCACCACCCGCGTGGACGATGCCCCGTTCTTGCACGGCCTCGCCCAGACCCACGTGGTGGACCAGGTGGTGCCGCTGCTGACCTTCCTCCCCGGATCCACCCACCCCTACACGTCATCGACCATCGTCGCCGCCCGGTCGGCGAGCCACGGCATGAACCTCTCGTTCCACCGCATGATGTACCTGGGGGGCAACCGCTTCTCCGTGCGGGTGGTGCCCCGGCACCTGCGCATGATCCTCGACGAGGCGGACGGCGCCGCCGAGGTGGCCGTGCTGGTGGGCGTTCATCCGGCGCTGAGTCTGGCCGCCGCCACCTCGGGCGGGCCGGATTTCGACGAGCTGGAGCTGGCCTCGGCCCTCATGGGCGGCCTGGACGTGGTGGACCTCGACGGCCTGGACGTCCCGGCCGGCTGCGAGCTGGTGATGCGGGGGCGGATCACCGCCGAGCTGGACACCGAGGGGCCCTTCGTCGACCTCACCGGGACCCTGGACGGCGTGCGTCAGCAGCCGGTGCTGACCGTGGAGCACATCTACACCCGCCCCGATTTCCTGTACCACACCATCGTGCCCGGTGGCCTGGAACACCGGCAGCTGATGGGCACCCCCCAGGAGCCCCGCATGCTGCGGGCGGTCACCAACGCGGTACCCTGCTTGCACGACATCGCCCTCACCACCGGCGGGTGCAACTGGCTGCACGCCGCCATCGCCCTGGAGGGCCCCTTGCCGGGCCAGGCCCGCAACGCGGCCATGGCCGCCCTGGGGGCCGACCCGTCCCTCAAGCGCGTGGTGGTGGTGGACGAGGACATCGACATCCACGACGGCGAGCAGCTGGAGTGGGCCATCGCCACCCGGGTCCAGCCGGACCGGGACGTGGTCATCGTGCCGGGCTGCCGCGGGTCGTCCCTAGATCCCTCCCGCAACCCGGACGGTTCCACGACCGCCAAATGGTTCATCGACGCCACCATCCCCCCCGGCCGGGACCGGCGGGAGTTCCTGCGCGCCGAACACCTGCCGCCGACGGAGGACTAGCCGCGTGCTGCTGACCGATGAGGAGCGCTCCCTGCTGTCCGGTGACCACGGATATGCCGCCCGCAAGTCCATGGAGATCCTCGTAGCGCTCGGGGAAATCTACGGCGCCGAGGAGATGGTCCCGGTGCGCTCGGTGCAGGTCTCGGGGGTCTCGTACCACAACCTCGGGGACGCCGGCCTGGAGTGGCTCGAGGAGATGGCCGGCGACGGCCGGGTGCGGGCCCTCACCACCCTCAACCCGGCGGGCATGGACCTGGAGTCCTGGCGGGAGCAGGGCATCGACGAGGAGTTCGCCGCCAAGCAACTGCGGGTGGTGGAGGCCTACACGGCGCTGGGCATCGCCCGCACCTGTACCTGCACCCCGTACCTCATCGGCAATCTCCCCGCCCCCGGCGAGCATGTCGCCTGGGCCGAATCCAGCGCGGTGGCCTACGCCAACTCCGTGCTGGGGGCGCGCACCAACCGGGAGGGTGGGCCGTCGGCGCTGGCCGCGGCCATCGTCGGGCGCACGCCCCGCTACGGGCTACACCTGGACAAGAACCGCATCCCCACCATCGAGGTCACCGTCGGCGCCCCGTTGACGAACACCGCCGAGTGGGGCGCGCTCGGCGCGCTGCTGGGGCGCCGTTGCGGCGGCCGGATCCCGGTCATCCACGTGGATTCCAGGCCGGGGGTCGCCGAGCTCAAGAGCCTGGGGGCGGCGGTGGTCACCTTCGGTGGCAGCCCGCTGTACTACCTGGCCGGCCTCACGCCGGCGCCGCACCACACCCCCATCGCCGAGCGCCTCACCCTCGACGGGGACGACATCACCGAGATGCTGGAATCCCTGGCCGACGGCGCCGACGAGGTGGACCTGGTATGCCTGGGCTGCCCCCACGCCTCCCTGGCCGAGCTGGAGCAGCTGGCCGGCCTGCTGGACGGGTGCCAGGTGGCCACCGAGCTGTGGATCTGCACGGCCCGCCCCACCGCCCGGGCCGCCGCCGAACTGGGTCTGGCCGCGCGCATCGAGGGGGCCGGCGCCCGCATCGTCTGCGACACCTGCTTCGCCGTCACCCCCGTCGCCCGCCCGGGCATCACCGTGGCCACCGACAGCGCCAAGGGCTGCTTCTACGGCCGCGGGCACAACAAGCTGAAGGTCCACATCGGCTCGGTGGAGCGCTGTGTGCAGGCGGCCCTGAGCGGGAGGTGGGCATGAACGGCCGGATCATCTACGGCGGTCGCGCCGAGGGCCGGGCGCTGGTCTCGCCGGCTCCCATCTCGTTCTTCGGGGGGGTGGACCTGGAGCGGGGTGTGATCAGCGATCCCGATCACCCGCTGTACGGTCAGGCGCTGGCTGGCCGGGTGCTGGTGTTCCCCACGGGCACCGGCTCCACGGTGGGTTCCTTCGCCCTGCTGCGGCTGGCCCGTCAGCACAACGGCCCGGCGGCGCTGGTGATGGGGGAGTGCGACACCACCGTGGCCGTGGGGGCCATCATCGGCGAGATCCCCTGTGTCGATCAGGTGGACATCGGAGCCATCGCGGACGGCGACCGGGTGGCCGTCCGGGACGGGGAGGTGCAGGTTGAATCCCAACGCTGAAGGGGTGGTCGTCAAGCTGGGCGGCTCCATCGTCACCGACAAGGGCAGCGACGAGCTGCGGGTGGACGAGGGCCTGGTCTCCAGCCTGGGCGCGGAGCTGGCCCGCAGCGGCGTGAGGCCGCTGGTCGTGGTGCACGGCGCCGGCTCCTACGGGCACCGCATCGTCCAGCGCACCGGCATCCACCACGGCCTCGATGGCCCGGAGACCCTGCTCGCCATGGGGGAAACCCAGCTCCTGCAGTACGAGCTGGACGCAGCGATCGCGCGCATCTTGCTGGCCCAGGGCCTGCCGGTGATGCCGGTCCAGGCGTCGGCCAGCGCCGTGATGAGCGACGGCAAGCTGGAGCGCATGGCGCTGGACGCGACCCGGCTGATGGTGAGCCGGGATCTGGTCCCGATGATGTACGGGGTCCCCGCCGCGGACATGGCCCGGGGTTGCTCCATCCTGTCCGGGGATCAGATCGCCCCCTACGCCGCGTTCCACCTGGGCATCCAGCGCATCATCCACGCCACGGACGTGGACGGTGTCTTCGACGCCGACCCGGCCACCCATCCGTCCGCCCCGCCCATCCCGGTCATCCACCGGGGGAACTGGGACTCGGTCCGCGGCAAGCTCACCGGATCCAGCCACGTGGACGTCACCGGCGGCATGGCCGGCAAGGTGTCGTCGCTGATGGACTGGGCCCGCGAGGGTCTGTCCACCCGCATCATCGACGCCCGTCAGGAGGGGCGCCTCACCGCCGCCCTGGCCGGCGAGCCGGTCGGCACTCTGGTCTGCTGGGAGGAGCCATGAGCCTGCCCGTCGTCGTCGGCATCAGCGGCGCCAGCGGCGCTATCTACGGGGTACGTGTGCTGGAGATGCTGCGCGACATGGGCCAGGAGACCCACCTGGTCGTCACCCCCGCCGGGCTCCAGGTGCTGGGGATCGAGACGGGCCTGGCCCTCGAGGACCTCTCCGCCCGGGCCACCCGGACCTGGGCCGAGGACGAGTTCACCGCCTCCATCGCCTCCGGCTCGTTCCGTACCGCCGGAATGATCATCGCGCCGTGTAGCATCCGCACCCTGTCCGCCGTGGCCGTCTGCCGCTCGAGCAACCTGCTGGAGCGGGCCGCCGACGTCACCCTCAAGGAGCGCCGGCCGCTGGTGTTGATGGTCCGCGAGACCCCCCTTCACCCGGGCCACCTGCGCCTAATGCTGGACGCGGCCACCTCGGGTGCCACCATCATGCCGCCCGTGCCCGCCTTCTATGCGGACCTGCAATCCCTGGATGATCTGGTGGACCAGACCGCCGCGCGGGCGCTGGACAGCCTGGGTCTGGAGCCGTCCGCTCTGCGCCGCTGGAAGAGCTGAACCGGGAGAGGAACGATGAACCGTGCCTGCTTTTTGTTGCTGGCCATCACCTTTGTGGCAGGCGTCCCTGCCCCCGGCCTAGCCGGGCCGAGCCCTGCCAAACCCGTGCTCCTGGTCACCACCTTCGACAACCACACAGGTGACGAAAAATACGATTCCCTGGGCAAGGGCCTGGCCGACATGCTGATCACCGATCTGGCGGCTCACCCCGCCTGGGTCGTGGTGGAGCGCGAACGGCTCCAGACCCTCATCGAAGAGCAGGATCTCCATCACGGCGGCCGGGTCGAGGCCAGCACCGCCGTGGCGCTGGGCAAGCTCGTCGGGGCCCAGTACGCCATCACGGGGTCGCTCATCGCCATCGACCCGACGCTGCGCATCGACATCCGCCTGATCGCCATCGCCACCGGCGAGATCCTGCTGACGGACCACGTTGAAGGGACGGCCCCGCGTTTCTTCGAGATGGAGCGAGAGCTGGCCCAGCGGTTCGTCGCGGCGCTGGAGCAGCCAGCCCAGCCGCTGGGCGCGGCCGGGCGCCTCGACCTGGACGGCGCCCTGGCCTACTCGGATGGAATCGAGCGGGCGGACCGGGGAGACCTGGAGGGAGCCTCCCGTGCCCTGCGCGAGGTCGTGACCGAGGAGCCGGATTTCAAGCTGGGCCAGGATCGATACCTGGAAGTCACCCGCCGCCTGTACGAGGCCCGGGAGCGGCGCGCGGCGAGCCTGTCGGAGCTGGAGCGGCAGCTGCAGGAGCGGGTGAACGCCGAGCTCAAGGGCTGGGATCCGGCCGGCTGGGATCATGAGCGGGCCTCGCGCTATTTGGGTTACCGGGTCTTGCAGGGCAATCTCCATCTGCGTCCTTTGCGAGACACCCTTGTCCCGGGAGCCAAGGACGAACCGTGGCCCATCGCTGAAGGGAAGCGGGAGCAGGCCCAGGAGTTGGCCCGGGCCTACGTGGCCAACTCACAGGTCTATATCGAGGAAGGGGGGTAGACGGTTAGCGCCTCCTGCCACAAGATGTAGGGGTGAGCCAT
>CAZDDH010000350.1:0-7069 GCA_964504165.1 uncultured Rickettsiales bacterium | reverse complement strand
CCCGGGTCGGCCCCGGCATCGAAGTCGTCCCACTCGCCGGCGCAGTTGGTGAAGCCGGCGCCGGCGTCGGCGGCCAGCTCGTTGGGCTGGCCGTCGCAGTTCTGATCGATACCGTCGTCGCAGATCTCCTGGGCGCCGGGGTAGACGGTGTTGTCGGCGTCATCGCAGTCGCCGTCGCACTCGCTGTAGCCGTCGCCATCCGCGTCGGCCGGATCACACTCGCCGTTGACCAGCCACTGGATGCAGTCCCACAGGATGTCCGCGCCACCCGCCGGGTCGGCGAACAGGGGGGTGAAGGGGGTGGCGAAGTACATCGTACGGTAGTCCGCGGTCTCCTTGCGCACCACGCCGATCATGGAGGTGAAGCCGGCGTTGGCGAAGGTATCCGTGGCGGTCCCGTCGTTGATGATGTCGTCCGAGAAATCATAGAACGATGGATCGATGGTGGCGTACGAGTAGGTCGGCGTGGGGTAGATGTCGGAGATGAAATCCCCGACGATGCCGTACAGCGGCTCACTGCCCGCGTCCGAGCAGGCGTTGTTGCCACAGCTGCTGTCCATCCCCAGGTGGGAGGCGGCGAGCGCCGGCACGGTGGCCCCGTAGCTACCCATGTCATACAGGTAATCCTGGGCGCTCAGCAGCAGGGCTCCCCCGGCATCCAGATAGGTCTGAAGTTCCAGCTCATCCGCCGCGTTGGGGCCGTTGAGGGGAGGAGCGCCGTAGCCGTCGCCGGAGAACCACAGCACGGCGTCCACCGCGGCCATGTCGGCGGCCGTGGGGCCGTTACTGGCGCCACCGGCGGTGTCGTGCACGGTGTAGGAGATGCCCAGCGAAGTCAGGGCGGCCTCCCAGTGGGTGACGAGGTCGGGCAGGTTGTCGTCGTCGTCTACGAGGATGACGGTCTGCGCGGACGCGGAAAGCGGGGCTGCTACGCACAGAAGCAAGCTAGCTAGGATCAGATTTTTCACGGGTATCCTCCTGAGAACAGGCGTCAGTAACGATACCCCCCCTGAGCGAATGCCTAAAAACCATAACCTATGTATCCGTCGTTTTGCAGCTGGTCTACAGGTGGGCTGGTTCGGTCGGGCTACCGTGCTACAATGCGCGACCCGCCGGCCCCTTAAGGGGCCGCCGCAACCGTAGATATCTGGAATACCGAGGAAAACATGGCTCGATACGACTCCGTCCTGGACATGGTGGGCAACACCCCCGTCGTCAAATTCAACCGTGTGGCTTCCGAGCTTCGCTGCAACCTGTGGGGCAAGTGCGAATTCTTGAACCCCGGCGGGTCGCTCAAGGACCGTATCGGCGTTCGCATGGTCCGCGGGGCGGAGAAATCGGGGCGCATCAAGCCCGGCGACACCCTCATCGAGCCCACGTCCGGCAACACCGGTATCGGCATGTCGATGGCGGCGGCGGTGGGCGGCTACAACATGATCATCACCATGCCCGAGAAGATGAGCATGGAGAAGCAGTGGACGATGGAGGCGCTGGGATCCGAGATCGTGCGTACCCCAACCGAGGCGGCCTGGGACGCCCCAGACAGCCACATCGGCATCGCCAACAAGATGCGCGACGAGCTGCCCAACGCCCACATCCTCGACCAGTACGCCAACCCCGACAATCCGGACGCCCACTACGAGGGCACGGCCCAGGAGATCCTCGACGACTTCGGCACGGATCTGGCGATGGTGGTCATCGGTACCGGTACCGGCGGGACGATCAGCGGCGTGGGCAAGCGCCTCAAAGAGGAGATCCCCGGCATCAAGGTCATCGGCGCGGACCCAGACGGGTCGATCCTGGCCGGCCCGGGCGAGATCCACTCGTACCATGTGGAGGGCGTGGGCTACGACTTCATCCCCGACGTGCTCGACAACTCCCTGGTCGACCAGTACGTCAAGACCTTCGACAAGCCCTCATTCCAGCTGGCCCGCCGCATCATCCGCGAAGAGGGCCTGCTGGTGGGCGGCTCCTCCGGCGCCTGCGTCTGGGCCGCCCTGCAGGTGGCGCCCATCCTGGGCGAGGGCGAGAACTGCCTGTGCATCCTTCCCGATTCGATCCGCAACTACATGACCAAGTTCCTCAGCCCCGCGTGGATGCGCGAACAGGGCTTCATGGACGAGGAGTAAACATGAAATTCGATACCAAGTGTGTCCGCGCCGCCATCGAGCCCGATCCCACCACCGGGGCCATCGTGCCGCCCATGTACCAGACTGCCACCTACGTTTTGCCGGAAGTGGGCGTGAACAAGGGCTTCGACTACACCCGTAGCTCCAATCCCACGCGCAAGCTGATGGAAGACAACCTGGCCGCCATCGAAGGTGCCAAGCACGGCGCTGCGTTTGCGTCCGGCATGTCCACCGTCGACGCGATCATGAAGCTGTTCAAGCAGGGGGACCACATCGTCAGCTCCGATGACGTCTACGGCGGCGTATCCCGGCTGTTCAACCAGTTCCTCACCCGCCAGGGCATGAGCTTCACCTACGTCAACAGTTCCAACCCGCAGGAGGTGGAGGACGCCATCCGGCCCAACACCAAGATGGTGTGGATCGAGACCCCCACCAACCCGCTGCTCAAGGTCACCGACGTGGAGACCGTGGCGGACATCGCCCACTACCACAACCTGCTGCTGGGCGTGGACTCCACCTTCGCCACGCCGGCGCTGCTGCGGCCCATCGAGTGGGGCGCCGACATCGTCATGCACAGCACGACCAAGTACATCTCCGGCCACAACCAACTCATCGGCGGCATCGTGCTGACCAACAACGACGAGCTGGCCGAGCGGTTCCACCACTTCCAGAAGTCCATCGGCGCCATCCCCAGCCCCCACGACTGCTGGCTGACCCTGCTGGGGGTCAAGACCCTGCACCTGCGCATGGCCAAGCACTCCAGTAACGCCATGGCCGTCGCCACGTTCCTGGAAGCCCACGAGGAGGTCGCCCAGGTGACCTACCCTGGCCTGGAGAGCCACCCGCGCCACGAGGTGGCCAAGCGCCAGATGAGCGATTTCAGCGGCATGATCAGCTTCGAGCTCAAGGGGGGCATCCCCGCCGGCAAGAAGCTGCTCAACACCCTGGAGCTGTGCGGCCTGGCCGAGAGCCTGGGCGCCGTCGAGACGATGATCACCCACCCGGCGACCATGACCCACGCCGAGGTGCCCCGCGAAGACCGTCTGGCCCGCGGCCTCACCGACGGCCTGGTGCGCCTCTCCGTTGGCATCGAGGATCCCGAGGACATCATCGCCGACCTGGATATGGCCCTCGGTAAGCTCTAATCCCCCTTTCTGGCTCGACAACACTCCAACCCTCCAACCGAAGAAAAGGGGGGCACCATGACCACCCCGGTTCGTTTCCGCTCCACCAATCACCAGTACGATGGCTACACCTTGCGCGATGCCCTGCTCACCGGCATGGCCCCGGACAAGGGGCTGTTCCTGCCCGAGCCCATCCCCCAGTGGTCCCGCCAGGACCTCGTCGAGCTGTCCAAGCTCAGCTATCCGCAGCTGGCCTACCGGGTGCTGCGCCGCTACATGGACGGCGACTTCACCGACGATCAGATGCGGGAGCTGTGCCACGACGCCTATGACTTCGAGGTGCCGCTGGAGAAGGTCCACGACCGGCGCTATGTGATGCGCTTGGACCAGTCCTCGACGGCGTCGTTCAAGGACTTCGCCGCCCGCTGGATGGGGCGTACGCTGGGGCGGCTGGTGCAGCCGGGTGAGGCGCCGCTGGTGATCCTGACCGCCACGTCCGGGGACACGGGCAGCGCCGTGGCCCAGGCCTTCGCCGGCGTGCCGGGCATCGAGATGGTGGTGCTGTTCCCCGTCGCCGAGGTCTCCAACCGGCAGCGCAAGCAGATGACCACCATCGGCGGCAACGTCACCACCATCGGCGTCGAGGGCAAGTTCGACGACTGCCAGACGATGGTCAAGCGGGCCTTCAGCGACCCGGTGCTGGGGGACATCCGGCTGAGCTCGGCCAACTCCATCAACATCGGCCGGGTGCTTCCCCAGTCGGTGTACTACCTGTGGGCCTACCTGCAGCTGGCGGACGTGGAAGCAGGCGAGAAGATCGTCATCTCCGTGCCCTGCGGCAACTTCGGCAACCTGTGCGGCGGCCTGCTGGCCATGCGCTCCGGGCTGCCGGTGGAGCGCTTCGTGGTGGCCACCAACTCCAACGACGAGGTGCCGGTCTTCTTCGACACCCATCAGTACAACAAGATCGAGCCGTCGCGGGTGTGCATCTCCAATGCCATGAACGTGGGGCACCCCTCCAACCTGGCGCGGCTGGTGGACCTGTACGGCGGCCACATCGACGAGACCGGCACCGTGCACAAGATGCCCGACATGGACCGCCTGCTGGGGGACATGTGGGCCACCAGCGTCGACGACGCCGAGACCAGGCGCAACATCGCCGAGACATGGGAGGCGCACCAGGTGATGCTGGAACCCCACGGTTCCGTGTCCTGGGCCGGCCTGCGGCACTTCTTCGACGAGGGCCACGTGCCCGCCGACACCCTGGCGGTGAGCCTGGAGACGGCCCACCCGGCCAAGTTCCCCGACGAGATCATCGCCCTGACGGGCATCGACCCCGATGTGCCACCGGAATTGGCACGCATTGAAACGCTCACCGAGGATTACGAGACCATAGCTGTGGACTACGAACGGTTCCGCGGCATGCTGCTGGCGCAGCACGGCTAGCCCGAGGAGAGACCATGGCAGACCAGACCAAGTACGTGATCCTGTTGATGGACGGCTCGGCCGACTACCCCGTGGAGCGCATGGGCGGGCTGACCCCGCTGAACGTGGCGCGGACCCCCAACCTGGACAAGCTCGTCGCCGCCGGCCGCATGGGCACCCTCGCGACGGTGCCCGAAGGCATGACCCCCGACAGCGCCGTGGCCAACCTGGCCGTGCTGGGGTACGACCCGCGCACCACCTACCAGGGCCGCGGGGTGTTGGAGGCCGCCAGCTTGGGTGTGGAGTTGGCCCCCGATGACGTGGCCATGCGCTGCAACCTCATCGGCATCGAGGACGGCGCCATCTTCGACCACTCCTCGGGGCACATCCACTCGGAGGAAGCCTACGAACTGCTGGACGCCGTCCAGGAGGAGCTGGGCGGCAACGGCGTGGAGTTCCACCGGGGCATCAGCTACCGCCACCTCACCGTGCTGCGGGGCGCCGAGTACGACCCGCGGATGGAGTTCTGGCCCCCCCACGACCACGTGGGCAAGCCCATCTCCGAGTGCGACATCATCCCAACCCACGAGGACGCCGAGCCCACCGCCGCATTGCTCAACATGCTGCAAAACGAGTCGCGCAAGGTCCTCGCGGACCACCCGGTCAACCTGGCGCGCCGGGCCAAAGGGCAGCGGGAAGCCGCCTCGATCTGGTTCTGGGCCGCCGGCCGCAAGCCCACCATGGCCACCCTGAAGGACCGCTTCGGTATCAGCGGCGCCGTCATCTCCGCCGTGGATTTGATCCATGGCCTGGGCCGCTACGCCGGCATGACGTCCATGCATGTGGAGGGCGCCACCGGCCTGTTCGACACCAACTACGAGGGCAAGGCCGCCGCCGCGCTCAAGGCGCTGGAAGACCACGATCTGGTCTTCGTCCACGTCGAGGGACCGGACGAGTCGGGGCACGCGCGGGATCTGGGCCTGAAGATCCATTGCATCGAGTCCATCGACAGCCGGCTGCTGTCCCACGTCGTCGCCGGCGTCGAGGAGCGCGGTCACAAGACTGTGTTCGGCGTGCTACCGGACCACCTGACCCCGGTGGAGCGCGGCGACCACGTGGGCGAACCGGTGCCGGTGATGATCTGCGATCCGGATCGGGAAGCCGACGGGGTAGGGCACTTCGATGAGAACGGCGGACGGGAAGGGTCGCTGGGGGCGCTGGTGGTCGAGGGGTTCATCGAGGAGCTGCTGTGGCGGACTCGGTAATGTTTTTGTAGAAGAAGGTGGTCACATTGAACGCTGCAAGTTCGTTGATGTTGGTCATCTTGGCTGCCTCTCCCGAATCAAACACAGAAACAAAGGAGCAACCCTCCTCTGCTGCGGCCGACGAGCGACTCCCGGGCGACTTGAACTACGTGGAGATCGCCGCTGGCGCGTACCACACCTGTGGCGTGCTGGAAGACGGATCCACATTTTACTGGGGCCGAATCTCGCAGCCAGAGTCCCCGCTTCCCACCGACCTCGGCGGGATCACGTCGGGCAATGGATACTCGTGCGGCATATCCGCCGCAGATTCATCCGTGCATTGCTGGGGGGTGGGCATCCGAAGCGAGGACTGTTTGACGACAGGGGCGTGTGGACAAGCGGCATCGCCGCCGGGCCCATTCAAAAAGGTCGCCGCCGGGGGACACACCCACACCTGTGGAATTCGAACGAACGGTGAGGTGACCTGCTGGGGTGACATGCCATACGACGCATCGGCGATTCCTGAAGGACCATTCGAACAGCTCAGCGTGGGGAATTGTCACGCCTGTGCCCTTCGTGCCGACGGCACTGCGCAGTGTTGGGGGTGTGATTCGATGGGCCAGGCGACCGCTCCGGCTGGCGCTTTCAAACAGATCAGCGCCAGCAGTTTCCATACCTGCGCGTTGGAACTGGACGGTCACATCGTTTGCTGGGGCCTGGATGACCAGGGCCAGGCCAGGCCACCAGCCGAGGTGTTCGTGGACGTCACCACCGGACGGGATTACACCTGTGGACTCGATCCCATCGGGGCCGTCAGCTGCTGGGGAGCGACCGGTGAAGGATTGTTCTCCATTCCTGACGTAGCCGCACCCGCATCCGGCCCTTTTACTCAGATATCCTCCGGATACGAGCACCTGTGTGCGCTGGAACCCACGGGTTTGGCGAAGAGTTGGGGTGAAGACACCACGGGAGAGGCTGGGGCGATCGTGGGTTCGCTGGAAAAAGAAGAGATCGAGGCGTTCGTTGACGAGGAGATCTGGAGATTCAAAGAGTGCTACGAGCGCGGCCTGTCCGTTGACCGGGATCTGACTGGTCGACCTCAACGTTGCAGACCGTCACACATAAAGCATGATCGCCAGTGTGCTCC
>CAZDDH010000349.1:0-7088 GCA_964504165.1 uncultured Rickettsiales bacterium | reverse complement strand
GAGGGTGGGCCCGGACGGATCCCTCGGCGTGGGGATCTGCTCGGTGGTCGCCGACGGTGGGCCCGGGGCCCGGGGTTGCTCGCCGCTGTCCAGGGGCGGGGGGTTGAGGACCACCGTCTGACGAGCAATCTGAGGTTCTGTGTCGGCCTCGTGGGTTTCCGGGTTCTCGGTGGCGGCCTTTCCCATCAGGCCCAGCTCGTGCAGGAACTCGATGGCGACCAACGGCGGGGGTTGTTCGGACGCGGCGTGGAAGTAGCGGTGTAGGTCCTGGACCAGCTGCAGGGGGTGGTGGTAGCGGGCGCCGGCGTCCTTGGCCATACACCGCTCGACGATCTTCACGAGCAGGGGGTGGAGGTCCGGGCGCTGTTCGGCCAGCGGGTCCGGTTCCGTGGAGAGCACCAGGTTGAGCGTCTCGAACTCCGAGACCCCCTTGAACGCCCGCTGGGTCGTCAGCAGCTCGTAGCCCACCGCCCCCAGCGCGAACAGGTCGGAGCGGATGTTGACGTCGTCGCCCCGGATCTGCTCGGGGGACATGAAGGCGTACTTGCCGACGAACACACCGGTGGCGGTCTGGGTTTCGCGCTCCGCGGCCTTGGCGACGCCAAAATCGATGAGCTTGATCACACCCTGCTGGGAGACCAGCACGTTGGAAGGGCTGATGTCCCGGTGGACCAGGCCCAGGTTCCTGCCGTCCGGCGTGGTGGCGTCAGCCATGTAGGCCAGGGCGGAGGCGATGCCCAGCATGAAATAGGCCGCCACCGGAGCGGGGATCTGACGCTTCTGTTTCTGGCAGCAGATGATGATCTCGGCCAGGTCGAAGCCGTCGATCTCCTCCATCACCATGTAGTGGTGATTGTCGATTTCCCAGTACTCGTAGACGCGGACGATGTTGCTGTGGCGTAACGTCAGCCCCAGGCGCGCCTCGTCGCGGAACCGGGAGACCAGCTCCTCGGTATCCAGATACTGGGGCAGCATGTGCTTGACGACCAGGCGGGTCCGACCGCCGTGCGGGAAGATCTTGTCGGCTGTGAACAGCTCGCCCATGCCCCCGAGGGCAAAGCGCCGCGGTGATTCGACGCCGAGTTCGGCGGGTAATTGGACGATGACGGACACGGCGATAGCTTCGGTCCACCGGGGCCACGTGTGATCCTCCGGCGCACCTTCCTCCCGAAGACCATGGTACCGCAACTCGGCGCATAGTTCTGGACCAAGCGGGCGCGGGTGCGCGTAACCGACCCTCCCATCTGGTAGAATCGACGCCAATGAAACTGGCGTCGTGGATAGTCGTTGTGGGCCTGCTATGCGCCACTTTGGCTCCGGCCGGGGATGCCCGCGCTGGGCGGATCCTGTTGCTGGATGCCAGCGAGGTCCCCGGCGCCGGCGCCAGCCTCCTCGAAGAGGTGGCCCAGTCCCTCCGCGCCAGCGGGCTTCCCGCGCTGGGGCCGGGCGCCGTGCCCCCCCTGCAGCCCGCCGTCGGCCTGGGTGTCGACCTGGCTCCCATCGAACACCAGCTGCAGGCGGCCGAGGCCCACTACAACCAGTTTGACGGAGAAGCGGCCCAGGCCGCTCTGGAAAAGGCGTCCGCTCAGATCGCTGCACTGGAGACGGGGGAGATGGGAGCTCTGCTGGTGCGGGCCCACTGGCTCTTCGCCCAGCTGGCGATCCTGGGGGGCGATGATGCCCGCGGCGCGGCCCACCTGGAGCTGGCCGTGCGGACCGCCCCAGCCTGGCATCCACCGGAGGGGTACCTGACGCCAGAGCTGGAGCAGATCCTCGAGGAGGAGCGCCAGCGTATTATCGGGGCCGGGGCCAGCCTCAGCGTCAGCTCGCTGCCGGCGGGGTGCACGGTGTGGCTGGATGGCATCCAGATCACGGAGCGGGTGGACCAATCCGTCGTGCCGGGCAGGCACCTGCTGCGGGTAGAGCGCCCCGGGTTCCTGACGGTGCGGAGCTATGTCGACATCCGCGCCGGGTCGTCCTTCCTGGCGGAGACCCCCGTCGAGCCCTCCTGGGACGACGCCACCCGCGCCACCGTGCGTGCCTCGATGGGCGGGACACCGGACGACAGCATCATGAACGTGCTGACCGTGTTCGGCCGCCGTACGAACGCGGACACCGTGGTCGTCGGTGTCGTGGATGCGGGGGCCTCGGCGGCGCCCATCGCCACCGCCGTCGTCCTGCGCCGGGGAGCGGGCAGCTGGGAAGCGCCGGTGCGGGGGTACTCCAGCGCGGAACTGGCCACCACCCTGGGGGGCAGCAAGGCAAAGAGCCCGACGGCATCCGGGCCGACGGCCACCCGGGCGCTGGCCACGCTGCGTATCGGTGGTGGCGGGCGTATCTCCGGCGGCCAGGATTCCCTGATCGCACAGGCGAGCGGGTTGGCCCTCGAGGGGGGCGTCGGGGTCGCGCTGAAGGGCCGGTTTGCCCTGCGTTTTACCGCCGGCCTGGATCTGTTTGGCCCAGCGGCGGTTTCGGTGACGGTCCTGGACGAGCCGCTGGCCGGGCGTCAGAACAGCAGCCTGTTCCGGCTGGGAGCCCTGGCCGGGCCGCGTATCCCCGTGGGGCCCAATACCCTGTGGATTGCGGGGGGAGGGGGCGTGGCCTTCTCCTGGGTCAACACGGCCCTGGCAGGCCGCGATCCCATGCCCGCCTCCCTCACCGGTGGCTGGGGCGGCGCCGCCCTGGGGCTGGATGTTCCGGTGGGCGGCTGCCACGGACTCACCGTGGGCCCGTCGATCGGTCTTGTCATAGCCGGTTCGACGCTGGATTCGGTCGTGCCGGGCAGCGCTGAATCGGCGCACATCTCTTCCCGGCTGTTCCAGGCCATCGAGGGCGGCCTGCGGCTGACCTTCCCCTGAGGGACTCAACGAGCGTAGTTGTACTGGATCCGGTTGTGGGACTGGCGGTTGATGTGGGCGTCCGCGCTGTCCAGGCCCGGCCCGCTGTCGTGGATCAGCTCCTCGTAACAGGTGTCGGTGAGCCCCATGGCGGTCATGTGCCAGTCGGCGTGGGCCAGGCCGGTCCAGGGCTCGATGTCATCCAGGTCGAATTGCGCCGTGCCGCCGCGCACCCACACGTCCCAGGTGCCCGCCGTCCCCCGCAGCTCGACGAAGTACAGGTCGGCCTCGCTGTCCCCCTGGTATTGGTAGCTGAAGCCGTACTCGGTGGGGGCCGTGAGAACCGTCAGATCGAGGAACTCGGGGAACAGCACCTCGCCGCCGGGGGCCACTCGTTCCGAGATCACGGATGAGCGGGGATTGCCCCAGCCCACACCGTCCACCTCGACCACCGCCACGTAGCGGCTGGTGACGTCCTCCAGCGGCCCGGTGCGTTCGGCCTCCAGCACCACGATGCCCCCTTCGCCGGCCCCCAAACCGATGGTGACCATACCCTGTTCTCCTAGCTCGCCCAGGGAGAACACCACCGGCACGTCATCTGCCGAGAAACCCAGCGGATGGGCCGGCACCACCACCCCCACCTGCTGGTCCAGCTGGGTGAAGGGCTCCAGATCTCCCACGTCGATCAGGTCCGCGTCCGGGACGTCGATGCCGGTGACCAGGGAGTAGTCCACGACGTACCCCCCCTCCTGCATCAGCGTGATGATGGCGAGGATGGGGCTGGTCTCCTCGTCGTCCAGCGCTTGCTGGATGTCGGACGCGGGGAAGGTGCCGGTCATGGCGTAGACGGCGCCGGTGCCCGCGGCACCCGGAGCCTGGAACTGCTCATCGACGTCGCCGATGGCGATGTTGGCCGGCAGATCGACGTCGAAACCCAGGATATCCAGGGTGCGCTCCTCGGCCATGAAGGTGGCGATGTCGAACACCACCGGGTTGTCGTGGGTCGAGGTGGCGGCCAGGCCGAACTGCAGGTCGAAGGCGCCGCCCGGATCGGTCCAGTTACAGGTGCCGACGGCCGTGCCAGCGGCGGTGGCGAGCTTGGAGCGCAGCGCCATGCGCAGGTTGCGGGTGGTCACGCCGCACACGGAGGTGCGGTAGTAGTCGCCTACCTTGGCGGTGACCGTCTCCGAGCCGCTGAACTCACCCGTCAGCACACCCATTCCGGTGGCGTCGGTGATGGTGAAGGCATCCGGCTCGGCGCTGGATCCCAGGTACAGCTCCACGCCCTCCAGCGGTTCGCCCGTGTCCCGGTCCGCCACGTGGACCACCATCAGGCCCGGCTCGATGACGGTCACGGTGACGGGAGAGGCCTCGACGGACTGGTAGCTGGCGGTGAGGGTGGTCTGCCCTACACCCGCCGCCGTCACGATGGCATCTTCGGAGACGAAGAGCACCGCCTCGTCCTGCACGGCGAAGGCGTCCGGGGCCACCCGGGCGGCCGTGCCGTCGTCCCAGGTGGCGATGGCCTGTAGCGGGAAGCTGGTCTCCGTGTCGATGGCGTACTCGATGGGCTGGACCACGAGGGAGACCACCTGGGCGTCGGGCACCGAGTCATCGTCGTCGTCGTCATCCGCCGCCGCGTCGTCGTCGTCCGCTTGGCCCGTGTTGTCCGTGGGATCGAAATCGGGGGTATCGGGGAGGTCGTCGGACTGCCCGCATGCCACCGCGGAGGCCAGCAAGGCGGCCAGGAGCCAGGGTAGGGCATGAACCCGGTACACGGTACGACCCGTCATGATCCGTCCTTTCGCACAGCGCAACGACCACTTTATACCCCCGCTCCGCGGCCCTTGCCGAAGTATTTTTCACGGGTTCTTAACATTGACCACCGGCGATCTGCCGTCTACCATCCAGCCAGAATCGGGGCGTCCGCACCCCAAAGGAGCCGATGGTGACTCGTATCGTGGCAGCGCTTGCCGCCCTGGCGATGGCCCTGCTGGGCGGCTGCAGCAAGTACTCGCTAGAGGCCGGCGAGCCGGAGATCGCGCTGAGCCAGGCCAGCCTGGACTTCGGGTCCGTGGAGCGCGGCTACTGGCGGGAGCTGTCGCTGGCGGTGTTCAACGAGGGCAACGCCACGCTGAACGTGGACGACTATGTGCTGCAGGACGGCAGCTCCGACGCTTTCTTTTTTACGGATCCGGACAAGGAGATCGGCCCCGGGGCATACGCCGAGCTCCTGGTGCGCTACACCCCCACCCACGAGGGCGGGGACGCGGGCGCGGTGCTGATCTACTCGGACGACGAGGACGAGGAAGAGGTCATCATCTTCTTGCAGGGGGCGGGGGTGGTCCCCGGCTGCGAGGTGGACCCGGAGCTGCTGTACTTCCCCACCGATGTGGGCGAGCAGACCCTGACCTTCATGGTGCGCAGCGTGGGCAGCGGGCCGCTCACCATCGAGTCCGCCATCCTCGAGGACGGGGAAGAGGCCTTCACGCTGGAGTTCCCGGCCGGGTACGAGCCGCCCACCGCCATAGACGCCGGGATGTCCCTGGATGTGTCGGTGCGCTACGCCCCCGAAGACGACCTGGCCCGGCAGGACCGCGTGCTGCTGCTCACCAGCGATCCCACCTTGGAGGGGGGCATCGCCACGGTGGAGCTCGTGGCAGCCGGGGAACCGCCGGACGGCGAGAACCAGCCGCCGCTGGTCCAGATCCTCACGCCCCCAGACGGCACGGTCTCGTTGCTCGCACAGAACCTGTCCTTCTCCGGGCTGGTCGCCGACCTGGAGGAGCCCCCGGACCAGCTTGGCGTTCTGTGGCACAGCGACATCGACGGGTACCTACCCGCGGGCACGGCGGACGGCAACGGCGCTGTGGCCATGGAGACCGTCGCCCTCACCGCCGGGGAGCACCTGATCACGCTGATGGCCTTCGACGCCGAAGGGGAGCAGGGTTCGGACTCGATCACGGTGCTGATCTACGAGGAAGACGACGAGCTGGAGTACGTCATCTCCGGTGGCGACACGCCCTATCACTACTTCCACGTGGACGACGACGTCACCATCGAGCTCAACGGCAACCCCATCTTCGTGGACGTGGACGGCTCGCAGGACCACCACCCGCCGCTGGCATTCTTCGCATCAGTGGGGGATGTGCTTCACATCACCGGCGTCGACCAGCAGTACTGTACACAGGCCATGGATGCCTTGGTCCTGCATGTCAGCACGGTGGCCGATCAGCCCCTCAGCCCCGCCTTCAGCGTCAGCGCGTGCGAGGAGCACGACGACTACGACCCCGGCTACACGGGGCCATGGCCGGTGACCTTCCTGGACGATACGTACACCATCAGCATTCCCTGATTTTTCGGCTTCCGTCCGGAAGCGTGTAGAGTGACGGCAACCTTGGAGTTGCCATGCCTCGTTTCCATTCTTTTATTTTGTTCGCTGTCGTGTTGGGCTGGTCCGCGCCAGCGGGCGCCGTCGATATTGGTATCTGGGCGGCGTCTGGGTACAAGCAGGACGTCCAGGATTACCTGACCAACACCGGGCTGTTCACCTCCGTCGATCTGTACGACGGATCCACCGTCACGCCCAGCCTTGCCGAGCTGCAGGCCTACGACGCGGTGATGGTGTTCTCGGACAGCACCTTCAACAACGCCACCACGCTGGGGGACAACCTGGCGGACTACGTCGACGCGGGGGGCGGCGTGCTGTTCGCCACCTTTGGCTTCTACACCAGCCCCGGGCTGGGGTTCGGCGGGCGTGTGGTGTCCGACGGGTATGTTCCGTTCACGCTGGGCAGCTACTCATCGAGCGGCCCGCGGACGATGGTCGTGGATGATCCGAACCACCCGATCATGAACGGTGTCAGCACCTTCAACGGCGGGTCCAGCAGCTATCGCAACACGGGTATCTCGGAGGTGGCCGGAGCCACGCTGGTGGCCCACCTGGACGACGGCACCCCGTTCATCGCGGCCTACGAGCCGGCCGCCGGCGTGACGGTGGGGTTCAACATCTATCCGCCGTCGAGCGACATCCGGTCCGACTTCTGGGACAGCACCACGGACGGCGCGCTGCTGGTGGCCAATTGCCTGCTCTACGCCGCCGGCGGGGCGGACAACGACGGTGACGGATGGTCCCAGGGCGCTGGCGATTGCGATGACACGGACGCCACCATCTATCCGGGAGCCCCGGAGGTCTGCAACGACGGCATCGACCACAACTCCGACGAGGTGGTGGACGACAGCACGGACAAC
>CAZDDH010000348.1:0-7134 GCA_964504165.1 uncultured Rickettsiales bacterium | reverse complement strand
TTACATTTTCTTTGTGATATCATGCGGTTCCGTGGATCCGGAACGAGTGGGACGTTCAGGGTTGTGACTGTCGGATCAGTGGCAGTAGTTCGGGCAATCATAAGGCCCTAGCGGCTTTGGCACTACTCTGGCTCGCTCCTATCATGATCCATCGGAGAAGGACTGGGCTCTAGCCTGGATATTTCAAGTGTGCCCCTTTAGCAAGCCGATAGAGGCCCAAGCCAGCTGAAACAAGAATTGATGAGCATATAGGCCTGGATTGACCGACGACCAGGTGCAACGCTCCCTTTCCCCCAACGACTATGTCAAGGCTTTCGGGGTTTCATCCCAGAACGAGTCTCGTACTCCTGTTTACTCCTGCCGCCTCCACCAGACGAGAAATTGCCGGCCATTCGCCGGCCGTCTTCCGTAGCAGCTGGCCGCGCAGTCGCTGTCCGCGTCAGTTGCCCGGCGTCAATTGCCCGGGCAACTACTGGATGATTTGTCCCCTTTGTCCTTATCCCATCAGCGCCGCTTCCCGATCCGCGCTTGACACTTAGTCAGAAGTGACTAGGCTAGATAGTCATTACTGACTAATAGATTGGCCGATCCAGCGGAGGACCCATGACCACGACCGACCACCGCCGCCTGTTGCTGCTCGGACTCCTGGCCAACTCGGACATGCACGGCTACCAACTCCACGCCCACCTGACTGACACGGGGCTGATCGAGCTGAAGCGGCCCGCCGCCTACAACTTGCTCGAGACGATGGAACAGCGGGGCTGGCTGGACCATGAGGACGAACAGCAGGGTGAGCGCAACCGCCGTGTCTATCGGCTCACCCCCGATGGCCATGAAGCCCTGGACCACCTACTGCGCGAGCAGCTCGCGAGCGATGCGCCACCCGAACTGCCGAACCTGGTGAGCCTGTCGCTGGTGGGATTGCTCCCACCCGCTGAGGCCCGCTCGCTGCTCCACCGACGCCGGGATCACCTGCACGACCTGCTGGAGAGCTGGTCGGGAGAGGAGAGCGAGGCCCATGCGCACACCGGAATCGTCGGCAAGACGCTGCACCACGTCGGACAGGTCCGCGCCCTGGAGTTGGAGCTGGTGGACGCGGTCATCGCCGAGTTGACCGGGGAGGACGACCCATGAGCACCGGAAACGATCGCCCGATGACCGGGAAGGTCGTCGCCATCACGGGGGCCAACTCCGGAATCGGGTTGGCGACGGCGAGGGCCCTCGCACAGCAGGGAGCCACCGTGCTGATGTGCGGGCGCAACCGGGCGAGCTTGCAGCAGGCCGTCGAGGCGGTCCGGTCCCACACCGGCAACGACGCGATCGAGTGCCTGGTCGCTGACCTGTCGCATTTGACGGAGGTGCGGCAGCTGGCAGACGACATCCGCTCCCGCACCGGCCGGCTGGATGTCCTGATCAACAACGCCGGGGTGGGCTCGGACCGCCGCATCGAGACCGAGGACGGGCTGGAGTTGACGTTCGCCGTCAACCACCTCGCGCCCTTCCTTCTCACCACGGAGCTGCTGCCCTTGTTGAAGGACTCCGCGCCGTCGCGAGTCATCACCGTGTCCTCGGCCCTGGCCACCAGGGTCAAGGAGTTCGACCTCGACGACCTGCAGAGCCGGTCCCGCTACCGCTGGCAGGAGGCCTACAACCGCAGCAAGCTCGCCAACATCTTCTTCACGCGGGCGCTGGCCCGGCGGCTGGAGGGGACCGGGGTCACCGCCAACTGCCTCCATCCCGGCGTCGTCGCGACCGGGTTCGGCGGCGACGGAGACCTACGTGGCGTCAACGCTCTGGTGTTCCGGCTGATGAAGGTGTTCCTGCCCGGTCCCGATTCCGGTGCCCGGACCTCGGTATTGCTGGCAACGGCACCGCAGCTTGCCCGCGTCAACGGACGCCTACTTCGACAACGGCAAGCAGGTGGCGCCCGGTGGCCTGGCGATGGACGACGATCTTGCGGAACAGCTCTGGCGGGAGAGCCTCCGGCTGATCGGCGTAGAGTCGCCTACCTGAGGCTCACGATGGGACACCTTGGGTGTCGCGTCTTGCTTCCGGTACCCAATAGATCGATTGACCCAGCGCTCTGGGAATCGGAAGCTAGAGACAGAGGTGGGAGGAAACACCAACACAGATCGCCACGCTGCCCCTAGGGCACGGAGGTTCGACATGCGTCTAGACCGGATTCGGGTTTTGGTTCTGATCCTGGCCCTGCTGCTCGGTGCCGTCACCGTCGCCCAGGCGCTCACGCCCAGCAAGTACCGCAAGCTCAACGGGGAGGAGGGCAACTGCATCTTCTCCACCGCCGACCTGCCCCTGGCGGACGAGGACTCCTACAAAGACGTTCGCACCGCGTTCCGGTCCGGCGAGCATCCGGTGCAGACTCGCTGCTATTTCCCCGCGGCGATGAGTGAAATGGCGCAGCGCGGGTCCGTGTACAACGAGCTGCGCGACGACCTCAATCTACGCGTGTACGTACAGATCGAGAGTCCCGACCGCTCCCCGAACCGCACCCGGTCGGTGACCGTGAACCTCTCCTACAAGGATTTCATGACCGAGTGGGAACGGATACGCTTCTTCCTCGATCCCGGGAACGCCGATTGCACGGTCAAGGCGCTGCAAGGGTTCTCCGGGGAATGCCTGGACCTCGAGCAGGTCGCCCGCAAGATGGCCGAAGAGGACAAGGCTAGCCTGCCGTACACCATCACGATGTGCATCACGCCCCAGTACAGCTACGCCAACAGCACGGAGCGGCGCTTCGACGAGCAGCGCGAGGTCTGGGTCGAGGCCCCGGTGCTTGAGACCCACGCTGCCGCAAGCGGGTGCCTGGACTACACGGTGCACTGATCGATCTTCAGACAGTTGTCCAGAGGCCCTCCGGCAGCTACCTCTGATCCCAATCCGAGCCCCGACTACCCCGTGGGAGATCATGGCGAAGCCACCACCGAAGCCACCACCCTCCAAGAACTGGGAATGGATCTCACCGAGCGCCGCCAAGCCGATCGAACCGCTGCCACCCCTGGGAGTCAGGACGGCTCTGCAGAAGGCCAAGCGTACCGTTCGCCGCGTGCTGCGGAGGCTGTCGCCGTCCAGACGAGACACCTGAAGGCCGCGAGTAAGGTGTGGAGCACAAATCACTGGGAACTACACATACGTGATCGTGGTCTGGGAGCGGGCAGCAGGAAGACCCAACTAGCTGTTCACTTTTTCGCCCGGTGTCTCAACAAGACAGGTGACGTGCTCGGCAACCCCATCAGGGCGCCGGGTGCTTGGGTGAGGGCTGGTGCTTCGGCGGCCCATGCGGCTGCACCACCTCCCAGTACCCCCGCTCCTGCATGAATCGGCGAGCCTCCGCGTCGAAGGGGATGGCTCCGCCTCCGGGTACGCCGAGATGCTCGTCGAGGCGGGCACTCAGGCGCGCCTCCATCTCATCGGCGAGCTGTGGCTTGGCCGTCACCAGGTTCACGGTCTCTCCCGGGTCGGTCTGCAGATCGAACAGCTCCTTGACGGCCGTAGGGGCGATCCAGCCGTCTGCCGGTGAAGCTTCTGCTCCCGTGTGCTGCGGCTCACCCGGGCGCGGCATGTGGAACTCCGGCATGTGGAACACCAGCTTGTAACGTTCCCCGCGCAGGGACACGGCCTGGCGGTTGGTCATGCTGACGACCTCCCGCTGGGGCCACTCGGCGCCGCCGTCGAGCAGCGGCAGCAGGGAACTCCCGGACATTCTCGCCGCCACCGGGATGCCCGCACGCTCCAGGATCGTCGGCGGCAGATCGATGGTCTGTACGAGGGCGTCGACAGACCGGCCGCCTGTGCTCTTTGCCGGATCGACGATCACCAGCGGCACGTGGATCACCGTCTCGTAGAGCATCCGTCCGTGACCCAGCTTGCCGTGCTCGAACAGGGCCTCGCCGTGGTCCGAGGTGAGGATGATGACCGTGTCGTCCCGCCGGCCGGTCTCATCGAGCACCGCCAGCAGGTCGGCGATGCGTTGGTCGTATGCGGCCAGCGCCGCGTCGTACCAGGCGATGAGGTGCTCCTGCCTCGCCCCGCTGCCAAACTGGTGCTGCAATTCCCGGTCGATCTGCGGCAGGTTGTCCGCCTGGAGGGCCGGCATTGCCGGGTGGTAACGCCGGACGAACTCCAGCGGCGGCGGCGGCGCCGGGGCGTGGAGATCCTGGTCGTGGATCAAGGCGAAGAACGGGGCTCCATCTCGGCTACGGATCCATGACGCGGCCTCCTTTTGGTCGTACGGTTGTCCACCCACCGTATCGAAGCCGTCGAAGATGCCGGAGATCTTCTCCAGCAGCGTATCCACCGGGAAGGCCGCCGTGTCGTAGCCGTAGAGCCCCAGGATCTCGGGCAGGATCTGCTCGCTCTCGTCGAGCCAGTCGAGGGTGACCGGCGTCACCGTCTCGGTCAGCGGCGGCAGCCGGCCGTTCATCAACGAGGCGTAGGAGGTCAGCGTCCAGCCGGACTGGGCGATCATCTGCGTGAAGGTCGTCCCGTTGGCGGCCAGCCCGTCGAGGGTCGGCGTCAACGGCAGCCCATTTCGCGTGGCGCCAAGCCGATCCGCCCGCCACGAGTCGATATCGATCACCAGGAAGCTGGGAAGGTCGGTCTTCGCGCCCGACGGGGCCGGCGTTTCCTCGCGGGAGCCGCAGCCGGGCGCCGCCGTCAGCACGATGGAGAGCATCCACAGCAACGACAGGTTGTGGAATCGTCGTCGCATGGGGTCCTCTCCTCCGGCCGCCGAGCATATCAAACCAGCGGTTGTGGCGGATTAGTCGTCCTGATGCAAACAAGCGCCGTGCCCCCTTGATCCCTGTGCCTCCTGTGCGAAAATCGGCCGCGGAGGTACGAGATGGACCAGCAATGGAAGTGCGACGTCTGCGGCTATGTACATACCGGAGAGCAGCCCCCGGACAGCTGCCCCGTCTGCGGCGTGGACAGCGAGCAGTTCAGCGCCATGGCATCCGTGACGGTGCAACCGAAGAAGGCCGCCGCCAAGGCCTGGCGGTGTTCCGTCTGCGGTTACGAGCATCAGGGAGATTCGCCTCCCGAGGCTTGCCCGGTCTGTTCCGTGGAGAGCAATCTGTTCGATTCCATCGGTTCGGCCGAACAGGACACGGGCGGTGGTGGCGGCCAAGGGCCGCTGGTGATCATTGGTGCCGGGATCGCTGGGATCACGGCAGCGGAGCGGGCTCGCCAGTCCGATCCGCAGATGACGATCAAGCTGCTGTCCAAGGAGAGCGCCCTCCCCTACTACCGCCTCAACCTCACTCGATTCCTCGCCGGTGAGGTCGACGAGGCGGAGCTGCAGATGAAGAGCCGAGCCTGGCTCGACGAGCAGCGGATCGAGTGGATCGAGGGCGAGGCGACGACGATCGATCGCGACCACAAGGTGGTGACGCTGCAGGATGGCGGCGAGCTGGCCTACGAGGCCTTGATCCTGGCGATGGGATCTCATCCTTTCATCCCGCCCCTGCCCGGCGTGCAATGCGGAGGAGTGTTCTCCCTGCGAACCCTCGAAGACGCCCGCCAGATCATCGACCAGTCCAAACCAGGCAATCGCTGCGTCTGTATCGGCGGTGGCCTGTTGGGCTTGGAGGCGGCGGGAGCGCTGGCCAGGCGAGGCCTCTCGGTGAGCGTGCTGGAGGGGTATGGGTGGTTGCTACCCCGGCAGCTGGCCGAACCGGCCGGACGTCTGCTGCAAGGCAACCTGGAAGGCATCGGCGTCACGGTCCACAACCACGCCAGGGCGAAGGAGTTGCTGGGTGACGGGCATGTCACCGGATTGTTGCTGGAGGACGGAACGGAACTTGCGGCCGATCTGGTGGTGATTGCCACCGGCGTGCGGCCCAACAGCTATCTCGCCAGACAGAGCGGCCTCACGGTCCGCAGCGGTGTCATCGTCGATGACCGGATGGCCACCTCCGATCCGGCCGTCTTCGCCGCCGGTGACGTGGCCGAGCACGGGGGGACGTTGTACGGTATCTGGCCGGCTTCCTTCGCCCAGGGGGAGGTGGCCGGAGTCAACGCGGCGGGCGGCAGCGCCGAGTTCACTGGCATCGCTCCGTCGAACAGCCTGAAGGTGCTGGAAACCGACATCTACAGCATCGGCGAGGTCCGTTCATCGGACGCCAGCTACACGGTCCTGGAGGATCAGACCGACAGCACCTACTTGCGGCTGGTGACGCGGGACGGTGTCCTGGTGGGGGCCAACCTGCTCGGTCACGCCGATCTGACCAACCCGATCCGTGATGCCATCGAGTCGGGCAGACACCTGGCAGAGCTACCCGATCTGAAGAGCCGATTGCCACGGCTGTTCGGGGGCTGAGCCGGCGAAAGGGCTTAACGAATTCGGGGCGTTTGGGGGAGAAACTAAAATGATGAAAGTACCGTGGCTTCTGTTCTTGGTGTTTTCGTTATCTGGATGCCCTACCACGTCGGAAGACGACGACGTATCCGAAGACGACGGGCTGGATGATGACGCATCCGATGATGACGCAGCCGATGATGACACGACGGACGACGACGATGTCGCGGACGATGACACGAGTGACGACGACTCGGCGGGTGACGACGATGATGACAGTGCGTCCCCTTCCTATACTGCCGTGACCGCCAACTGGGGGCACAGCTGCGCGATCAGAGAGGATGATGCCGCGGTGTGCTGGGGCATGGATGCAGACGGGCAAGCAACACCTCCTGGAGGAGTTTTTACCCAGATCAGCGCAGGGGGCATGCATACATGCGGCCTCCGCATGAATGACCTGGTCGAATGCTGGGGAGCCGGCGCTGGCAGCCTTTTTGACTACGGCCAGAGTGTCCCACCCCAAGATGATTTTTTGCAGGTCAGTGCGGGTGGTACCCACACTTGTGGCATCAAGTTGGACCTGACGGTCAGTTGCTGGGGAGATGACTCGGATGGTCAGGCCACAGCTCCAGAGGGTGAATTCTTCATGGTACGTGCGGGGGAGAGACACAGCTGTGGGTTGAGGCTCGATGGTACGGCAGAGTGTTGGGGCTACGATTTTGTGGGCCAGGCAACCCCGACACCGGGGAATTATGTCGACATTTCTGGACACTCCCGTCATAGAGCGGAATTCCGTCCCTCACGCCTGACCTGACGAC
>CAZDDH010000347.1:0-7134 GCA_964504165.1 uncultured Rickettsiales bacterium | reverse complement strand
AGCGACGACGACACCGGCGATGACGACGACGTCTCGGACGACGACGACGCGGCCGACGACGACGACGACACCGGCGCGGACGATGACGACGACACCGAAGAGGAGGACGTCTGCGACGACATCCCCGAGGAGCCAACGACCCTCTACCTGTCCGCCGACGACTCCAACTCCATGGCCGCCCCTGCCCTGGCGCGCCAGATCATCCAGGACGAGGACGAGATCCACGACTCGTCCCGTCCCTACGAATTCCTCAACTACTATGACTTCTACTTCCCGCCGGCCGAGTTGGGTCACCTGCGCATCGTGCCCCAGGTCCACGCCGACGAGGACGGGGAGTACACGATGCTCATCGGGGTCGCCTCTCCTCCGGCGGAGCTGCTCACCCGGCGTCCCCGGTCACTGACCTTCTCGGTGGACTCGTCCGGCTCCATGTCCGGGCACCCGATGGACATGACCAAGGCCGCCCTGTACGCCATCGCCGGCAACCTGGATGAGGGAGACATGGTCTCCATCCTCAGCTGGGATGCCAACGCCACGGTTGTGCTGGACCAGGAGACCATCGACGAGCCCAACGACCCGCAGCTGCTCGACGCCATCGCCAGCCTGGACACCGGCGGCTCCACCAACCTCAGCCAGGGGCTGCAGGTGGCCTACGATCTGGCGCAGCAGATGTACGGCGCCGACCGCGTCAACCGGGTGCTGCTGTTCAGCGACGGTGGCGCCAACACGGGCCAGACCGACGAGGAGCTCATCGCCCTGCACGCGGAAGACGCCGAGCAGGAGGGCATCTACCTGTCTGCCATCGGCATGGACGACAACGCCGTCAACTACAACGACCAGCTGATGGACACCATCACCGACGTGGGCAAGGGCGCCTATGTCTACCTCGACACCGCCGCCGAGGCCGACGTCATCTTCGGCGACGACGACCGCTTCCTCAGCGTCATGGAGATCGCCGCGCGCGCCGTGCAGGTGGAGATGATCATGCCCGAGGGGTATGTGATGGCCGAGTTCCACGGCGAGGAGTACTCGGAAGATCCGGAGGAAGTGGAGCCCCAGCACCTGGCGCCCAACGATGCCATGCTGTTCCATCAGATCCTCCAGGACTGCACCGAAGAGGACCACGACGGCAGCGAGGTGTTCCAGTTCACCGTGACGTGGCAGACCGCCGAAACCTACGAGCCGATGGTGGACACCATCTCCATGACCATGGACGAGATGATCGCCGCCGCGGGGGTCCAGCTGTACAAGGCGGATGCCGTGGTGGCCTACTCCCAGGCCCTCACCCACGTGTGGAGCCTGCCCACCAACGAACGTGAGGATTATCTGGCCGAGATCATCACCATGGTGGACGACGCCTATTTCACCACCGGGGACGCCGACCTCCAGGAAATCAGCAGCTTGCTGACGACATACAAAAACGCACACTTCTAGAAAGTGACGTAACATTCATTCCCGTATGATGCTGGCACGCAGATACGAGGAGACCACCATGTATCGCCCGATCCAACATTCCCTACTGGCTACAATCGCGGCCCTGCTGCTCTGCTTGGCGCTCACCGCACCGGCGCAAGCACAGAACAACGGCGCCGCCGGCCGCACCGCCCTGGGAGGCAGCCTCACGGTCGCCGGCATCGTGATGGTGCCCATGACCACCGAGTACGTCCTCAGCCGGGACGATTTCGGCACGCCGTTCATCGCCCTGACCATCCCCACGCTGATGATCCCGGGGATCCCTACCCTGATCCTGGGCACGGCCCAGCTCGCCGCCGGGAATTCTGCGGTGTCGAACCCGGCCCATCTGGGCGCCTGGGGTCGCGCCGAGGCGGGGAAGGCGCTGGCTCTGCCGTACCTTCTCACCGGCGGCCTCATCGGCGGTATCGGGTTGGCATCGGCGGTCACGATGGGCGTCAACCTGGTCTACAACGACGCCCCCTCCTACATCCTGCCGGCGTTGGGATTTGCCGTCTTCGGTACCGGGCTGGTGCTGACCATCGACGGCGACAACGCCTACCGCGAGCTGTGGGGCAAGGAAGACGTGGGGGATGAACTCCCGGGCACGATGCTGCTGGGCGGCGGCGTGCTCTGCCTGTCCATGGGGACCGGCATCCTCGCCGCGCTGACACCGCTGATGCGCGTCCAGTCCTACGGCACAGGCAACGAGCTGGCGCCGGTGATGGTCTCCTCGATCACGGGCGTGGCCTACATGGCCGGCGGGATCGCCTTGCTGGCCGCCGGCGCCTCCCGGATGGCCGTTGCCCGCTCCGGCCAGACCACGAGCCCCCAGACCTCCCGCGTCCGCATCGACGGCTTCTCCCCCATCTACGATCCCTACTCGGAGACCACCGCGGTCGTCTTGCAGGGGCGGTTCTAGCCCAACTCCTTCATAAGCTCTCGCCGGCCCATCACCCGCAGCAGCGGGTAGAGCGGATTGTTCCGGTACAGCTCCACGGTCGCCTGGTGGACCGACCGCTTGTGGGACGCGCAGCAGTCCTCCAGCCACACGGCGTGGAAATCGTGGCAGATGGCGTCCAGGACCGTGGTCAGGACGCAAAAATGCGTGGTGATGCCGCACACGGCCACCCCCTCCACCCCCAGCGTGCGCAAGGTCTGGTCCAGATCGGTCTTGAAGAACGCCGAGAACCGGCGCTTGGGCAGCACGATGTCCCCCGGCTCCCGGTGCAGCAGAGGGGTCGGCTCGGCGCCAGCGGTCCCGCGGATGGCGTGGGCCTTCATCTTGCCGCCGAACAGGAAATCCCCCTCGAGGAACGAGTCGCAGGCGAAGATCACCGGCTGGCGGGCGCCCCTGGCTGCTGCGGTCAGCTCGTTGATCGGATCGATGAGCGCCCGCGCCTCGCGCGTGATGGGCAGGCCCGCCTCCTCGCGGAAATAATCTGCCAGCATGTCCACGACAATTATGGCCATTTGCATCATCGGGCCTCCGCACCTAGATTGGGATTTCAGGAGCCACAGCTATTATGGCCACCATGAACGGCGCGAAACATCCCCTGTTCCTCACCCTGCTGGTGGCCGCTGCGCTGCTGGCCAGCTGCATCGTGAAGGATCCCGCGCTGGACGACGACGACTCGGCGGACGAGTGCGACGAGGCCGAGTCTGTGCTGACCCCCTTCATGGTCGAAGGACAGATGTGGTGCGAAGAAGAGATGCCCGGCAACATGACCTGCTTCGACTGCCACCTGTGTGCGGTCTCAGAGGGCGCCGAGGTCAACCTCCAGCACTACGTCTGCAACTACTGCCACAACGGCCCCAACGGCGAGATCCTGGACCCGGAGAACGCCGGTGACTGTGGCTGCGAAGGCCTGGACTGCGTGGAGAACACCGAGCTGACCTGCGACGACTGCCACACGGACGGCTGCAACGGCTATGTCTCGGCTCAGGTCCAGCGGGACAACTGCCTCTATTGTCACGACAACCCGGATCGGTAGGCTCCCTCCCCTGCCCTCCTATGGGGCCACCAAGGGCAAGGGCAAGGGCAAGGGTAGAAAAGCCTTAGACCAACGAAAACTCCTCCTCATCCGAGGGCATCAAGATCGCCCCGCACCCCCGCCGTCCATCCAGACGTACCTCCAGCGGCTCGGGGAATCGTACGTGGCGGACGAACTCCAGCTCCTCGATGACCTCGGCACCCTCGATGGTTTCCCAGTCCACGAAGGAGTTGTAGCGCCCCTCCTGGATCGTCAGGTAACCGATGTGGAACGACGTGATGTTGTGGAAGAAATGGGATCCCTGGGAGGGCTCCACCTGGTACTGGGAGGTCCCCACCTCGACCATCACCCGTGACTGGGAGATCTCGTTCCAGGTCACTGGGATACCCAGGAAATGGTCCGCGGTCCCCCACCGCCCCATCCCGATCAGGATGAAGTGGCGATTCTCCTTCTCCATGCGGGCGTTGATCTCGCCCACCTCCCGCGCAATCTCGACGGTGCGGGTGTTGTCCCAGCGCTCCGGGTTCACGTAGACCACGTCCGCGACGTCTGTGGTCTTGCCCGTGCCCAGGCATTGCTCCGTCCAGCACACGGCCCGCTCCCGGTCCTCATCCTTCAGATCCACCGCCGCATGCTCCCCCGACGTGGCCAGCGGCCGGCACTGGACGATGGCGAACTCGTGGGAGCCAACCTCCGGCGGGACCAGGTTGACGGCAAATTCCATCTCCACGTCCATCGCCAGCGCAGCGCGGGAGATGCGCAGCAGCTCCTTGAGGATGGTGGCCAGCGGGAACTGGTCGTACTTGAGCACGTTGGCGAAGGTCACCAGGCGCGGCCCCTTGTGGTAGATGCCGTCGCGGATCACGCCGTCCTTGGGCGAATACACCGATCCCACCGGCACCAGCGTGCCGTCCTTCTCCGCCCGTTCCAGATCCTCCTTGACCAGCGGCCCCTCCTCCGTGTGTGAGAGCACCACGCCGTGCTGGGACAGGTCCAGCGCGTAGAATTCGGACTGGGAATTCTTGAGCATGTCGCGGATGGACGAGAACTGGGGCAGCACGTTGGGTTTGGCGGGAGAAAACCGCAGCACGTTGCCACCGTCCACGACCGTCTTGCCCAGCCCCAGCGCCACCTGGACCAGGCCATCCTCTGCCTTGAGGCGGCCCAGGGGATAGAAGTTGTGAGACTGGGCGACCCCGGCAAAGTTGGGATAGCACAGGTCCTGGTACCGGCTGGCCACCATGCGTTGGATGATGACACCCATCTGCTCCTCCTCGATGCGGAACGAGGTCGAACGGATGTAGGACTTGGGTGCCTGGTAATAGGTGGAGGCATAGACCAGCTTGATGGCGTTGGTCAGCTGGCGCAGCCGCACCTCCAGCTCCGCATCGTTGTTGGGCACCATGTAGGTGCGGTACAGGCCGGCGAACGGCTGGAACAGGGAGTCCTCGAGCAAGCTGGAGGAGCGGACCGCCAACGGATAGGTCACCTGTTCCAGATAGGCGCGCAGATCTCCGATCGTCTCTTTGGCGAATTCGCCGTCCAGGAAGGCATGGGCGATCTCGGCATCGTCCGTGCTACGCAGCGCCGTCTTCTCCAGGTGGTTGTCCTCGAGGTAACGCACGAACAGGTCCGTCCCCAGCGACAGGGTCTGGGGGACCTGGATCTGCACGCCGGGGAACTGGCTGTCCAGGTCCAGCTTGGCCAGCAGCGCCGCCTGGAAGGCGATGCCGCGGCCCTTGCCGCCCAGGGAGCCGCCGCCGAGGCGCATGAACGGTGTGGCGGCGTCCAGATCGTTGCGTACGAAGTCGGAGATCACACCCCGGTGGCGGGCCTGGCGCAGCTCCCGCAACACCGTGGAGACGAAGTCCCGGGCCCCCTGCAGGTCTTCGAACTGCTCCAGCTCCCGGCTGGCCAGGTTGCCGGCCAGCACGTGCTCGCCGCGCGCCATCAGCCAGATGGAGATGTGATGCCGGTCCAGGTGGTACCTCAGCGACTCGTCGGGGATGGTGAGGATCATCTTCTCCAGGTCGCGCAGACGGCGGGCCCGATCGACCTCCGAGCCGTCCGGCATCCGGAACACGAAATCGCCGAAGCCCAGGTGGGTGACGAAGAATTCCTGCAGGTCCTGTAGCCAGGTCTGGGAGTTCTTGTCGAGGAACTCCAGCCCCATCTCGGTAGCCCGCTCTTCGTTACCCGGGTCGGAGGAGTGGAGGATCACCGGCAGGCGCGGGTGGCGCTTGCGTAGCAACTCCAGCAGGTCGAAGCCCGCGTCGTCGCGGAGTTCTCCCCGCCGCGGGAAGCGCACGTCGGAGATGACCGCCATCAGGTAGTCGCCCACCTGGGAGGACAACCGCACAGCGTCCTCGTAGCTGCGCGCCAGCAGGATCTTGGGCCGGGCCCGCATGCGCAGCAGCTTGTCCATGTAGTTGAGGCCCTCGGCCATCACCTTGCGGGTCTGGGTCATCAACTCGGCGTACACCATCGGCAAGAACGACGACGTGCGCCGCGCCGAGTCCTCGACGAACAGCAGCACTCGCACCCCCCCCTCGCGGGTGTCGTGGTCCACGTTGATGCGGTCCTCGATGAGCTTGATCGCCGACAGCAGGAGCCTCGAATCCCCGGACCACACCAGCAGCTGATCCGCCAAGGAGCGGTCGAAGTTCTTCATCAGCACCGGCAGCTCCAGGCTGTCGTTGACCAGAACCACCAGCGGAGTGCCCAGATATCGCTTCTTCACTTCGCGGCAGAACACCTGCACATCCATGTCGGGCAACCGCATCATGGTGATGACCAGGTCGAAGCGTCGATATCGCATCATGCCCAGGGCCTTGGCCGCCGTGGAGGCGCGGGTCACCCGCGGCGCATAACGCAGGTGCAGGTCCACGTAATCGGCCAGGATACGGTCCCCCAGCTGGCCGTCCTCTTCCATGATGAACGAATCGTAAAGGCTCGAAACCAGTAGGATTTCGCTGACGCGCCGCCGCATCAGATCGTGGAATCCACCAGCCGTCGAGTCCAGATCCAGTTCGAATAGTTCGTCAGCGCCAGAGTCGTCGTCTCGCTGTACCAATGATATCTCCAGTCGAAGCTGCGGAGCCGGTAGTTTACAGCGCGCCAGCGCCCGACGGCACTGGGGAATTGCAGATTCTCCGCCAAACGATTTGACGGGCCTCAAACCGTGCGTTAAGACAATTTCCCCTTCAACGAAAAGAATGGAGACTGCCGGACCTTGGTAGCTTCTTCTTCAGTCTTGTTTCGCCACCCCTTACAAGGAGAATTCTGATGTTCGACGAGATCATGGGCAATGTGAAGCAGCGCGATCCGGATCAGCCTGAGTTCCTGCAGGCCGTCACCGAGGTCGTCGAGTCAGTGATTCCGGTCCTGGAGCGGCACCCCGAGTACCGCAAGGCCCGTATCATTGAGCGCATTATCGAGCCTGACCGTATGATCCAGTTCCGCGTGCCTTGGTTGGACGACGACGGCAACACGCAGGTCAACCGCGGCATGCGCATCGAGTTCAACAACGCCTTGGGCCCCTACAAGGGCGGGCTGCGGTTCCATCCCTCCGTCAACCTCAGCATCATCAAGTTCCTGGGCTTCGAGCAGGTCTTCAAGAACGCCCTCACCACCACCCCCATCGGTGGCGGCAAGGGTGGTTCGGACTTCGATCCCAAGGGCAAGTCGG
>CAZDDH010000346.1:0-7191 GCA_964504165.1 uncultured Rickettsiales bacterium | reverse complement strand
TACGACGAGGACGACGACGACGACAACGACACCGGCGATGACGACGACACATCACCGGTGGATGCCGATGGCGATGGTTGGGACGTCAACGTCGACTGCGACGACAACGACCCGGCCATGAACCTCGACGACAACGACGGTGACGGCTACTCCACCTGCGATGGCGATTGCCTGGACGGCACAGCGGCGATCAACCCGGGTGCTACCGAACTGACCGACGGCGTGGACAACGACTGCGACGGTCTAACCGACGAGGTCGTGGCCGCAGACATGCTGGGCCGGGCCTACTTCTTCGACCTCAACAGCCTGAACTTCACCTACCCCGCCCAGGCGGTCATCAGCATCGCCATCGGGAGCTGGCCCACCGACGAGGGGCTGGTCGTCCAGGCCGAGGCCATCGACGAGGTGAACAACACGCTGGACATGCTGCTGGGCTACGCCGCGGACAGCGGTGGCTGGAACTGGTCCCAGGACCTGGCCTACAGCACCACGGACCTGACGGGTACGTGGGCCAACCCGTCCTTCGTCACCGATCCAGCCGGCACCGTGATCCTCCCGGCCCCCAACATGCCGTCCGAATCCTACGACCTGGTCATCGAAGGCAGCTTCGACACCACGGGGGACGAGATCTACAGCGTCTCCGTGGATGGGCAGATGGACACCACCGCCATCGACGATTCCATGGGCCAGTACCACGGCTACACCTGCGGGATGCTGGCCACGTTGGGCTTCCCGTGCGAGGTCTGTACCGCCGGATCCAATGCCGGCAGCGTACTGTGCAGCCACATCACGGCAGATTCGGGCACCTTCCCCGAGCTACCCGGCCTTACGCTCGTGTCCGTCCCCTGAGACGCGCCCAGACTCCCATGATCAGCAGACCCACGAGGACGGCCCCAGCGCGGCGGTTGCCGGACGCGGTGCAGCTGCACCCATCCGCGTCATCGTCGTCGTCTCCCTCAGCTTGTGGCCCACCGTCCGAGTAGAACCAATCCATCTCGTATCGAGTGATCGTCTCGTAGGGCGCTGCCTCGGTGTGGCTGGAGAACGCCACGTCCAGCTGCAACGTAGAGGGGATCAGACGCATGGTCTGGACGGTCCCATGGGATAGACCGAACTGGGAAACCTCCCCCTCGATCTCCCATAAACGGTCCCCATCCAGCTGGCCGCCGGACTCCTCGACCATCTCCTCGATGATGTCGTAGCGGTAGCAATCCGCCGGTTCGAACAGCTCCCGGTGATGGTTGGTGGCCGCTACGCACTGGGGCTCGGGCAACGGATCCTCGTCGGGTAACCTCAGCTCCCAGCCGGCGTGGACCGCCTCCAGGATCGCTGCGGGAGGATCGGAGCGGTCGGCGGGCGAGATGATGTGGATGTCGTAATCCCCCAGGCGGCCGACGGAGGTGACGGCGTGGACCACGTCATCGATGGTCTCCGTGCCATCGCCGTCCGCGTCCAGCGCTTCGATGCCGCTGCGCATGGCCAGGTTGATGGGCAAGGTGGGATCCATCAGATCCAGATCGCTGACGTGGGTATCGTGGTTGCCCTGATTCTGGAACGCTCCGATCCCGCTGGCGTTGTAGCAGGAGAGGCAACCGATGAAGCCCGGGAAGGCAATCGAGACCCACCGTTGATGGTTTGCGTTGGCCGGATCGTAGGCGATGACCAGGCCAAAATCGCGGATGTCCGCGTCGCCGTTGCCGTAACTCCAGTCCAGGTCCCGGGCGATGGCCGATTCCCCTGCCAGCTCCGGGTCCGCTGCCGTCGCGTCCCCCCAGGCGGAGATGGAGCTGCAGCCCAGCTCGATGCCGAAGATGTCGGCTGCGGCGTTGGTCAGCATCAGATCATCGACGGTCACATCGCGCCCCATGGCCTCCAGGTACAGCGGTACCCCTGCGGCCTCGATGCCGTCGATGATGCCCAGCCCCTCCTCCCAGTAATCCCCGGGGATTTCCATCATGCTCAGGAAGAACTCGCCGTAGGCGTCCAGCTCGGCGGGGGTCATGGAAAACATCTGGAAGGCATACCCGTCGGCAAACTCCATGATCTCTTCGCCCATCAGGAAACCGTGGGCGAAGCCCATCTCATAGGGGCTGCCCCAGACATGTAGGACCCAGTGGTCACCCCCGTCACGCAGGGTGCCCTGGATCCCGTCGTTGGCCCTGGCTGGGCCAGGGGAAACCAGCGCACCCACGATGACCAGCGCCACCATCCACGCGGGCAGCCACGCCCCGCGCGGGGACCAAAATCGGGGTTCCATCATTGCGTCTCCTCGTCGGGCTTCTCGGGCACATCGACCGTAGCACGCCGCCGCGCCAGGATTCGAGACCGCAGCTGCATCATCGGCCACTCCAGCACCACGAACATCCCCAGCGCCGCGCCGTAGGCCACCGCCAGGTTGACCGCGAGGACGGCGAGCACCGCCAGCCTCGCATCCCCCACGGTCGCCAGGGCCCCGTGTACCCCCAGCCCACCCAGGGCAGCGATGAGGAACGGGTGGAGCAGGTACATGCCGTACGACACCCGCGCCACGGGGAAGAATCCTCGCCAGGCCAGCAATCGCCTGAGCCAGGAGCGTTCACGGTACAGGGTGTGCTGCAGGATCCCCCCGAAGGCCAACGCCAGCGGCCCCACCAGCACGGCCGAGGCCACCGGCCCCACCGGTTTGCCCCCCTTACCCAGCATGTATCCCGCGATGACCAGCAGGCTCAACGCGGTCAGGGCCACACCGCCCCACCCCCGCCAGCGACGGCGGACCCCGGAGGACGTCTGTTCGGCCCACGCGCACAGCACCCCGACCATCAGCGAATCGAAGCGGTTGTGGGAGGGCATGAACACGGCGTCCATCCAGGCCATCAGCTCCGTGGCCCGCGTCGCCTGTTCCGCGGGGGTTCCGCCCGTGACGATGGGCTCGATCCCCAGCCCGCGGAACGCCAGCAGCCGGGTGACCCATGGCAAGAACAGCAACGCCCACAGCACCACCGTGGCCCGTCCGCGTGGGAGGCGCAGCACCACCAGCGACAGCAGCACCGGGATCACCAGGTAGAAGTGCTCCTCGACCGCCAGGGACCATCCCCACGGCATCAGGCAGCTGCCGGTGTAGTTGTTGAGGTACAGGAAGTTGGACCAGGCGCCGCTCATCGCGTCGCCAGGCGCCACCCCCCGCAGCAACGCGTCATAGAACGGCTGCCACACCAGCACGGCGCAGATCAGCACCAACACGGCGTAGTAGGCCGGGAAGATGCGGAAGAATCGCTTGATGTAAAACGTGCCGTACCGGATTCGCCCGCTGGCCAACCCCTCCCGCAGCAGCTGGCCACCGATGAGATAGCCGCTGAGCACGAAGAACAGGTCCACCCCCACGCCGCCCCGCAGCAGCATCCGGCCGAACAGGGTTCCCCGCAGTTCGAAGGCCAGATCCGGGACCTGGATCATCGAGTGGAAACACAGCACCGCCAAGATCGCCAGCGCCCGTAGCCCGTCCAGATGGCGGGCATGCTCGGGGGGCGGCGTGAACAGGTGACGGGAGGACATGGCGGCGCGATTATAGCCCGTGTATACAGAGGCACATGCACATCGCCGATACCTTGGACCGTGCGGTTCGCCTGTGGCCCGATCGCGAGGCCGTCGCCAGCCCGTGTGCCCGCCTGACCTACCGGGAGTTCGGGCAGCGGGTGGGCGCCCTGGCCCGGGCCCTGATCGAGGCTGGAATGGTGCCGGGTGGCCGGGTGGCCCTCTTGCTGCCCAACAGCTCGGTGTTCCTGGAGGCCTACCACGCCATCGCCCGGGCCGGCGGGGTGGCCGTCCCCATCAATACCCGGCTGGCGGGGCGCGAAGTGGCCCTGATCCTCGAGGACTCGGGGGCCGATCTGTTGCTGGCCCACCCGGATTTCGAGCCCGTCGTGGCGGCCGCCCTGGACGCCGTTGCGCCGGCAGCACCGCGGGTCGTGTGGTCCGGTGAGGACTACGAAGCGTTCGTCGCCGGCGCCGGCTCGTCTCCCCTCCCCCGCTCCGCCGGCGACGACGAGTTGGCCCATCTCTATTACACCTCTGGCACCACCGGGCGCCCCAAGGGGGTGATGCTCACCCACCGCAACGTGGTCACCCACGCCCTGGGGACCGTGGCCGAGCTGCAACTCACCGACGCGGACCGCTGGGCCCACGTGGCTCCCCTGTTCCACCTGGCCGACGCCTGGGCCACCTTCGCCGTGACCATGGTGGGAGGGCGGCACGTGGTCGTGCCCCGTTTCGAAGCCACAGAGGTGCTGGCCACCTTCCGTTCCGAAGGCGTCACCCTGACCAACCTGATCCCAACCATGCTCAACGAGCTGGTCCATCATCCGGATGCGGCCGCGGCCGGCTACCCCGCGCTGCGGCTGCTGCTCTCCGGCGGCGCCCCCATCGCACCCCAGCTGGTGCGGCGCATCATGGAGACCTTCGGCTGCCCGTACGTGCAGACCTACGGCATGACCGAGACCAGCCCTTACCTGACGCTGAGCCTGCTCAAGGACCACCTCCGTCAACTCCCCGAGGAGGAACAGTTCCGCTACCTGTCCCGCACCGGCCGCGAATTTGCCACCGTCTCCTTGCGGGTCGTGGACGACGAGGGCCGCGAGGTCGCCCACGACGACCAGCAGGTGGGCGAGATCTGGGTCCGCGGCGACTCGGTGACGCCGGGGTACTGGAACGATCCCCAGGCCACCGCCGACGCCTTCGAGGACGGCTGGTTGAAGACCGGCGACCTGGCGGTCATCGACGCCGAGGGGTACGTCAATATCGTCGACCGGAGGAAGGACCTCATCGTCACCGGCGGTGAGAATGTGTATTCCACCGAGGTGGAGTACGCCCTGTTCGAACATCCGGACGTGCTGGAAGCCGCGGTCATCGGCGTGCCGGACGAGCGCTGGGGCGAGGCGGTCAAAGCCGTCGTCGTGCTCCACCCTGGCAAGACGGCGTCGGCGGACCAGCTGATCGCCCACTGCCGAGCCCGGCTGTCCGGATTCAAGACGCCCAAATCCGTGGATTTCCTGGACGCGCTGCCCAGGACGGGCTCCGGGAAACTCTTCAAGAAGGGGCTCAAAGACCGGTACTGGCGCGGCCACGTCAAACGGGTGCATTAGTCCAGGCCGGTCACGGGCTTGTCAGTCGTCTCTCCATGAGGGAGCCGAGGCAGTGGGTGTGGCGGCCCAACACTGTTATCCTGGTTAGTATGAGGGGTCATATTCGATGCCCTCCATGCGTTCTCGGTGCGAAAGAATCACAGCGATTGCGGGATGGCGAAGAAACCAGCAAAACAGACCGCTTCCTCCCACAACGGTGATGCAATCCGGGCCGGGTCCCAGTTGCAGGCCGACCTTCTGCGCCTGATCAACGAAGCAGCCACCCAGATCCAGCGCTCGGCACGATCCGAAGAGGCGGTCTTCAAGGCGGTCGAAGAGCAGATCACGTCCCTGGGTTTTGTCGGCGGCGTCTGCATGGTCGACGATATCGGGGACTCGCTCGTGGTGCGTGGATTGGCGACCTCCAAGCCGACCAGAGCAGCGTTGTCGGCGCTGGAGGTGGTCGCCGGGCTGTCGGCCGTGGGCATCTCGTTCCCCATCGCCAAGGTCGATGTCTACAGCCAGCTGTTCGAGCGCGGCCAGTCGGTGTTCGAGGAAGACAACAACGCCACCGTGTTGCAGGCCATCCCGGATTCCCTGCAGCCGCTGGCCACGAAGGTCTCCGGGATGTTCGGCCACATGCCGACGATCTTCGCGCCCCTGAGGGCCGGGACCAAGGTCATCGGCGGCCTCAACATCTCGGGCGATGGGTTGACCCCTGAGCTCGTCCCCACCATCGAGGTGCTGGCCAACCACGTCACCATCGCCCTGGAAAACGCCCGCCTGTACACCGAGACCAAACGCGCCGAAGAGCTGCTGCTGGAGCGCACCACCGACCTGGCGCTGATCAACGAGCTGTCCGAGGCGCTCAACCGCGGCGACGAGCTGGACACCGTCTTCCAGCGCTTGGAGTACCGTCTGCGGGATATCTTCGGGGTTTCCAGCACCATGGTCTGGCTCGGGTCCCGGGACGGCGACAGGCTACGGCTGCGCTACGCCGATCGCAGCCGCAATATCGTCCACACCCTCGAGAGCCTCACGGGCCTGGACAGTCGCGAGATCAGCGTTCCCATCGATCCGGAAGGGACGCTGGCCCGCTCCGGCGCCGCCGACGAATCCATCGACCTGCTGGGTAAGCAATCCTTCATCGAGCTGCTGGAGAAAGGGACGGATGCCCGATGGCAGGCCAGCCCCGTGGGCCAGCAGATCCGGGAGGCCATTTCCGCGGTACGGGACCTGGAAGTCCAGGCCATACCCTTCTCCATGGAGCGTAAACCGGTCGGTTTCCTGGCCTGCACCCACCGCAAACCCATCACCCGCAAGGCGACCCAGCGTCTCAAGCACATCGCCCGTCAGCTCGCCCCCGCCATCCGCCAGCGCCAGGACCGGCAGGCGCTGGCCCGCTCCCTCGATGAGCTGCAGCTGCTGGATGGTATTCGCCGGATGACGATGGACGGTGCCCCCTTCGAGATCGTGCTGGACAGCGTCGGGGCCGCCATCTGGCAGCTCTCCAACGTCCGGGCCGTCACCCTGCTACTCCACGACGCGCAGGACATCCGGGACGCCGGGCCGCGGCCGTCGCTGGAGGAGACCACCATCGACCAGCTGGCCGACCTCCATGACGTCGAGATCCTCAGATGTGGCCTCGGGTCCGGAAACAGGAGCCGGCGAATCCACTCTTTGCCCGGGGGCGAAGCGCTGATCCTGACCGGTGCCGAGATCGATGAGCAGACCAGGCTGTTGGCCCCGGACGATCCCCTGCTGACGGTGCTGTCGGATGCCAATTCAGGGGCCGATCCCCACACATGCGTCGCGCTGATCCGCCTGGCCAGCGTCGATGGACCGATGGGTTGGCTGGCGATGGTGTTCCAGTCCCCACCGACGACCACCGATCAAGAGCGTGTGGTGCGCCTGGCGGGGCTGATCGCCTCCCTCATCGGACGGCTGCGCGTGATCCGGGAGCGGGAAGCCACCCGGAGCCTGTTGAAGACCGCCATCGACTGCGGGCCGGACGCGCTGGTGGTCATCGACACCGATTACCGGAGGGGGGTAGACGGTTAGCGCCTCCTGCCACAAGATGTAGGGGTGAGCCATC
>CAZDDH010000345.1:0-7286 GCA_964504165.1 uncultured Rickettsiales bacterium | reverse complement strand
CCATCATCCTTGTTTGGGATCATCCGTGATACCTGGGGTCGGCCGGGGGCTTACGCCTCGGCGGCCTTGCGGGCCTCCATGACCTGGTTGAGCAGGGTCTTCATCTCGCCGGGGAGGATCACGTCCTTGATCCCCAGCGCGACCAGGGTCAGACCGTAGCTGCCGGCCCGCTCGCGGAGCATCTCCACGAGTTCCTTCGCGACGATGTCCTTGTCACCCAGCAGGGTGTCCAGCTCGCGAGTCCCAACCACGGCGCGGAGCGCCAGCTGAGCCTCGCGGTACAGTGCCATGCGGGCATCCTGCACGACGGACACGCTGCGGCGCGCATCAACCACCTTGTAGGTGACCACCGCGTTGAGGCGCAGGGTGACCCGGTCGGCGGTCATCAGCTCCTGTCCGGAGACGTCGAGCTGGGTCTCGCGCAGGTCCACCAGGCTCCGCTCCACGGCGCCGACCCCGTTCCAGAAGGCGTAGCGGCCGGGGCCCAGCTCTTCGCTGAACTCTCCGTTGCGCCGCACCAGCCCCACCTGCCCGTCGGGCACCAGGAAGGGAGTCAGGCCGTAGACCCGGGAGGCGGGGCCATCCAGGATCTGCTCGAGCCGTTCGTGCTCGAAGCGCACCTTGGTCGCGTCCACCACCTCGACGCGCACGTCGTGGTAGCCGTTGAGCACCGCGTGCCTGCCGGGACCGAGGATGCTCACGAAGCGGTTGTCGAGCCACACCAGGGCACGCTGGTCACCGGCGAGCTGGAACGTCTCGGCCACCTCGTCGAGGGCGCCGGTCTTCACCAGCACGCCCAGGTCGGGGCGGTTGACGAAGGGCTCGCGGGCACGGAGCACATCGATGCTCAGCCGTCCCCACAGGTCCCACATGAAGTGCCGCCCGGGGGCGAGCAGACGCTCGAATTCACCCCGGCGGTAGAGCAGCCCCACTTCGAAGCTGCGTACGTGGATGTGCTTGTACATGACGTCACCTCCATTCCTTGCTTGCCCGTGCAAGCCATCCAAAACGTTCTTCGCATCGGCTGCGCCACCCGGATGGGGCCCTCGGGCTGGAACCCGGTGGTCTGGCCACGGATACGGCCGCGGAAGCCACGTGCGCCGCCGCGTCCACCTTGGTCCCGGGGATACCCCGGGGCAGTCCCGGCTTCGTGCGGCCGCGGATCCCGCAGCTTGCTGGCGGCCTCACCGCTGTCCGCCGCTCCCCCCAGGGGTCCCGACGGCGGACGGGCTGGACCCGCGGATCCCACCCCTCGGGCCGGTTACGGGTTTGGCTTTTCAGGCCAAGCGTTCTCCCTTCGAGGGGGAGACAGGAACAGGAGTTGAACCTGCGACCTCACGATTAATAGTCGTGTGCTCTACCAGCTGAGCTATCCCGTCGACCGGTACCATCCGGGTCGGAACCCCTGGCCGGAACACACGGGTCCGATGCCCCTTGGCCCCACCTTCCGGCGGCCGCAGAGATGACACGTGCGCCGGGGGTCCGGCTGGCGCCGATGCGCTATTTAATTGTGACAAACAGACACGGGCGCCTTTGCGATCTCATTGAAGATCGGCGGCGGATTCCGTGCTACAGAACGACAAAGCCCCCGCGGACAGCTGCCGGCGGGGGCCCTACAAGCCAGGAGTCCTGGCGCTAGGGGGGAGTTACCCCGCGGAGAATGCAGCCCAATATGGGCGCGATGTCGTCGTGAGTTCTCGTCATCATGGTGAAGGAGGATAGTCGAGCTGCCGTGGTTGTCAACAAAAAAGAACGAGCCCGACGATTTATTGCGCACAGAAGACCATCAGGGCCTCGCCGCCCATCTTGTTGGCGCGCCGGTTCGTGCCGCGGCGCCCGGCCGTCGAGACCGGCTCCAGGCCGGCGCCGCTGGCCAGGCGGAGCGTCATCGCCGCGAGATCGATGGGCTCTCCGCGTACTGTTGGATTCCCGACCATCACGAATAACCTCCCGCCGCTGACGAGTACCCTCGATGCCTCGGCGATCATCCCCCCGTAGCCCTCCTCGAAGCGGGCGACCACGTCTCGGGTCTGGCGTCTGCCGCCGGTCAGTTGACGGTCGAGCATTCCCGGGTCGTATCCCATCCATCGGAGGGAGAGCACGCCGTATTCGGCGTAGGGAACGGAGCCGATGTAGGGAGGGTGGGTGATGAAGGCGTCGGCGGAGCCGTCGGGGAGGGGCAGGCACCGGGCGTCGGCGCACTCGATGTGTACCCGGTCCTCGTCGAAGGACTCGGGTAGGGAGAGGACGGCTGACGCGATCTGTTCGAGGCGGTCGATGAAGGTGCTTCCTGGGCGGTCCCGCCGCGGTGCGTTGCGGTCGAACATGACGTTGGGATAGTGAGGGTGGCTGTTGCTGCAGCGGCGGAGGATGTCCGACAGGGCCACACAACAAACACGTAGGGACCGGTGGTCCTCGACCCGCGAGATGGCAGCATCGATGGCCAGTAAGTCGCTCAATACATGCGGCTGGAACCACTTTTTGAACCATTTGTCCCTCGACCTGGGATCGGCTTCGGCGGCTCGTAGCAGGTCGCCGCTGCCGCCCTCGATCCCCTCGACGGCGTCGGCGAGGAACAGCCGGGCCTCGCGCAATCCGTCAGGTACCACGCGGCGGCACTTGGCCCGGGAGATGAGCACAGCGAGGGGATTGAGGTCGAACCCGACCATGCGACGGCCCAGCAGCGCACCCTCCAGCAGCGTGGTCCCGGATCCACAATACGGATCCACGACCAGGTCGCCGGGCACCGTGAGCAGTTCGATGGCCTGGCGTGCGATGGGGGGGATGAACTTGCCCGAGTAGCGGTGGATGCCGTGGGTGAACGTCCGCGTATCCGCGTCGCTGAATTCCCAGTCCCTGGAACCGAGCAGATCCCCCGCGTTCACCGCTGCCTCCGGGCACGTCTGCACAGCAAGATATTCTCCTGCTGGATGATCCGCTGCTGCCACGGGACCTGGGAGTTGCTGTTGTTGGTCTTGAGCTTGTGCTCGATGCGATCGGTCACCTGGATACCGTGGGCGTCGAATATCTCCTTGAGGATGCGGTCGGTGGGGATGATGGGATCGCCGAGCTTCTTGTTGCCGACGATGAAGGCCATCGAGGCATCATCCTTCATCCACCCCGCGAGGCGACGGGCCACACCGTCCATGTCCTCGAAGAACTGCATCATGGCCAGGCGGCGGGCACGCTGCTTGGGAGCCACCTGGCCCACCGTGGTGAAGAAGAACTCCTGGAACAGGGGAGAGAGCTCACCGGCGCGCCAGCAGGCCGGTGACTCCACGGCTGCCAGGTACTCCGAGCCGATGGTGCGCTCCCGTTCGTCGTACGGATCGTGCTTCAACTCTGCGGCCAGCGCTCGGTAGGACAGCAGGTGAGTGCGCAGATAGCTGATCGACTCGACGCCGTAGGGGGGGGAGGTGATGACCGCATCGATGGAGGCCTCGGGCAGCTGGGCGTCCAGGACCGAGTCCTCGAGGATACACACCTGTTCACGCGGCCCGAGCAGATCGCCGTGGGTCTCGAACACGGCCTGGAGGTCCCGCGACATCTTGCGCAGCTGGTTGCCCACCAGGCGCACCACGTCCACGTGATCCCGCGGCTGCTTGCGGTATTCGGCGCGCACCACGTCCACGTCGACGTTGCCGATGGACCGCATCTTCGCCGACAGGGCGCACAGCAGGGCGTCGCGCAGATAGCCGCGGAGGGTCAGGCCGAACTCCACGACGATGGAGGCGCCCAGCAGCGCCTCGGGAGTGAACCAGCGATCGAGGTTGGTGAACGCCGGGACAGGATTCCCCGGCCGTTCCAGGATCTCCGCGTGTTCCAGCCGGGCGGGATCACGGCCGCACAAAAAGGCCTCCCAGCGTTCGGCGTGGAACTCGGCGAGTTGACCGGCGGTGCCCTGGAGATCGATCTGCCGATCCGGGAAGAGGGCCTTGGTCCGGGAGATCAGGGCGGAGAGCGGGCAGATTTCGATACCGGTCACCGGGACGCCCAGCAGGCGCCCTTCCACCGCGGTGGTCCCGCTGCCGAGGAACGGGTCCAGCACCCGGGTGCCCGGCCCGGCACCAAAGTGGTTGAGCAGGGCTCGGACCACGTGCGGGGGGAAGCGGCCGACATAGCGGTGCCAGCCGTGGGGGCCGTAGTTGCTACTCCATGAGCGCGCGGTCGGCCGTGGATGCTCCAGCGCCTGCAGGGCCGGGATACCCAGTGGACGGGCCTCCTCGACGAGGGCCAGCCGCCGGAAGCTCGAGGCTAGAACCGTCGTCGAGCCGTCGGCCCGTTCGAGCTGGAGCTGGATCAGCCGCCGGTGGAACGCCCGCTGATCCTCGGGGCCGTTGCGCGACCAGGCGCTGGGCAGCAGGTGGATCGTCGCGTCGCCGTCCCGGGCCTCGATGGTGTGCGTCATCGACTACCGTTCCCACGACTCGATGACGTCGTCGTCCCACGGATCGTCGTCATCGACGCCCCCGTCGGCGGCCTCCACCAGCCGGCCCGGGAGGTCCTCGAGGAAATAGGCGCTGCCCCCTTCGCTGGGGGAGCCGCGGAAGCCACCGTAGAAGACCTGGCGCCCCAGCTGGCTGTTGGCCCGGGTGAGGATCAGCTCCTCCTGGGCGCGGGTCATGGCCACGTAAAGGATGCGCCGCTCCTCCTCCTCCGCGTCCCCGTCACCGAGGGAGCGGCCGTGGGGGTACATGCCCGGCTCGGCTCGGATGACGTAACAGACAGGGGCTTCCGTGCCCTTGGCGCCGTGCACGGTGGTCAGCGTGATGGCGTCCTCGTTCTCGGCGGCACGACGGCCGACGCTGTACACCGGCTCCAGGGCGTAGGTCTCCAGGAAGGCCTCCAGGCTGCGGTGGCGCTCGGCCAGCCGCACCAGCAGGTCGAAGTCCTTGCGGCGGCGTTCCCAGCGGTCCAGGCGCAGCTCCTCGATGGGGTCCAGCACCTCGGCCGCGGCCTTGATGGCCCCCTGGGGGTGGGCGGCAGTGGCCCGGATGGAGCGGGGCCCCTCCAGGATCGTCTCCCGCACCTTGGGGTGCCGGGCGAGGGTCTCCATGGCGTCGTCGAAGCCGTCCGCTGACTGCATCTGCTCGATGAGCCGGGCGGCGGTCACGTCCCCGACCCCGCGCCAAAGCGTCAGGTAGCGGGTCCAGGCCAGCTCGTCCCGGTGGCTCAGCGCCGCCCGCACCAGGCACAGCAGGTCCTTGACGTGGGCCGCCGCCATCAACGACGTGCCGCCGATGAACTGGTAGGGGATCTCCGCCGCCACCAGGGCCGCCTCCGTCTCCCGCGCTCCGAAGGCGGTGCGGGTGAGGATCATGTGGTCCGTCCACGGGGCGCCGGCCTCGTGGCGCTCCAGCAGATCGGTGGCCACGAAGCTGGCTTCCTCGATCTCGTCGTGGCAGTCCACCAGGCGGGGCACAACGCCGGCTCCCCGGTGGGCCTCCAGCCGCTTTCCGTACTGAAGCGATGACTCGCCCAGCAGCCAGTTGGTCAGGTCCAGGATCTCCTGGGTGGAGCGGTAGTTGCGCTCCAGGCGCAGCACCTGCGAATTCGGGACCCGATCGGTGAAGGAGTGCACGTTGCGGAAATCGGCACCGCGGAAGGCGTAGATGCTCTGGGCGTCATCCCCCACGCAAAACAGCTTGGCCGGGTCACGCAGCCCGTCGAGGATCAGCCATTGCAAGGGGTTGGTGTCCTGCATCTCGTCCACGAGGATGTGGTCGAACAGGGACCGCATGCGGTCCCCCAGGCGCCCGTCCTTGCGCAGCTTGCGGGCGAAGACGTGGAGGATATCGTCGTAGTCCAGGTAGCGGTTTTGCTTCTTGCGCTCACGGTAGGCGGCGAAGACCTTGCCCATGCGGTCCATGGTGGCCTCGTCGTGGTCTGTGTGGCGCTCAAGGTAGGCCCGCAGAGGCTGATTGGTGTTGCGGGCGTAGGACTGCAGGGTCACGAGCTTGGCCGCCTTGGGGAACTTGCGCCGGTGGCGCTGCTCGATGACCAGCCCGCGGGCCAGCTTCATCAGCGCGTTTTGGTCGTCGCGGTCGATGACCGTGGCGTGTTCGGTGCCGAAGTGCCGTGGCCAGCGGCGCATCATGCGCAAGCAGAAGTGGTGGAAGGTGCCCGCCACGATCCCGCTGGAGGCCGGCCCCACCGACAGGTTGAGCCGGCTGGCCATCTCCGACGCCGCCCGCCGGGTGAAGGTCAGCAGCAGGATGCGCCCGGCGTCCACATCCTGGCGCAGCAGATGGGCCGCCCGGGCGATGATTGTGCGGGTCTTGCCGGTGCCTGCCCCCGCCAGCACGAGCACGTGTCCGCCGCCGTGTTCGGCGGCCCGGCGTTGCTGCTCGTTGAGTTCGAAGGGAGGCATCGGTCGAGGATACCCAAAGGTGGGCCTACCCACCATGTCTGATTGACCTGAACGTATGTTCAGGTTATCATGGGCTCCGGTCGAAACACCAGCGAGGACGTTGCCATGGCAAAACATCCCTTCGAAATCATCCCCGGCGTGGGTCCCAGCATCTCCGTGGATCTGGAGGATCTGGGATTCCATCAACCTTCGGATCTGGCCGGCCGGGATCCCCAGGAGATGTACGACGATCTGATCGGCCTGCGGGGTCAGCACATCGATCGATGCGTGCTGTACGTGTTCCGCTGCGCCGTCTACTTCGCGTCCCAGCCGGTGCACGAGCCGGAGCTGCTCAAGTGGTGGAACTGGAAAGACAGGGCTGTGTAGGTCCGTTCCCGCTTCCGCTACACTGGCGGTATGAAGACGCTTTCACTACTCGTCGCCCTGTTGCTGATCCCGTTGGCCGCCCAGGCCGCTGACCCCACCGTGCCCCACGAACACCAAGGTGTACTGACCCAGTACACCGGCACGCCCCCGGCCATCGAGCTGTCGGAAAAGGAGCTGGCCCGCCTGGAGAAGGGCAAGATGGTGATGGTCCCGATCCAGGACAGCGATCAGGGCGGGCGCGGCATGGCGGTCCAGGATGTGGCGGCCCCGCCGGCCACGGTGTGGAAGCGCATCGTCAGCTACGACCGCTACCCGGACTGGGTCAACTACGTCCAGGAGTGCGAGATCTACGAGAAGCAGGGGGACCGCATCAAGGTGCGCTTCGTGCTCAAGGGGCTAGGCTTCAACATCGAGTACTACATCGACCACGTCTTCCATCCAGAGCTGGGCTACATGACATGGACGCTGGACTACAGCCGGCTCAGCGATTTCGACGAGGGGGGTAGACGGTTAGCGCCTCCACCCCCTACATGTTGTGGTCACCACTCGT
>CAZDDH010000344.1:0-7335 GCA_964504165.1 uncultured Rickettsiales bacterium | reverse complement strand
GGAGGTGCCCTACAACGGCATCGACGAGGACTGCGACGGGGAGGACGTGGACGACATCGATGACGACGGCTACGCGGGCGGCGCCTACGGCGACGACTGCAACGACAACGACCCAGACGTGCATCCCGGCATGGACGAGATCTGCGACGACGGCATCGACGGCGACTGCGACGGCCTGACGGACAACTACGACGACGATTGTGGGGATGCCGCCGACGACGACGATGACGACACGGTGGAGGACGGCTGGTCCAGCTGCGCCTGCACCCAGGCCAGGGCCAACCCGACCGCGGGTCTATGGTGCCTCGGCGTGCTGGGCTGGTTCATCGCCCGGCGCCGGCGGTCCAACGCCGCCCTGTAAGAACCGCGTAAGTCACACCCACTCCTTCCTTCCATACATTGCTCCACATCGATTCCGGCGAGCCGGAGAATCATCCCCGACGCCGGTCGGCCACATTTGACCCGTTCGATGAAGGAGGAACCCACGATGAAGAAACGACTCCAGCTGCTGGCCCTGGGTATCGGCTGCGCGATGATGGGATGTGACTCGGAGGCGGCCGTCGAGCCCTTCCCCGGGACCGAGACCGAGGAGATGCCCTGGGAGCTCCTGGTCGAGACCATCTGGTGCAACCGCGGTGGCGGATATGGCTTCGGCTTTGCCCCGGTTGGCGTTCCCTTCTACCTTCCCTGGGGCAGCACATGGGACTACGTCGTCGACGACAACGACTGGGGGGCCGATTTTGACAACATCCACGATGCCATCACGGCAGCGCAGGACGGCGACAGGATCTACGTCTGCCCCGGGACGTACGAGGGGCAGCTCGACATCTGGGACGACGTGGAACTGCTGAGTCTGGGCGGCGCCTGCGACACCATCATCGAGTCCCCGGCCGGAACGAACGGGACGGTCGTGGACATCCACTCCAGCGCGATCATCGAAGGATTCACCATCACCGGTTCACAGTTCACGGGGCAATGTTTCTACGGCGGTGGCGTCCACATCGGCGGTCAATATGGCGAGACACGTATCTATCCGGAGCTCCGCCACAACCGGATCGTGGACAACGTCGCGTGCAAGGTCGCGGGGATCTATGTGGGCGGCATGGAGTCCAACAACGGCGAATACACGAACGTCACCGTCACCATCGAAAACAACATCATCGCGGACAACTACTCGGAGGTCATGAACGCCGGCGCCATCGCGATCAACTCGACCCGCAGTACGAGTACAGCCATCGACAACAACGTGATCGCCTACAACGAATCCTTCCAGGGATCCGGTGGGATCGAGATCCACAATGGCGACGCTCACGGCACACGTGTACGCGGCAACATCCTCTACAACAACGTGGGCTCTGCCGGTATCGCGGTGATCAGCCTCGACGATCCTTTCGAGACACTCATTGCCGGCTTCAACGACCTGTATGGGAACAGCCTAGAGTGGTACGACGGCTTCTTCGACATCTACGACGACCCCGACTTCGACAACGAGCAGACCTACGCTCTGGACAACAACAGCCCATGCATCGACGCGGGTTTCTGGTCTTCCAGCTACAACGATCCCGACGGCACCCGCAACGACATCGGTGCCTACGGTGGCCCATCCGGCGACTGGGAGTGCACGCCCTGAGCGGGTATCATCGTCCCCCGAACTCTTGAACCCCCGGGGGGACCATGGGCCTTTTCGGCATCTCCAAATCCGACATCCGCGTCTGCCTCGACGTGCTGAACACCGCACGCACCTTCTCCGACTCCCAGATGCGCATCGACCACGCCAAGCGGGTGGTGCCCATGCTCCAGCGGCTCAAAGCCAACCAGGCGCTGGTGCAGCAGGTGGGCACGCTCATCGACGAAGACCAGCTGGACCGGGCAAAGCTCCTCCTGGAGGCCAGCTGGAAGCCCAAAACGCCGTTCCGTGCGGGTTGCCTGGGCTTCATCATCCCGGCGGTAGCCGCGGGGGCGTTCTTCGTCATCGGGCCGAGGTTGAACGCGGACTACCCCTTGGCCATGCAGGCCCTCAACGACTGCCGGGCGGCCCAGCGGGCCCTGGGCACCCCCATCGAACTCAACCCGCTGGCCATCCCCACGGGGGATTCGGGCATCAACGAGAACGACGACATGGCCCGCCGGGCTCTCCCGGTGCAGGGGCCCGCCGGCAAGGGGCGCTACCACTACTTCGCCGAAGCCTGGGGCGGCAGCTGGCACATCGAGACCGGGCATCTGGTGGTGGAGGGCCAGCACCTGATGGTGGTGCCCTGTGAGGGCCCGGTCCCCCCCGGAGATGCCGAAGGCCGCCTGCAACGCGGCTTCCAGGGCGGTGGCACCGTCCGCGATCTGCAGGGCACGCCGCCAGTGGACCCGGATGCCAGTTGCTCGGTGACGGTCCACGTGGATCCGGACTACCCCAACGGCGTGCCGTACAACTGCCGCGTCGTGGTCGCCTGCGACAACAAGCTCTTCTACGGTGCCTCGGGGGACACCGGGTACGTCTACTGCCACGTACGTGACGGCTCCCCCACAACAGCCCTCGACGCCACCGGATCGAGTGCATCGGTAGACCCCAAGATACGCATGGATCTGCCCTCCCACGAGGTCCAGGTGAGCGACGATACAGGCTGGTCGTTCACCATCGATCTGCAGGGCTCGGACTAGCAGAAACACCGCCCGGCAAACGCCGCCAAAAATATCCTCGCACAACCCTTTCCCCTCCCCTCTGGCGCGGTTATCATTCCCCTCCAAATCTCGCTATCAACGCGCGCGCCGCGCCATACACGCGGCGCGCATGCGCAAGGAGCACACCATGGTCCCCTCCACCGAGGCCGTCGACCACGAGGCGCTGGCAGCGTCCCACGAGGTCCTCGCCGAGTTCGAGTATCCGGAGGTCGAGATCCAGCGCGGCTACGCCAACCGCGCCCTGCAGATCGACCTGACCACCCTGGAGCTGAAGATCCTGCCCGTGGACGAGGAGATGAAACGCATCTTCATCGGCGGCCGGGGCTTTGGCCTGTACTACCTGTGGCATTCGGTCACGCCGCAGACCAAGTGGAACGACCCGGAGAACGCCGTCGTCATCGCGTCCGGGCCGCTGGGGGGCACCACCTCCTTCCCCGGCTCGGGGAAATCGCTGGTGGTCAGCATCTCGCCAGCCACGGGCATCCCCATCGACTCCAACGTCGGTGGGCACTTCGGCCCGCTGCTGAAGTTCTCGGGCTGGGACGCCCTGGTCCTGCGCGGCAAGATCGAAGACGACGTGGTCATCTACATCGACGGCAACGCCCGCAAGGTGCAGATCCTGCGCGCGCCGCTGGAGGCGGTGGACGCCCACGTCATCAGCGAGCAGCTCACCGAGTTCTTCGCCGACGACGAGAAGCAGAAGCGCGAGATCTCCGTGGTCTCCGCCGGCTCCGGCGCCGAGCACAGCTACATGGGCTGCCTGAACTTCTCCTGGTTCGACTGGCGGCGCGACTCCGCCCGCATCAAGCAGGCCGGCCGCGGTGGCATAGGCACCGTCTTCCGGGACAAGAAGATCAAGGCACTGGTGGTCAAGCGGTCCGACATGCTGCCCACCTGGACCATTCACAAGCGGCACGAGCCCGCCGAGGGAGGCGAGTGATGGAAACCGCCAAGGTCGACACCATCATCGAACGCTGGGGACGGGATCCCCACTTCGTCATCGAGATGCTCCAGGACGTGCAGGACACCTTCCGTTACCTGCCCGAGGACGTGCTGCGCTACATGGCCGACGAGGTCCAGGTACCGCTGCGGCAGCTGTTCCATCTGGGCACCTTCTTCAAGGCCTTCTCCCTGGAACCCAAGGGAGAACACGAGATCCAGATCTGCGTCGGCACCGCCTGCCACGTGCGCGGCGCCGCGCGGGTCATCGACGCCTTCAGCCGGGAGCTGGACCTGCCCGCGGGCAAGACCAGCGCCGACGGCAAGTACACCCTCGAAGAGGTGCGCTGCGTGGGCTGCTGCTCCCTGGCCCCGGTGGTCCAGATCGACATGCAGATCACCGGCGGCGCCAACCCCGGTGACGTACCCCGCATGCTCGAAAAGCTGGCGGACGAGGAGGTGGCGTCATGAGCCGCATCGACGTTCACAACCTGGAAGCGGCCTGCAAGGCCGAGAACGCCCGCCTGGCCGGCTACAAGGGCATGTTGATGGTCTGCACCGGCACCGGTTGCGTGGCGGCCAAGGGCTTCGACATCCAAAAGGGCCTCGAAGACGTGCTGGCCGAGCGCGGGCTGACCGACGACTACCTGGTCGTGGCCACCGGCTGCAACGGCTTCTGCGCCGCCGGCCCCATCGTGGTGGTCCAGCCCGAGGGCATCTTCTATCAGAAGCTCACCCTGGCATCCCTGCCCAAGATCGTCGATGAGCACCTGGTCGGCGGCGAGCCGGTGAAGCGCTATCTGCACAAGGATCTCTCCACCAAGGAGCGCATCCCCCAGATGGCCGATATCCCCTTCTTCGCCAAGCAGCAGCTCATCGCGCTGCGCAACAAGGGGCTGGTGGATCCGGAGAGCATCGACTCCTACTTCGCCCGGGACGGCTACACCGCCCTGCGCAAGGCCCTGTCCGAGATGACCCCCGACGAGGTACTGGAGCAGGTCAAGCGCTCCGCCCTGCGCGGTCGCGGCGGCGGCGGCTTCCCCGCGGCGGTCAAATGGCAGAGCGCCAAGGACGCCAGCACCGACGACGTGCGGCCGTACATCCTGTGCAACGCCGACGAGGGTGACCCCGGCGCGTTCATGGACCGCTCCATCATCGAGACCGACCCCCACGCGGTCATCGAGGGCATGCTGCTGGCGGCCTACGCCCTGGGCAGCACGGAGGGCTACGTCTACCTGCGCAAGGAGTACCCGCTGGCCCTGGTGCGGCTCGAAAAGGCGCTGGCCCAGGCACGCGAACGCGGGCTGCTGGGTGACGGCGTGATGGGCACGGAGATGGCCTTCGACATCCGCATCCATCGCGGCGCCGGCGCCTTCGTCTGCGGCGAGTCCAGCGCCCTGATGGCGTCCATGGAGGGCAAGCCCGGCGAACCCCGGGCCAAGTACGTGCACAGCACCGAGAAGGGCCTCTTCGACAAGCCCACTGTGCTCAACAACGTCGAGACCTGGGCCAACCTGCCGCCCATCATCGAGAAGGGCGGCGACTGGTTCGCCTCCATCGGCACCGGCGGCGACGACCTGGCTAGCAATCCCTGGTCCGGCTCCTCAGGAACCAAGGTCTTCTCACTGGTGGGTGACATCAACAACACCGGGCTGGTGGAAGTCCCGATGGGCATCACCTTGCGGGAGATCATCTACGACATCGGCGGCGGCATCCCCAAGGGCCGCGCCTTCAAGGCGGTGCAGACCGGCGGCCCCTCCGGCGGCTGCCTGCCCGCCTCCATGCTGGACGAGCCGGTGGATTTCGACACCCTGACGGCCGCCGGCTCGATGATGGGCTCCGGCGGCATGATCGTCATGGACGAGCACACCTGCATGGTGGACGTCGCCCGGTACTTCATCGACTTCTTGATGGACGAATCCTGCGGCAAGTGCACGCCGTGCCGCGAGGGCCTCACCGTGATGTCCACGATCCTCAACCGCATCTGCCGCGGCGAGGGGCGGAAGGGGGACATCGAGATCCTCGAGGACATCTGCCAGGCCCAGGACACCGGCTGCCTGTGCCAGCTAGGGGCTACCGCCCCCAACCCGGTGCTCAGCACGCTGCGCTTCTTCCGCGAGGAGTACGAAGCGCACATCCAGAGCCAGCGCTGCCCCGGCGGCGTGTGCAAGGAGCTGATCACCTACACCATCAACGACCTTTGCAACGGCTGTGTGCTGTGCGCCAAGCGCTGCCCCACCGACTGCATCACCGGCGAGAAGAAGCAGCCCCACGTCATCGAGCAGGAGGGCTGCATCGTATGCGGCACATGCTGGGACGTCTGCAACTTCGACGCGGTCACAATCGAATAGGGGATGGAGGCAACCATGATTTCAGTCACCATCGACGGAAAGCGCCTCGAGGTCGAGGCCGAGACCACCATCCTGGACGCCGCCAAGGAGGCAGGCGTCGCCATCCCCAACCTCTGCTCGCACCCGATGTTGGAGCCCTACGGGGCCTGCCGCGTGTGCTCGGTGGAGGTCACCGCCCGTGGCCGCAGCAAGGTCGTGACGTCGTGCAACTACCCGATCCGCGAGGAGATGACGGTGGACACGAAGTCGGAACCGGTGCTGCAGTTGCGCCGTTCCCTGGCCGAGATGATGCTCGCCCGCTGGCCCAACGTGCCCCGCATCCAGGGGCTGGCCCGCACCCTGGGCATCACCGAGCCACGCTTCGAGCACCCCCAACGGGACGAAGATCCCAAGGCCTGCATCCTGTGTGGGCTGTGCGTCCGCGCCTGCGGTGAGGCGGTGTGGGAGGACATCATCGGGTTCGCTGGCCGGGGCGCCAAGCGCACCGTCGGCATGCCCTTCGATGCCCACTACGACCGCTGCGTGGCCTGCGGTACCTGCGCCTACGTGTGCCCCACCGGCGCCATCGAGATGCACGAAGATCCCAACCACCCGGTAGATCAGGTGCGTATCCGCAAGTGGGGTTCCAAGATCACCCACGAGATGGCCACCATGGACGACGATCAGTGCCAGATGCGGCGCGTGGGCACCGCCCACCACGTCGAGATCATGGACGCGTACGATCTGCTGCCGAGCAAGAACTACAAGTTCGGCAAGATCGACAACGTCGAGGGCATCTCGTCGCCGGTATGGAAATCCATGATCCGCCAGGGTGTGCCGGACGGCTGCTGGCACGGCTGCACGATGAGCTGCGCCAAGGGCATCGACGATTTCATCCCCGAGACCGGCCCCTACGCCGGCCAGTCGGTGATCGTGGACGGCCCGGAGTACGAGACCGCCGCCGGTTGCGGCTCCAACATGGGTGTGACGAATGCCCACGAGGTCGCCGAGATCAACTTCTACTGCGACACCTACGGCATCGACACCATCTCCTTCGGCACCGGCTGCGCCTTCGCCATGGAGTGCTACGAGGCCGGCATCCTGGACCTGGAGAAGACCAACGGCCTGGACCTGCACTTCGGCCAGGGCAAGAACGCCCTGGAGCTGCTGCACCGGGTGGCCCGCGGGGACGACTCCTTCGCCACCATCTTCGGCAAGGGCATCCGCCGTATGAAGGAGGCCTTCGAGAAGCTCTACGGCGCCGACCGCGCCTTCATGGACGACATCGGCATGGAGGCCAAGGGGCTGGAGTACTCCGAGTACGTCACCAAGGAGTCCCTGGCCATGCAGGGCGGCTACGGCCTGACCAACAAGGGGCCGCAGCACGACGAGG
>CAZDDH010000343.1:0-7348 GCA_964504165.1 uncultured Rickettsiales bacterium | reverse complement strand
TGTCCTTGCCCGCGTAGACCCACACCGGGCGGCTGGAGCGCCAGTCGCCGGTGAGGAAGTGCCGCGAGGTGCCGGCGTCGGTGATGAAGCCGTGCTTCAGCTCCTGCCAGGGGGATTGGGCGCTTTGGCGTTTCATGTGCCCACCTCCTCGATAACCGTCTCATCGAAGGCACGACGGAAAGCAGCAATGTTGGATGGCGCGATGCGGCCGAAGCGGTGTTCGATGGCCTCGGAGAGGGCGTCGCGGGTGACGATGCGGGTGGCCTTGAGGAAGGTCCCCAGCATCGTGGTGTTGGTGATCACCCGGCCGATCTCCTCGCGGGCGATGGTGTTGGCATTGACCACCGCCAGCTTGCCCGTCAGCCCGAACTCTTCGTGCAGCTGGGCCGGCGTGAGGGACGAGTTGATCACCGCGATGCCGTCCTCGTGCAGCCCCTGATCCACCTTGACGATGCCCGGCAGAGATGGGTCGAGGACGATGACGACATTGGGTGTACGGATGGCCGTGCGGTCGCGGATCTGGGTATCGGAGATGCGCAGATAGGCGATGACGGGGGCGCCGCGGCGCTCGGGACCGAAGCTCGGGAAGGCCTGAGCGTATCGACCCTCGGCGATGGCCGCCTGGGCCACCAGTTCTGCCGAGGTCACCGCTCCCTGGCCACCGCGGCCATGAAAACGAACTTCCAGCATGAGGGGGATTCCTCCAAGGTTCGTATGTGTGGACCGTCAAGCTATTGCTCTGAGATCCCGATGTCAACGCCCGTTTTTCCGTTTTTGATGGCCCTTTTTGCCCCCGAAAACACGGGGTTCGCGCTGAATCATCATTCAGTCTCCAAATCACCGTGTTCCGCACCCGTTCGCGCGCGCCAAGCGCCCGCTCGCACAGGGCGTCGCACGTATCTTTTTTTTTGCTTGTTTCTTGCCGAATTCGCGAGGATCCGAGGAATGTTGACGGAGCAAAACTTGACCCACCCCCGCCTGGGATCCTAGACAGTTCACGCAACACCCCTGATAGCAACACCGGGTTCACGTGACAGGGAGCGACACACCATGGCCATGGAAACTGCAATTCGCGACCGTTTCATCGAGATCGTCGGCAAGGGCGACAGCTTCACCGAAAAGGAGGAGATGGCGGCCTACGCATACGACGCCACCAGTCTCTGGGTCCACGAGCCGGACCTGGTGCTGTTCCCCAAGACCACCGAGCAGATCTCGGCCATCCTCAAGCTGGCCAACGAGACCGGCGTGCCGGTGACCCCCCGCGGGGGCGGCACCAACGTCAGCGGCGGCTCCGTGCCGATCCAGGGCGGCGTGGTGATGTGCACGACGCGGATGAATCAGATCGTCGAGATCAGCAAAGAGAACATGATAGCCGTGGTGGAACCCGGCGTGATCTTGATGAACCTCAATATAGCGCTGGCCAAGCAGGGGCTGATGTTCCCGCCGGACCCGCAGAGCTTCGTGGGCGCCACCATGGGGGGCATCGTCGCGGAGAACTCCGGTGGTCCCGCCGGCCTCAAGTACGGTGTGACTAAGCACTATGTGCTGGGCCTGGAATGGGTCCTGCCCGATGGCGACGTGATCAACGTGGGGGCCACCACGACCAAGAACCGCACCGGATACGACCTGCCCCAGCTGTTCGTGGGCTCGGAAGGCACCCTCGGGGTCATGACCCGGGCCATCCTCAAGCTGATCCCCAAGCCGCCGGCCGCCCGCACCATGGTGGGCGTGTTCGATGACGTGGCCGAGGCCGGTGCCATCGTCTTCAAGATCCTTCAAGAGGGCATCGTGCCCGGCAAGATCGAGCTCATCGACAACTGGGTCATCAACCGCATCGAGGAGATGATGTCGCTGGGGCTGCCCACCGACGCCGGCGCCATGCTGATCTTCGAACTCGATGGCGCCCAGGAGGCGGTGGACCGCGAGGTGGTCCGTGTCTCGGAGATCTGCAAGGAAAACGGGGCCTCCAAGGTGATGGTCGCGGAGACCCCCGACGAGGCGATGAAATACTGGAATGCCCGCAAGGCTGGCTTTGCCGCCGTGTTCGGCAAATCCAACACGACGCTGGCCGAAGACGTCACCGTACCGCGGGACAAGATCCCGCACCTGATCCGAAAATGCTCCGAGCTGCAGGAAGAGACGGGCATCGAGATCGTCATCATCGGCCACGCCGGCGACGGCAACCTGCACCCCGCCATCCTCACCGACGAGGAAGACGAGGAGCACTTCAAGCTGGCCCAGGAGACGATGCACGCCATCTTCGATCACGCCCTGGAGCTGGGCGGCGTGGTCTCGGGTGAACACGGTGTGGGGCTTGAGAAGCGCCAGTTCATGACCAAGGCAGTGTCGCCGCGGGTGCTCCAGATCATGAAGGACATCAAGAAGCTGCTGGATCCCAACGACATCATGAACCCCGGCAAGATCTGGGAGTAAACGTATGGCCCTCACAGAGCTCGAGAAGAGAAGGGACCTGTCGCGCAAGTGCATGAAGTGCGGCTTCTGCGCCTTCTTCTGCCCCGTCTACAAGGCGGAGCTCAACGAGTCGTCCGTGGCACGCGGCCGGCAGATGTACGTGCGTGCCATGCTCAAGGGTAAGCAAGAGCTGACCCCCGAGCTGGCGTACCGCTTCAACCAGTGCACCCTGTGCAAGACCTGCGAGATGTTCTGCCCGTCCAAGGCCCCGACGGCCGAGCTGGTGCAGGCGGCGCGGGCCGACCTGGTGGCCGAGAACGGCCTGCCGTTCGTCAAGAGCGCGGGGTTCAAGGTCTTCCTCAAGAACCGCGGCGTGCTCGGAGCGTCCCTCAAGTGGGCGTCACTGTGGCAATGGCTGGCCCCTGCAGAGGAGGGCCGAGAGGGCAAGGTGCGCCACCTGCCCCTCTTCCTCGACGGGCTGGCAGAGGGCCGCAAGATCCCGTCCATCGCCCCCAAGTTCCTGCGCCAGCTGGTGCCGGAGGTGGTGGAGCCACCACCGGGAGTGGAGACGCGCTACAAGGTGGGGTTCTTCTCCGGCTGCTCCCAGGAATACCTGTACCCCGACGCCGGCGAGAAGCTGGTCCACATCCTGGCCGCACAGGGGTGCGAGATCCACTTCCCGCGGTCCCAGGGGTGCTGCGGCACGCCGGTGATCACCAGCGGTGATCTGGAGCTGGGCCGGGAACTGGCCGACAACAACGTCGCGGCGCTGGAGGAGTACGACTTTGTCATCAGCGGCTGCGCCAGCTGCTCGTCCATGCTCAAGGAGTACGAGAAGTGGGTGGCCGACACCCCGGACCGCAAGGAACGGTACGAGGCCTTCGCGGCCAAGGTCAGCGGCGTGTCCGAGTTCCTGTTCGGCGAGCTGGACCTGGATCCGAGCCAGTTCAAGGTCAAGCCAGAATATCGGGGCAAGAAGGTTACCTGGCACGACCCCTGCCACCTGGTGCGCTACCAGAACGTCAAGGACCAGCCGCGCAAGCTGCTCCAGGGGGTCGAAGGCCTGGAATACGTCGAGATGCCCGGCGCCGACCAGTGCTGTGGCATGGCCGGCACCTTCACGGCCTTCTACTACGACACCTCCAAGAAGATCGGCGGCGCCAAGGCCGACAACATCGCCGCGAGCGGCGCCGATATCTGCGTCACCGAGTGCCCTGGCTGCACCATGCAGATCACCGACATGGTGGTGCAGAAGGAGATGCCGGTTAAGGTGATGCATATCCTGGAACTCTTCGAATAGACGGAGAATCGTCGATGGCAGACGCCAAGCGGGTGAAGATCGAGTCCACGGGGGCCATGAAGAAGATCATGGCCAGTTACTTCAAAAACCTGGACGCCGCCGCGCAGGACCCACAGCGCAAGGTGGCCTGGTGCACCTCGGTGGGGCCGGCGGAGCTGCTCGTCGCCATGGGCTTCGAGGTCCACTTCCCCGAGAACCACGGCGCCATGCTGGGGGCCACTCGGGTGGCGATGGACACCATCCCGGTGGCCAACGCCCACGGCTACTCCCCGGACATCTGCTCCTACCTGACGGCCGATGTGGGCAGCTACATCTCCGGCAAAACGCCGCTGCACCGGGCCTACGACATGGGCGTGCCCAAGCCGGATGTGCTGGTGTTCAACACCAATCAGTGCCGGGACGTGCAGGACTGGTTCTCGTGGTACGCCCGCGAGCTCGGCGTGCCCATCGTGGGCGTCGCCAGCCCGTTCAACGTGGATCACCTGACCGAGGCGCACGAGGACTGCGTCGCCAAGCAGATCCGGGCCATGGTGCCCACCCTCGAGGAGGTGGCGGGCCACTCCCTGGACATGGACCGCTTCCGCGAGGCGGTGGGGCTCTCCCGCCGCTGTAGCGAGCTGTGGGAAGAGGTACTGGGGCTCAGCGCCTCCAGGCCGTCGCCGTGGACCTTCTTCGACCACACGATCCACATGGGGCCGGCGGTGGTGTTACGGGGCACGCAAGCGGCGGTGGACTACTACGAGCTGTTGCTCCCGGAGATGCGCCAGCGTATCGCCAACGGCGTCTCCGCCATCCCCGACGAACAGCACCGCATCTACTGGGAAGGCATGCCCATCTGGGGCAAGCTGCGGGACCTGAGCGAGCAGTTCCTGCAGCTGCGCACGACCATCCCCGTGTCCACGTACTGCAACAGCTGGATCTTCAACGACCTGGACCCGGACGACCCCTTCGGCTCCATGGCCCGGGCCTACACCAGCATCTTCATCTGCCGCTCCGAGGAGCCCAAGCAGGCGTACATCGTCGACAAGTGCGAGCGCTTCGGCATCGACGGCATCCTGTTCCACAACGCCAAGACCTGCCCCAACAACTCCAACTCCCGCTACGACATGCCGGGGCGCCTGGAGGCACAGCTGGGGATTCCAACGCTGGTCATCGACGGGGACCTCAACGACCTGCGCATGTACTCCGAGGAGCAGTCACGGACGGCCATCGAGGCCTTCGTCGAGCAGCTGGCCGAGTAACGGCGGCAACCCCGCCGCATCTTTTTTCGATTTTTTCCCTAAAGCTTCCTGGAGATGGTCCGATAAGGGGCACATGTCGATATCTAATGTCTATGGTGTAGCTGCGTCCGGGCTGAGGTTCCAAGCCGACCGCTTGCAGGAATCGGCCCACAATGTCGCCAACGTTCAGACGGAAGGTTTCTCCGCCCGGACCGTCGTCGGCGAGGAACAGGAAAATGGTGGTGTTTCCGGCGAGCTCGTGGAGACGGGAGATCCGGGACCCATCGTCCTCGAGGACGGCGAGGAGGTCATCCTCTCCAACACGGAGCTGGAGAACGAAGCGGTGACCCAGATCACGGCCAAACGGGCCTATACGGCCAATCTGAAGACGCTCGAGACGGCTCAGGAGATGGACGAGGAGCTGATGGATCTGGTGGACTGACCCTGGCTCACGCGATCGGCGAGAGCACTTCGACCGATTCCCGCAAACGATTGAACCCACGCTCCAGCCGGCGGATTTCTGTGTCATCGGCATGGGCTGGAGCCCGGTCCGGATGCCAGCGGCGCGCCAACCGGCGGTAGCTGGTCTTGAGATCGTCCCGGGTGAATCCGCTGTCCAGATCATCTTCCCCCAGTTCCTGGAGCACGGTGAGGGCGGCGGCCTGGCGGGGATTCAGTTCGCGAAGCGGCTGCGGGTCACAGGACTGCACCGGCTGGTAGTGCGCCCGGCAACGCCGGCCCAGAGCCGGTGTATCGGGTACCAACTCCACGACGGCCCACCACCCCGCGTCGATGGGAGCCGTGTTCGCGGCCGCCCCCGTGCGCTGCGAACCGCTGCTCGTGCGCTGGCGGCCCTCGCGGGCGAGACGGCGCTCGAGGACCTGGGCGAAACGTGAGGGGCCTGCTGGGGGGGTCGGGCTGTGCCGCATGAAGATGGAATCGACGTTTCTGCTAAAAACTTGAGCCGCATCACGACACTTCAACACTGACTGTTCGACAGGCCCGGATTCTTTAGGGATTATTCGGACCAGGCGCCGCGGGGCCCATGGAGGATCACAATGAATCATTTCACCAGACGTTTTGCGGGCCTGGCGGCCGCCGTGGCGGTCTTTTTCATCGGGAGTCGGCCGGCAGGCGCCATCGACGTGGCCATCATGGTCGCCGATTCGTACTACAACACCGATCTGGAAGGTTATCTGGTCGGCACGGGGATGTTCGGCACGGTGGATACGGTCGTGGCGACGTACCAGACCCCCTCGCTGGCCGACATGCAGGCCTACGACGCGATCATCACGTACTCCATCGAGTACTACAACAACGGCGCGACGTTCGGTGACAACCTGGCGGACTACGTGGACAGCGGCGGCGGTGTGGTCATCGCCGCCTTCTCCGCGGACCAGCAATATTACGGTTTTAGCGGCCGATTCCTCAGCGATGGCTACATGCCCAATTCCAACGGCAGCATCGCCATCGGCAGCAACTTGACCCTGACGCCCGACGACCCCAGCCACCCGATCCTGGACAACGTCGGCACCTTCAATGGCGGCATGTCCAGCTATCACCAGGGGCCCACTACCATCGCCGCCGGCGGCAGCCTCGTGGCCTCGTGGAGCAACGGCGAACCACTGGTGTTCACCCATCAGCCCTCATCCGGCATGATCGTCGGCCTCAACTTCCTGCCCATTTCCGATCAGAGCTGGCCCGACGGCTGGCTCACCAGCAGCGACGGCGACATCCTCCTGGGCAACGCCCTGATGTACGCAGCCGGCGGCGCCGACAACGATCTGGACGGCTGGACCCAGCTGGACGGCGACTGCGATGACGACGACGACACCATCTACCCGGGCGCTCCAGAGGTCTGCAACGATGGCATCGACCAGAATTGCGACGAGGTGGTGGACGAGGCCACCGACGCCGACGGGGACGGCTACACCCAGTGCGACGGCGATTGCGATGAGACGGACGCCACCCGCTACCCCGGCGCCACCGAGATCTGCGATCACTACGACACGGACTGCGACGGCGACGTGGACGAGGATTTCGACGGCGATGGCGACCTCTTCTACGACGAGAACGAGGTGGACTGCCAGGCCGCCTACGACGCCGACGAGCTGGACTGCAACGACGCCGATCCGGCCATCTATCCCGGCGCTGCCGAGGCCTGCAACGGCATCGACGACGACTGTGATGGCTCCATCGACGAGCAAACCGACGACGACAACGACGGCTACACGATCTGCGCCGGGGACTGCGACGACAACAACCCCGAGACCTACCCCTTCGCCCCCGAGGTCTGCGACACGTTGGACAACGACTGCGACGGCGCGGTGCCGGCGGACGAGACCTGGGACGGCGATGGGGACGGCTGGGTGGAGTGCGCGGACTGCGACGACGGCAGCGCGCTGATCAGCCCCGA
>CAZDDH010000342.1:0-7349 GCA_964504165.1 uncultured Rickettsiales bacterium | reverse complement strand
ACCGTTGTTCCCATCTCCGAGGCGACCGGACCACAACAAAATAGACCGCCACCTGCGCCTGTATTCACGTCGCCGTATGCCCAAGCATTTCCGTTCTCGACTACTGCGTAGATTTCATCGGGCACAGCACCAGCGGGGAGGGTGCATGTCACGACTCCTCCAGCATTCGAACAGATGCTGTTGCATGTCGAGGTGCTATATGCGCCGGGACAGGTCGTCCATTGCGCGTTAGAGACACCGGGGGTCACGACCATCCCCACAACGAAAACTAAGGTCAAGTTGAAAAAAAGGCGCATAACATCCCTCCAAGGTGGTCGGCTCTTCTGGCCGACGCTACAATTGCGTGGCGACATTGCCACGGAACTTGCAAATTCCTGCTACACACAAATTCCCGAATCCTCACGAGTCCATGGCGTACATGGCCATCGAGTTGATAGAAACGCCATCCCTCCAGCGTAATCGGGTTCGTGCGGGGCACCCCCCCGCGCTTATGGTCACGCGCACCTACGCGGGTGCGCCTATTTATCGACAGGCTGCCACACGCCGCGCTGCGTTCCTTTGTTCGTTGCACTCCATCTCGCATACCTGTGCCTGCAACACGGCCGTGATCCCTTCCTCGGTCACATACTCATTCTCGGACAGGTCGTCCACGATCAGGGCAGCGCCCGCCTGCATGTCGGCCAGTTCGCCACGGTCGATGGTGAAGGCATCGAAGTCGTCGTTGCGCTCATCGGCTTGCGCGACGGTCACAGACGAGACGCTCGTACCTATCGTAAGAACAGAGAGCATCAAGGTAATGAATCGAAACATGGCCCCCCCCGGGTGCAGCTTTTGGCCAGATCTTTTCTTACATCTGCCAACGACCCTATCGAACGAGATTTCACCCACGCAAGAACAATCGCGGCCAGCGGGTGCCAAGATATTTTTTCACTGGAAATGCTCTTCCCATGGATTTTTTGTCGTCATCAGCAATTCCGTCCAACACATTGCCAAAGTTTTCATGTTATGGGCCCCGCTTTTGTTGTTTTGGGCCCCCTTTGCGCGCTCTTGCCGCAGATTGTCACCTCGTCTGAATATTGTTCAGAATGCGACCTCGTTCAAATGGTAAGGATTGCCAATATTGACATTGTGAGGAATTAGGCTTTTTGTGGATTTGAGGCCCAATTTCTAAACACCGAATTGCTCCGAGTGGCATTTCATGTGTCTAAATTGGACGGTCGAGTCCTGCTGCGCGCTGCGGTGGGAGTCGGGGACGCCGAGTTGACGATGGTGAGGAGCACCATGATTGTCCAGGGACCCTTACTGCACGACTCCTCTGTCCGCCATGCGCAGCCCCCGCCACCTTGCTCATACCGCGCCGTTTTGTTTCCACGTGTAAACACCTCGGACACCACGATAATCGCCAGCGTTCGGGCGCTCTGCCATGGGTTCATGCGGTTTCACGGCCTGATCGGGGGCCTCTTTGAAGGCATCAAACATGCCATTCACGACCCTCGGCTTTCAACTTCGCGTTCATGGCAGCACGGCGTGCCTCGCAATCTCGTCGTCGGCCTCGAAATCGGCGATCAGGCGTTCCCAGAACTCTCGGCTACGGCGAAGTCTCTGCATCGTGGCGACCTCCAGGGTGAAAGCACCTCAGGATCGCTGGACGCCGTTCCAAGGGGTGGCGTGGTGGCTCGTACGGTTACATTTCCGCATCCGTTTTCGTTTGTCCGTCTACTCAGACGGGCACTGAGGAGGGTCTACACAGGGCTGGTAGTCGCCGGGGTCGTCGATGCCGATGCAATGCCACTCAAGGTTGAACTCTACGATTTCGCAGTCTTCGTTGCTCACGTGGCCCATGTTGTATACGAGCCAGTCGGAAACCCATCTAAGCTCCACTCCGTAGGCACCTTCCGGCGTGTAGTCTTTGTTCCCGCCTATCTCGTGCCCTGGGTAGGGGCCGTGCGATGTCTCGTGGATCATCACAGACGCTGCTTTTGACGCTACCTTGTTTGCCTCATCCTCAAAGCCACAGATGGCGACCGTGTTGTCGAACGCGCCTGAGTAATAGGCGGTCGCCCTGATGTCGCAGGCGGCATCGAAGAACACAAATTCCGCCCACCTTCGGTAGTACAGCCACCAGAACGCACCTGCTGGATCACTGTCCTCGATCCCAGCCTCGATGCTGATCGTCTCCAGGTCCTCTCTCAGCTTGCTGGGCATGTCTCGCTCACGCAGTTCACCGAGGTTTCCAACGTCGGAAGACAGGATCGTATACAGCCCGCTGACTACCAACTCGCCGTCGGTCTCCGGGAAGGCGATTCTGTGCGGGGTCTCTTCGAACGTAGCCCAGTTGATTCCCGCGTCATCCCCGATCCTTGCGGCGCAGTCCTGTTGGACGTGTACGTACGCCTCAGACTCGCCGCTGGGGATGGGTATGAACTCACCTTGTTCGATCCCGCAATCCTCCCTGGCGGCCCAATAGTCGTCGATGGTGAGTATCTCTTCCTGCTGGCACGAGACCAGCAAAGGGGCGAGGAGAAGGGGTATCACTTTCCGAACCATGTGGTGATTTTACCTCCATCAACTCTCTGGCGGGACCAAAGGAACGACATGGGGCCAGGACTGGACGGCGTCTACCACACGGTGAGCAACATCGTGATCAGTTACAGGTAGCCATCTCGGACACCACGACAACCCCTGACGTCCACGTCATCTACCCTGTCAGCATGCTTCCCGAGGAATCCATCAGGGACCTGCTCGTAGACATCCAGCGTGCCCTCTCCCTGGGCGACCTCGAACTCGCGGGCGAACTCATCGAGCGTGCTGGTGGGCTGTTGGAGCAGGCTGCCGACGATGCACAGGTGGGTGCCCAGCTACGGTGGCAACTCGTGACGTTGAGACGAGCGTACGCGGCCGCTGTGGGTAGGGAGTTGTCTGGTGAGGGGTAGATGCCGGGAATGGGCTGTGGGGGGGGGGCCTTGGGCGGCGTACGCGGGCCCCTTCTGGAATCACCATAGAGGTTCTTCGGCAAACCAGGTATTGCGCGAATCCAGAGTTTTGCGCCCAAAACTCGCCTCATGTGTTTCAGAACCGAAGTTGCATATTCCTCTTTCGCACAAACCGAGGTTTCCGAACCTGTTCATCATCTCTGATGCTTCCGTGAATTTTGTGTATGGTGTTCTAAGCATATGCGACACATGCAACACAAAGGCTGCCAACGCTAGGTTTCCGTGTTCGGTCTCCGTCTTTACAGCAACCAATCCAGCTTGAAACGGCAATATCCTTGCTACAGGCTCTTTTATTACAACCTGCGACAGAATCGTAGCCTGTCTTACTAGGAAGGAATCTGCTATACAAATACAGTCAATAAAATTTCGCCACCTATCAGCTGTGTTTCTTGCGAGCATCCATACCGCATCTCGTCTGTACCTTTCCCGGTAGAATTCGGCTACCATCTCAAAGCACGCTTCTCCAGGGCAATTAGTGTTTTTTCGCAAGCCGTTTCTGAAAGCAAATATACACCTCAGCGGTATACTTGGAGATGTTCTTACCATTCCTGAAATGTCTATCGGAACATGCCCCCATTTCCAACTGTAGAACTGCTCTGGGTGTAACAAATTCAATGCGGATTTCAGACTGTCGGGTCGTAACGTTGTTTTTACTTCAATAATCGCTTTTACATCATCCTGTGTCAGGATAGCGAATTCGCCCTGCTGCACCAATGGGGTACTATCCGTACTGTCCCAGATGATGATGTCAATCTGTTTCGATACACCTTCATCCCACCAATAAACAAATCCCGTCGATACTCGATACTTCGACGGCAGGAATTCGCGCAACAACTCTCGAAGTAACGCCTCCTTGTAAGTACCTTCCTCACCCCAGTGTGCGTCTCCTATCAGAAGGCGCACACGATTCACGCGTGAGTTGAGTTCGTCAGCCCATGATTCTAGTAGGTGAAACCAATTTCTTGGCAGCTCAGGTCTATCCATATTTCATCTCCTCTACTGGCCCATCCCCAAGATCAGATAGGCAGATCCATTCGTCCCCTCCTGCTTCGCACCGATCAGCAGGTCCATGAAACCATCCCCGTTGGCATCTTCACCGCCTGCGACGTTGCACAGGTTCAGGTCTCCAGCGACCTCCTCGGTGAAGACTGCGTCCGGCGACGTGAGTACGACATCCCCGGACAGCGGCCCGTACTGCAGTAAAACCTCTCCAGCCCCGTGGGCACTCACGAGGACGTCGCCATACCCGTCCCCATTGACGTCCCCAGCGAAGGCCACGGATTCACCCACTTGCGATCCTGCAGCGCCGCCGATGAGCCGGACGTACGAGGTACCCAGGTCCACATCACCCAGGGCCAGTCCGCTGACGATGTACGCGACGCCGCTGTTCTGACCACCGAGGTCGCTACCGGGAGCACCGATGAGAACATCCGGGAGCATGTCCCCGTCCATGTCCTGGCCTCCATCCAACGATCTCCCGGTGTCCGCAATTCCCTCGCCTACCAGTCGCGCGTCAGACAGCCCCAGGTCGATGGTCCCGCTGATGGGTGCGCGGAGAAGGTAGACGGTACCAACGCCCGCCTGGGGCGCTCCTACGAGGATGTCAGCAAGGCCGTCGCCATCCACATCTCCGGCACCAGCAACCGACTCGCCTGCGTACTGGTACGCCGCCTCCCCAAGCAATACAGCGTCTGCGCTCGCGGGAGTCACATAGCTGCCCAGGGGACCGTTGAAGAGATATGCAGCGCCCGCGCAAGTATCGCCAGCGTATGAGCCGTAGGCCCCAACGAGAACATCTGGTGTACCGTCACCCGACACATCGCCCACACCCGTAACGCGATATGCGCTGTCGTTCGCGTCGCCCACGAAATCGCCGTCTCCGGGATAGGCCCCGACCGTTCCGCTGACCGGGCTCGTGTGGAAGTAAACGTGGCCGTAGATGGTGCCCGCACTCACAAGCAAGTCCGCTCGGCCATCGGCATCGACATCGCCCGCGGAATCGACCATGGCGCCAAGCATGGTGTTTGAGTCGCCCGTGATCTTGGCGGCCGACGTGGACAAGGACGTGGTCCCTGAGGGTGCCCCCGAGACCAAGTAGACCGCGCCCGAATTGTTCCCCACGAGCACCGCGCCGACGAGGATCTCGCTGCTGCCGTCGAGGTCCGTGTCCCCAGCGAAGGCGACGTCGAATCCAGCTGCATCCCCTGAGGACTCCCCGACGAGTTTCGCGTCCGCGTTCGCCAAGCTGATGGTCCCGGACAGCTCACAACCGTTGGACGTGCCGTCGCAGTTGTTGTCGATCCAATCGTTACAGACCTCACTGGCGCCGGGGTTCACCGACGCATCGGTGTCATCGCAGTCGCCATCGGCCACCGTCCAACCGTCGCCGTCGGCATCTTCCCCCGTGGTGTCATCGTCGTCATCGTCGTCGGACGCATCATCATCATCATCGGACGTATCATCGTCGTCGTCCGAGGAATCATCGTCATCGTCGTCGTCGCCTTGGCAGTCCGGGTCAGCACCATCGATCAGGTCGTCGCAGTCGTTGTCCACACCATCGTCGCAGTCTTCGGCAGCATCCGGGTTGATGGCAGGGTCGTTGTCGTTGCAGTCCTTCGCGGCCGTGAAGCCGTCCCCATCGAGGTCCATGCAATCGGGGTCATCGTCGTCGATCAAGCCGTCGCAGTCCTCGTCGATGCCTCCGGTGCACAGCTCCTCTGCGCCCGTGTAGATGGTCGGGTCTTCCGGCTCACAGTCCGTGGAATCAGGGTCGCCGTCCCCGTCGAAATCGTAGAGGTCCGACTGGGGGCAACCCACGAGGATGAGCATGGCGATCATTGGGACGATTGACGATGTGGTCTTGAACAGCTGCATGGATCCCCCAGCCCGCAAACATGACGGACGGTCACCGGCAGCTTATCGAGGAGGAGAGCTTGACGGAAGGGTGAAGGGTTCTCGTCGATGATGAGTCCGTCGAGGTTCTGCTGGAGGTGCAGATGTGAGCTGGACGGCTGGCGGTGGTCTGGACGAATTCGTCATAGTTGTGGCTGGACCGTCTATCGGGCCGATAAGCAGTCGCCAAAGGCCGTGTGGTACTCTCTTGGCTTGGAGGGGGATACCATGCGCCCGACGTTCACCGTTGCCTTATATGGCCTCGTATTGTGCGGCCTCGCCCTGCTGATTACCGGGTGCTGCTGTGGGGCGCCCACGACCAGTCCGACACCGCCAGAACCAGCCATCCCGCTGGAGCCAGCTACCCCAGCGGAGCCACCGCCGCCCGACTGGGGTGATGTATCCCTTGGGATGACGGTGGCTCAGGTCAAAGAAATCGAGGGGGAGCCCGTCAAGAAACAGAATCCAATGTTTATTGCGGAACTGGCCTACGACCGCACCGTACTAGAAAAGTCGGTAGAGACTTTCTACCAATTCGACGACGCCGGGAAGTTGAGACAGATTCTGATCAACTTCCCAGCCAAGCACCGCACGCCGGACGCTTTCAAGGAACTCCGGGACGCCTTTGCAGGGGAGCACGGGAAGCCTACCTGGGAGGGGGGGGGCCTACTGGACTTGGTATGACGAGCCGTCGGACTTCGGCATGCGCAATCTGCGGTCCGCGTTCAAGAAAGATGAAGTCGGCCTGCACAGCATATGGAACGGCCAACGCAACGTGCACAGCTTGAACGTCAACAAGAAATACGCCGCCTGGACCATCGAAACCGTGGAGAACGCCAACTTCCTAAACGGCACCATACGTGCGGGCTGCGAGTCCTTACCCAGCGAACTGGCCTACCAGTAGCCTTGGCGTGCGGCGCAGCTCAAGCCTCGATGCCGAAGCCGTTGTCAGTCCTCGTCCCCTTCGAAGGTACCTTCCAGCAACTCCACGACCTCATTGCCGCCCTCCTTCAGGGCTCGCTTCACAACGGCGTTCCCCGTTGCCCTGACGACCTTGTTTCCCCAGGTGCGGACCAGCGCCTTGTCCTTTTTGTCGATGTGCTTGGCGGCCAGATCCTCGTTCATCTCGATGACGTCGTCGGAGGGGAGGCGAAGTTCGATTCGGTCGAGGTGGTCGTGCAGCCCTGACAGGCCCTCGCGGATGACCGGAGCTGCGATGGCCCTGGACACGCTGACCAGCGCTTGAGTGAGTTGCCCCTCGCGAGCCTTGTGGTCGTCCTCGGCGGCCTCCCAGATGCGCTGGTAGAAGGCGTCGGCTACCGATTCGAGATCCTCACGAGAACCCGTTAGACGCGCGTACGACAGCTCTCCCTGCTCTTCGAACCCCACGATCTCGCATGAAGCAACCTGTGCCCAGCGTCAAGTTCATCTCTCCAGTGGCGACAATTACATCTCCCCAATTCT
>CAZDDH010000341.1:0-7352 GCA_964504165.1 uncultured Rickettsiales bacterium | reverse complement strand
CTATCTTACGGATACCGACACATTCGCTGACCACGGCTTCGAGCCTATCCAACGGCAACATGGTGGTCGCGTCGCACTTGGATTTGGCCGGCTCGGGATGGGTCTCGATGAACAAGCCGTCGGCCCCGGCTGCAACGGCGGCCCGAGCCAACAGCGGAGCGAATTCAGGCTGCCCCCCCGAGCCGCTACCCGTCGCGCCGGGCTGCTGAGTGCTATGGGTCACATCGAACGCCACCGGGGCGAACTCCTGCATAACCGCGATAGCTGACATGTCGCTGACTAGTCGGCCGTACCCAAAACAAGACCCCCGCTCAGTCAGCAGCACCTTTTCATTGCCAGTGGCCAAGACCTTGGCCACCGCGTCGTTCATCTGTTCCGGAGCCATGAATTGCCCCTTCTTGATGTTGACGCATTTTCCGGTGCGCCCGGCGGCGCCGAGCAGATCGGTTTGGCGGCAGAGGAAAGCAGGAATCTGAATAATGTCGAGCACCTCCCCGGCCGGGGCCACCAACGAGCGCATTGAGTACCCGGACGGCCGCATCGAACTCAGCCAGGCCGACGGCATGACCATCACGGCCAGCCAGGCCCCCGATCCCCGATGGATGATGCTCGCCCCCACCATCGAGGAGGCTACCGTCTGTACCCCCGGCGGCACCTGCGCCACCATGTCCACCGAGGACGAGGTGAGCCTCACCGATCCTTACGACCCACTGAGTCTGGAGTGGATGACCTCCACCACCACGATCAACGGCGACGTGTACATCGAGACCTTCGACGCGGCCAGCCAGCTGTGGACGTCCGTCACTCCCGAGGGCCGGGAGACCCTGGTGTACGTGGACGACCAGGGCAGGCCTATCGAGGTGGACATCGACCCGGCCGTTTCGCCGGTCACCATCACATACGACCTCCACGGTAACCCCGAGGAGATCGCCCAGGAGAACCTGGCCTGGAGTTACACCTACGACGCCCAACTGCGCCCTGAGTCGGTCACCGACGCTCTGGGCAACGAGACCATCTGGGCCTACGATTCTGCCGACCGCGTCATCCAGACAACGCTGCCTTCGGGCCGCGTCTACGGCTACACATACGACGCCAGTGGGAACCTGGCAACTATCACCATGCCCAGTGGCGACGTGCACGACCTGGGTTATACGGTGCTGGAGTTTGACGAGAGTTACACCCCGCCAGGGAGCGTGGGTGATTACCTCAACTCCTACGACTTCGACCGCGACCTGGCGCTTGTCACCCTGCCCAGCGGGCGGATGATCACGTACACACGAGAGGTCGATGGCGGACGCCTGACCGATGTCGTCTACGACGAGGCATCCGTTGCCCTCAGCTACGACGATGCGACACTCCGAATCAACAACCTCACCGCTACTCCGACCAACGGGGATCCCCAGTCCCTGTCCTTCGAGTACGACGGCTCCCTCGTCACCGAAGTAGCGTGGGCCGGCCCGGCCGAGGGGACGTTTGCGTACACCTACGATGAGGACTTCGCCGTCACGGACGTAGCCCTCACCACGGGCGCGGATACCGTCGAGATCCCCTTCACGCGGGACGACGACGGCCTGCTCACCGGTTACGGGCCGTTCACGCTGACCCGCAACGGACCCGCCGGTGCCGTGGACGCCCAGTACGACGCCGACTCCGATGTCACCTATGGCTACAACTCCCTGGGCTGGATGTCCGACCGCGTGCACACCGTGGACGGCAGCGAGGTCTACAGCATGGAGTTGCTATACGACGCCGCGGGTCGTATCGAGCAGAAGACCGAGACCACAGAGGGCGCCAACACCCACGTCTTCGACTACACCTACGACCTGGACGGCCAGCTGACCGATGTCCTACGTGATGGTCAGCCCTTCGAGTCCTACAGCTATGACGACAACGGTAACCGAACCTCCCTGTCCGCCACCTATGACAACCAGGACCGGCTAGTCAGCCTCGACGGCGTCGCCTACCAGTTTGACGACGATGGATTCCTCTATCAGAGGGGAACGGACGCGTTCGAGTACAGCACCCGCGGTGAGCTGCTGCAGGCCACGGTAGGTTTGGACGTCGTCAACTACACCTATGACGGCATCGGCCGACGGGTAACCCGAACAGACGACGAGGGGACCACCCAGTACCTCTACGGCAACCCGAATCATCCGTTCCAGCTCACGGCCACGACGGACTCGGATGGCGTGAAGACGCTCTACTACTACGGCAACAACGCCCAGCTGTCCGCTTTCCAGCGGGGGCAGACGTACGACAGCGCAGACTGGTACTACGTTGCCACCGACCATGTCGGCACGCCCAGGGTCGTGACCGATGCTGCGGGCACCGTCGTGAAGGCGATGGAGTACGACAGCTGGGGCGCTGTCAGTCAGGACAGCGACCCTGGATTCCAGCTGGATGTTGGATTTGCGGGGGGGATCCCAGATGAGATCACTGGGCTCGTCAGGTTTGGGTGTCGGGACTATGAACCGGCTTCCGGGCGGTGGACTGCGAAGGATCCAATCTTGTTTGCCGGAGGGCAGGCGAACCTCTATATGTACGTGCACAACGACCCGATCAATTTCATCGATCCACAGGGTTTGGATGATATTATCTTCGATAGACACACAAATCGTTATTCTTTGACCGATGAAAATGGAATAGTAACAGAGACGATTGAGGCTGTTAGCGGGCCACACAAAAAAGGTGCCTTGCCTCAAGGTCAATATGACGTAGGAACGCCGACTGCGATAGCGAATATACCAGCAAACAGAAGTTTTTGTGACGACAGTGGCAACTGCTGGTGGGTGCCGCTGACCCCACTATTTCCAACTGATAGAGGACAGCAAGGTGGGCAACTGGGTATGCACCCGGATGGGGGTACGGCTGGAACTGAGGGTTGCGTTGGTGTAACAGATCCCGACACCTCCGAACTTTACCAAAAACTCAAGAATGGAAATTTCGACAAACTGTGGGTGATAGATACCGGAATTGGAGAAAAGAAATAAATGGACAATAAACACAAGATATCACTACTAGCAATGCTAGTGACATTATCTGGCATCTCTATTCAATGCATGGAGTGCGCGGCGGCACCGAGTGAGCAGAGTGCAATGGATGAGATCAACAGCTTTGTATCGGCCGTCCTGGGCGAGAATGAGGCGCCTACAATAGCGGATTATTACAAATTTTACGGTCTTCAAAGGGAAGATGAAGTCAGGTTTCAGACATATCTATGCAATTCGCAAATAGACGATGAAGGTTTGTTCACAGAAGAAAATGTGTGCAATGAGCACATCAATAATCGACTAAACAACCCTGACAGCGCAGAATCCCTATTTCTTGTGTGGTTGAGAAAAAAATTGCCGCCCTTACCAAAAAAAATTCATATCACACGCATGGAGAGCGTAACTCAGCCAGATGGGACTATTCCGGATTATGCCCTGATTACCGTATGCCTAGATGAAACTGAAGTAGTCTTCTATTTTCCCAAAAAATACGATACTGGCCCGGATTTCGGAACGCTGGTTGTGTCATTGATTAATGGGGAATCAGTGGACGCTATTGAGAAGCGAGAGTTTCAAAATGAAACTACATCAAGCAACAAGGAGGAGGAGGAGGAAGTGTCCGGCACTAATAAATAATCTCGTCCTTTCATGATGGGAGCCAATTCCAGTAGGAACGAGCAAAGTGGTACTCTGAGTCAGAGTGCCCGACCTACGAGGATCTGATGGTCGAGGACTGCGATGCCGACGCCGACTACCTGTGCGGGTACGCCGTCCTGGGACAGCCTGTGGGATGGACCGGGGAGGCGTACTACTTCAACCAAGCTGGTCGCTGTCCACGCCTACAGCGACATCAACGAGTTCTGCGGCGTGAGGACCCATGACGTCTGGTACGGGCGGAAGATCAACTGCAACAAAGAGATGGAGGCGGAGGATCCGCCCTGTGGGGAGTGAACAGGGCTCCTATGGCGAATTCAGAGCGACCACCACGGATCCAGTATTCGAGCAAATCAATACCCTGTACCGCACCCTTGCACTCCGCGACAATGTGATAGGCGGCGGGGTGCGCACCCCACCAAGTCTGAGGGGAATCCTATGATGCGAAAGACCATCTGCATCGTGCCACTTGTCGCTTCCTTCCTGGCCCTCGCGGGGTGTAAAACCGCCACCTTCTGGTCCGAGGAGGAACAGTGGGAGTTCACGGATCCCGGGCTGGTGATCGGCGGTTCGGCGGGGATTGGCAACGACACGGCGATCCTGGAGGGGTCGATCATCTGCCCGGATCCAGACTGCCGAGGGGAGTGCCCGGAAGACACCGATAGCACCTCGTTGTTGCTGGACTGCTTCGAGCACACCGCTGATGGCCCAGGGGCGGTCGTCCAAGACGACGAATCACTGTGTCTACAAACCGATGGCCCGGGAGAGCTGACCTGGAATATGGACCCCATCCTGTGCGATGCGAACGATGATGGGTACCTGCCCATAGCCGACTGGGTCTCGTTCGACGTGGTCGCGGTAGATGTCGCTCGTGTGTTGGTCTACCAGTGGGCGGACGACTACGCTGCTGGTGTTCTGGATCCGGCACCGGGGGAAGAGTTCCCCGACGACCTGTTCCACCCAGAAGGCGAGCCGTACCAGGTGCTGGCGAATGTTGAAGTGATCTTCCTGGTCGTCCTCTGGGATTCGACAACCAACGGATGGGTGGCCTGGAACGGTGCGGATGGTAACGCGTCCTTGCGGGCGGTCCATGGCTCGTTCGAGATCACCGAGTTGGTGGACAAGGGCTGGCTCAGCCTGACGTTGGAGGATGGGGCGGAAGCAATCCTTGAGCTGACGGTGGGTGACAGGACATGGGACGCTGCGACGTTGGTCGGCGTGGGGGAAGACACCCTTGCCTCAGTCGAATTGGTTACCGCATTCAACACGCAGGGTGACGACGAAGAGACCGGGATTGCATTGAGCTATCCAGAAGGAGCGAGGGCCATCTTCCGGGACACCGAGGAACGCCCTGTCTACGGCGTCCCCGTCGAGTGGGCGGTCGGCAATGGGACGTTGTCTGTCTATCCAGGGCCGTTCAACGAATATCTCGGGGGATACATGCTCCCTGGCGCTGACTACACCATCCTCTCTGACAACTGCCTACCGCCCTCGAAGTCCTACGGAGAGAGGACCGCACTACTCAGGGTGAGCTATGGGGACCTGTCCGACTCGATGAAGCTGAATTGGACGTTGAACACGGAACCCGGGGAAGATCCGGAGGAAGAGTGGGAGAAGCCGGAGCAGTGCATGGGCAGGGACTGTTCCTGCGACTCTTCAGGCGAGCCAACGACAGCTACGATTGCCTGGCTGCCGATACTGGTGCTGGCCGTGCTCCGTAGGCGATACCGCGACGTCCGAGGTCGTTGAGCTTGAACACCCACTGAGACCTCCGTGGCTGCCCGCAGCCCTCCGTCTGAGCGACATCGAGGCCGGTACCCTGCCGCACCATCCGACGGCTACAGAAAGCCACCAAAGAGAGACGAGCGCCATCACGGCGAGGGCGACATCGGCCGTCGGTTATCCACCTTTGAGAGGTACCGGGCACCCTGAAGCCCGCCAGCACCTCAACCACCCCGTGGTACCTTGGAACCGGAGGGAGTCCAATGAGCGCCTGGAGCGTCACCACCTTGCTGGCAATACTGCTCGTCCTGGTCGGATGTCCGACGGGAGATGACGACGATGACGTCCAGGTGGACGATGACGACACCGATGGCGGGATTCCCGACTGCGGTGATCTTGACCTCCAAGGGTTGGGCCAAGCGGTACCCTACGAAACCCTAGTCTGTGATCAATCCATGATGGATGGAGAATTGTCTGGCTGGGAGGGCCCCTCCGACGAGGATTGGCCGGTGGGGGCCGTACTCAGTTCACAACAAGAGCTGGATGCGTTTCTCGAAGACCACTACATGGAACGGCATCTTCCCTGCCCAGTGGATCTGGAGTCCAGCCAGATTCTGGCAACCTTCTTCTGGAAACCCTGCGGCGGATGCGCTCATGTCGAGATCTGTGGCGTTCACGATGATGGTGATGTCGTGACCGTTACGGTTCTCTTCATCGACGCTTCGATGGGTAATGGAGATTTGTCACAGGGATTCCACCTGGCCCTCATCGACCAGACTGCGACGCCCATCGAGTTTTCCTTCCGCGAATTCTACGTTGAGTCACTTCTCTGACCGGTATCCGTCTTCGAGCCACACCGGAGGGTCCGTCAGGAGGAAAGCCGACACGACCCGCTGTTGCTTAGGCTCACCTCTGCTGGGAGATTGGAGTCGGTGTGAAGGGTGCTGCCTAGTTCGAGATGACAGCGGTGGCTCTTCTGAGGATGTCTTGGGTCGAATCGGAGAGAGAGCATGAACAGGGGGGTATGGATTCAGGAACCGCTGCGTATTCTAAGAGAAGGAGGCAACCAGCAGAATCAATAACACCCTGTCGAAAACGCCAGCTACGCATCGCTGGAGTAACGATGGGAGAAGATAGCATTGAGGTCCGGAACCACACCGGTCCATGCACATGAAGAGAGGTACCTGCGATGATCCATGAAATGAAGTGGTATGACATTCAGGCCTGCAAGCATGAAGCAGCGCACGCCATCGTTGCCTGGGCACTCGGGGAGCAGTGGCTTCACATGAACGTGAGCAAATCTGGTTCCGGAGGAGTTTACCCCGCATCTCCTTTCTCCAAGAGGAACGATGCCCTGACAGCACTCGCAGGACCAGTTGCAGACGTCTGGTACGTCTACGAGATCGACCGAGGGACGTTCGGTCTTCCCGATGGTCCAAACCTGATTCGGCTGCCACCACCTGGGTCAATGCCCGACATTGATCGATATGCTGCTGCTCTTGGTCATGAGGAATGGGCAGCTCCCGGCGTCAAAGAGAGTGCTGTTAGTGACGTACCAGCCGTGATTGAGATCCTCAAGAAACATCGAGAGGAATGGGATCGTCTTGTCTTGATGCTTGTCCGTGCTCCCCTTGTGAACGGATTCTGGACTGTGACCTGGGAGGAATGGACAGAGGCCATCGATTCGTAGGTGAACGTGTCCGTGCAAGAGAGATGACCAGGGAATACAGAGCCGATGCAGTTGATGGATTCCAGGTCGCTCTCGGAAAAATGGGTTGTTGAGGGGGGCCACTCCGTGCTGCAACGCCTGTACAGCAGCATCGGGACTAGCCATCAGGAACAACGTGTTCAAGATGCCATCGAGAGCAACGTAAGCAATCAAACTGAGCGATAAAGCGAGCACCCACATGAAGATCGAGGGCAAGACGATCTGGGTAGCGTCCCAAGCAGTGGTGTAAGAGCGTCGCCCGGTTAACCCCGGCGTCG
>CAZDDH010000340.1:0-7370 GCA_964504165.1 uncultured Rickettsiales bacterium | reverse complement strand
TCGCTTACATTTTCTTTGTGATATCATGCGGTTCCGTGGATCCGGAACGAGTGGGTGATGAGCGGCATTCGAACCAACAACTATCTTCCCCTCGTGGCTTTCATGGCCGCAGTCTTCGGCATGGTCACCGCGACCGCATCCGAACGATCGATTTCGATCCAGATGCCCCCCGGGCGCGCGGGCATGACTCCCCATCTCCAGTTGCAGTACAACAGCTCGGGCGGCAACGGCATGTACGGCGTCGGCTGGTCGATGAATCTGGGATCCATCCGCCGGGACACCCGGCTGGGCCTCCCCGAGTACGACGGCGTCAGTGACGTATTCGTGTACACCATGCCCTCTGGCGAGAGTGGCACACTCGTCGAGGACCCAAACGACCTGGGGACCTACTACCAGCAGAACTCCACGTCGTACATCAAGTTCGAGTACAACGATGCGCTGGATTACTGGTCGGTGACGGACAGCTACGGCACGAAGTATATATTTGGTCAGGACTATCCGTGGAACTACCCTGACAGCCCCGGTGGTGCGATGGCACCAGACAGCCGGATTAACCACGCCGAAGGCACCTACGCCTGGCTCGTCGAAAGAGTCGAGAACACCCTGGGCCATCGCATCCTCTACCGCTACTGGGCCGACGGCATGCAGCGCTACCCAGATCGCATCTACTACACCGAGAGCCCCAACGCCGGCGACACCCGCAACCGCATCGAGTTCGACGTCGCGACACGACCACGCACGGATATCATCAACAACTACCGCAACGGCTCGGGCAGCCCCATCACCACGCAGTTCCTCATCGACGGCATTGCTGTGCTGCACGATGATCAGCTGGTGCGGGAGTACAACTTGTACTACGACACCACAGCTAGCCAGCGTGCCCGCTTGAACTTCGTGGAGGAGGTCGCCAGTGACGGGACACATGCACCGACGCGGTCCTTCACCTACAACGAGCATTCGTCCCAGTGGTTCGACACCGTCACGGGGATGCCCTGGTACGATGGCACCCTCCAGGATCGGGGTGTGCGGTTCGGCGACGTGAACGGGGACGGGTTGCCGGACGCGGTGTTGAACCAGCTCAACTACCCCGCAGACTGTGCGATGGACCCCTATTGCGCCGATCACGAACGCCGACAGGGCGTCTACCTCAACGATGGGGACGGGACTTTCACCGAGGACCCGGGCTGGATTCTTCCCCTAGGGCTCCAGTCGGAGTTCGTCTGGTACGAGATCAACGGCGACGTCGAGTATATTGGCGGCATGTTGCTCGACATGAACGGGGATGGGTTGGCGGACCTGGTCAACTCGGTGGGCGTCTACTTTTCGGACGGTCAGACGTTCGTGGATGACGTGGCTGATCCCCCGGATATTGATCTGCCGTATTTTATTGAGTGGGTCAAGACTGGCGGAGATGCCACCCCACCTGTCGACGTGGACGGGGACGGCCTCACCGACTTCCTGGGCGAGGACGTCGGCGGGAACTACTTCGTCGAACTCAACCGCATCTGGTACAACGAAGCTGACAACTTCCGACAGATCGAGTCCAACGTCGCCCCCGACTTGGGGGAGATCGGTGAAAGCCGATACGCGGATTTCAACGGCGATGGCCTGACCGATGTGTTGAGCCTCGGGCCTGTCGGCCAGCCAACGATTCAGATCAACACCGGCAACAATCGCTCCGCCGCTCGTTGGTACCATGATCAAAGTTGGTCCCTGACCATCCCGGCCGAGTTGTTCGACGAGGGCGCCATGATCGGCGATTTCAACGGCGACGGCATGGCCGACATGTACGTCGGGATCATGGACGTCAACTGGCAGGCGCATCACTACGTCTACTGGTCCACGGGTACGAGCTTCGAGGCGACTCCGACCACCTGGCAGAGTGGTCCAACCCTGTACAATGAAGACACCGAAGAAACGAACGCCTGCTTTTCCCAGGACCTCAACGGCGACGGCCTAGACGACATCTACTGCGGCAGCAGCTCCATCTATGTCAACCAGTTTGGTTCTTCCAATCGCTGTAACGACATGCCGCTGAACAATCCGGGCACGGACTGGTGGGACTGGAACGACAGCTACTCCACCAAGGGACTCAAGGCCGACGCGATGCTCTATGCCCAGAGCGAGTTGGGCTCCACCGTCGTGTATTGCACCAAGCCGTCCGTGGAGTTCGACAACCCCGAAGCCGGTTCCAGCCGGGAGCTGCTGCACGAGGTGCGCTATCACTCCGACGAGGCGACCTTCGAGCCCTACGACTACCGCGCGGCGCCGGCGGAGTCGTGGGCGCGCTACAGCTACCTCGACGGCTGGTTCTCCCCCGAAACCCGCCGCTTTGCCGGCTTCCGGGAGACCTACTCGGTGAACAGCGCGGGATACGCGACCCATACCGAGTACCATCAAGGGGACGGCGTCGCCGACAACGGCGTCGCCGACACCTGGCAGCTGGCCGGTCGGCCCTGGCATCGGGAGATCGGGACCTTTGGCAATCAATACGGTTCGTGGTTCGTGGGCCTTCGCGGCTCGACGATCACCTGGGATACGCACGATCGGTATGGCGGCGGCGTATACCGTGGTTCGGCAAACGCCGTGACCGCAGGCTATCAGTACAGAACCATCCGCGAGAGCTTCGGCACCGTGAATGCCATGAACCGCGAGCGGTACTACTCCTACGACCCCTACTTCAACGTCACCGTGGTCGACGAACGCGGTGACACGTCCACCGGCGACGACAACGTCACCACGGCCATCGACTACACTGTCAATACCGCGGCGCACATCCTGCGTACCCCGAGCGAGGTCCGCATCTACTCGGTTGGATTGCCCGGTGGCGGCGACTACGCCAACCCGGCCAAGTTCGTGCAGATCCTCTACGACGGCCACGCCGACCCCTCCACACCGCCGGACCACGGCCTGGTCACCGAACGCGGCGTCCTGCTGGACACCACCGGCGACCTGATCCGCACGCGGTACCAGTACGCCGCCCCCGACCAGGCCCTGTCGTCGGTCAGCCGGGAACTGGAGTTGGACGTCTTCCACGACATCGCGGTGAGCTGGGACGCCAGCACCACGTACGTCGACGGCTGGTCCACCGACGTTGCCGAGGGCAAGACCGCCCCGCTCACCCTGCAGTACAACCGCAAGATCGACACGGCCCTGGGGGTCGTGCTCGAAGAAAAGCTCCCCAACGAGCGGATGTTCTACTACTGGCACGATGGCCTCGGCCGTACCATCCGCGTGCTGTCATCGGCAGCCGACAATCCCGCCATCACCGAGACGCTGCGGGAGGCCAGCTACGATTTCCTGGGCTATGACTCCAGCGCCAACGTGGCCAACGCGGTGCGCGTCCGCGACTACTTCGATTCCGGCCGGGCCGTGGAGCGGGCGATTTACTTCGACGGCTTCGGCCGCACCCGCCAGGTGCGCAACAGCACCGAGGCGGCCGAGACGGCCCGGGTCGCTGAGGTCGAGTACCAGTGGGGACGCCTCTTCAAGCGCTCCAACCCCTACTTCGGCAGCGGCCTGGACTTCGTCGCACCGGATCTGACGGCCCACCCGTGGACCGAGTACCAGTACGACCAGGTGGGGCGCACGACCCACGTGATCCAGCCCGACGGCGCCCAGTGGCGCCGGTACTACGACTACCTCAACGTCGAAAGCGTCGACCCGGTGGGCGACTGGGCCCGCCACGAGCGGGACCTCTTCGGCCGCACCGTGCTCGCCCGCCAGGCCGACGGCAATTTTATCGAGTCGACCCAGCAGTACGACTACGACTTCCTGGGCCGCCTGGTGGACACTGCGGACAGCAACGGCAACCACACCCTCATCGACTACGACTCCCTGGACCGCCGTGTGCTGCTGGACGATCCCGCCGCCGGCCTGGTCGAGCACGTGTGGGGCTACCAGGGCATCGCGCAGGTCCTCAAGGAATCGGGCGCGATCATCGACTACGAGCACGACGAACTGGGCCGCACCATCGAGAAGCGCCAGTCCAACCCGGATCCGGCCCACGTCAACTACACGGTGTTCGAGTACGACGGCAGCGGCACCGGCGGCGACGTGGGGCAGCTCACGTTCACCGAGAGCTTCGACGGCCTGGCCCCGAACGCGGTCGTCACGGACCTGTACTACTACGACCTGTGGGGCCGGGCCACGGACCTGGAACGGCACCAGCGGGGCGTCAACGGAGGCAACGCCCACACCCTGGCTGCGCAGTACAACCTCGCCGGCCAGCTGACCCGCCTGGAGTACCCCAATGGTCAAGGTGCCGTGGCCTACGGCTACAACGACGCGGGTATGCTCGAGGAGGTCTACGAGGATAACGCGAACTTCACCTATGCCCGGGCCAGCGATTCGTGGATGCAGTATAACGAGGTGGGGCAGATCAACGAGTTGGAGTATGAAAACGGCGTTTCGACCAACTGGTCCTACGATTCCGATACCTTCCGCATCGATCGCATCGTGTCAGCCTATGGAGGCGGTCCGTTCCAGGATCTGCAATACAGCTACTCCGCTGACGGCAACGTCAGCGGCATTATCGACAGCGAGTACAACGCCAACGACTGGGAATCCATGACCCAGGATTTCACCTATGACGGCCTGAACCGCCTGCAACAAGCCAGCGGCAGCTATGGAGTTATCGACTACTCCTACGACAAGATCGGCAACCTCACCCAGGTGGGGCCCAGCGGGCCGTACGACGAGACCTACGCCTATTCCCTAGACAAACCCCATGCTCCGGTGCGTATGGAAAGCAACGTCTACGCCGATCCCACCACCTGGAGTTACGACGCCGACGGCAACGTCGCCACCAAGCGGCGAGGCGCCGATCGCTGGGACTACGATTTCACGGATGACGGCCGGCTGCACCATGTCAGGGGTCCGAACAAGCGAATCTACGCCTTCCGTTACGACCACACCGGCCAGCGCATCCTCAAGAAGAAGATCGGTGGACAGGGCGGCAATCCTCTGTACACTGCCTACGTGGGCAAGCTCTACGAGCAGCAGGTGGCCAATGGCACGACCACCCACGTCAAGCACGTCTTCGGCTTTGGCAAGTTGCTGGCCACCGTGCGGGACAACGATCCCCTCTTGACGGAGTTCATCCACCAGGACCTACGAGGCACGCCAAACGAGGTCACGGACATCAACGGCAATCCAATGCCCGACCGACGCGTACGGCACACGCCATTTGGCCGGGAGACTGACCCAGGCATTCTTAGCGACCAGCAGACGATCCGATTCACGGGGCAAGAACACGATGGGGAGGGGGAGATCGGACTGGAGTATTTCAATGCGAGATATTATGATTCTGATTCACGACATTTCGTTTCGCCTGATCCGCTGATCTCACGGTCCGGGGACACCCAGGGGTGGAATCGGTTCGCCTATGTTCAGAATAATCCAATGACGTGGATGGATCCTACTGGCCTAAAAATCACAGGAGGCACTTGGTCAGATGAAGACGGCGATGGTGAGGACGACACTTTTACGCTTCATGATGACGACGATGGATCTGAGGACGATTACGAGTCGCCACGTGAGGGTGGTGATGGTGTACCGAATGGCGGTCTTGAGGAGTATGTACCTGATACGGCAGATGAAATATTCGAAAACGCGAATAAACCGCCTGATATGGATGAGGAAAACCCTTACAGCCTTCCGGAAGATAAGGGTTTTCCAAATGGATTGAGACCGCCATCCGATGTGGACGACACAGATGATGAGGGAACAAGCGACGATGGAGACCTCTATGATCCAGATGATGTTTTAGATGAGGACGATAACCCCGGAACGGTGTCTATTGGGCGTTGGGGTGGATTTCACGCTCTCATCATCGGCCTCACAGTCAAGAACATGCTAGTATTTCCAACGGATGGTACGGAAAGCCTGAAATTTAAATGCATAAACGTCCATCCGGGAGTTGGCCTTTGGGTTGGCACAGGTCTGGAATTTGCAATTACGAGCGCTGACAACGCGAGTATGCTTGGAGGGCTAAGTGTTACTCCCGGAGGTAGCCTATTTGGCGTCGGGGTGGACGGGATTATTGGAGACGGCTATAATGGTGCCGCTTTTAAACCAGGATTAGCAATTGGTGTGCAAGTTGAGGTTCATGGGGGGTTTGAGTATTGCTGGGAAACAGATGTTTGGGGGTATTGATGGCTGTAAGGCTGAGGAATTCATGTGCGCGTGCGCTCCAGGTGTAAACGCAAATTGGCCAAGGATGGTGGGTTGCATGGTCGCCGTTGAAGAGGTGCTCTATCTAGTTGTTGAGGCATCAATGGGGATTCTCGGGATCCTTCTGCTTTTTACACCTGTGAAGAGGATTCTTGAATTCGATAGACAGTGGGGACACCTGTTGTATAAGAGCGTTTTGCGCAAGACAGGGGAAAAGGCAAAGGCGCGCTTCGCCGCAGGCATCATATATAGAACATTGGGGGCTGCGATGGTGGTAGTAGCATTGGTGGTGCTGTTGTCACCATTGTTGTGATATAGGAGTTATAGTGGTGAGGCCCTCGTGTGAAGAACGATCGATGAATACATATCGAAAAATCATTGTTCGATCGATAGGCGGGCTCTATGTTGGATTTGGAGCAGCGATTGTGCTAACTGTAATAATTGCTGCTGTATATTGGAATAAGATATTTCGGGAGTTAGAGAGTGAAATAAGCGACATTTTAGAGGACCAACGCCTGCTCGTTAGCATAGGATTTCTATTCGAACATATGCTAGAGGTTCTTCTTGTTTTCGGAATTATCGCTCTCTTGGCCGTAGTTGCTGGCGTTGGAATGCTGAGATTAAAAAAAACAGCTGCTATTCTGGCGGAGGGTATTATGTGGGCTGCAAATGTCTATAGTATGCTATTTTGTGGCTTGTGGGTTGTATGGGTAACTTCGATAATACCTGACGGAATGGCGTCTGGGGCCAGTGTGTTAGCAAAAATGGCCATTTTCGTTTTTGGAACAATAGTGATTATTGTATCTGTTTTCCCGGGGACCGCGATAATCCTGATATTGCGTAACAAGAAGACGAGAGCACTGATGAGAAGGTGAACCGTTCACGCCCGGTAGGGTCGAGCACTGTCGAGTGGTCCGACTCCGACCACTTGGCAGAGAGGACCAACCCTGTACAATGAAGACACCGAAGAAACCCGGGTTTGACAGTTGACCCCACATGATCCGGGTATCCTCGGAACCCACCCCTTGTGATTTCGGATAGTTACGGCGCTTCGTCCTCGATATGTAACTAGTCCCCGACCCAAAATGCTGAACAGAGTCCTGTAGTCCCAGAACAGGATATCGGTGGTCGGATTTCTTCGGTAGTCGTCCCTGAAATATCCGTAAGTCACTGATATATAAAGAGAAAAGTGGTAT
>CAZDDH010000339.1:0-7391 GCA_964504165.1 uncultured Rickettsiales bacterium | reverse complement strand
CAGCTCGCACACCCGGTAGCCGTCCCCGTCGGCGTCCTCCTCGTCGGCGGGGAGGATCGTGTCGCAGTCGTCGTCCACGCCGTTGCAGGCCTCGGTGGCGCCGGGGAAGACGGTGGGGTCCGTGTCGTCGCAGTCGCCGTCGCACTCGGAGATGCCGTCGCCGTCGTCGTCCACGTCATTGCCGTCGGTCAAGCCGTCGCAGTCGTTGTCGAGGACCAGGTCGCAGGCCTGGGGCGCGCCGGGGTAGACCGTGGCGTCGCCGTCGTCGCAGTCGTTGTCGCAGGGGCCGTAGCCGTCCCCGTCCACGTCCGCCGCGTCGTCCACTGTGGCGCGGCAGTCGTCGTCGATGCCGTTCCAGAGCTCGACGGCGCCGGGGTAGATGGTGATGTCGTTGTCGTGGCAGTCGCCGTCGCATTCGGTGAAGGTGTCGCCGTCATCGTCCAGCTCGTTGCTGTCGTCGGCCCCGTCGCAGTCGTTGTCCATCACCTGATCGCAGGCCTGGGGCGCGCCGGGGTAGACCGTGACGTCGCCGTCGTCGCAGTCGTCGCACTCCATGAACGTGTCCCCGTCGTTGTCCACTTCGTCGGCCGGAACCACGGCGTCGCAATCGTTATCGGCCCCGTCGCAGATCTCGGGGGCGCCGGTGAAGGTGTTGATGTCCGTGTCGTCGCAGTCTTCGTCGCCCGTGCCGGGCAAGCCGTCCAGGCCGCAGGCGGGGTGGGTGTCGCCGTCGCCGTCCACCAGCTCGTCCGTCAGGGCGTCGCAGTCGGTGTCCAGGCCGTCGCAAATCTCCAGGGCGCCCGGATAGACTGCGGGGTTGGTGTCGTCGCAGTCCTCGTCGCCCGTGGTGGGAACGCCGTCCGGGCCGCAGGTGGTCCAGGTGTCCGCGTCGGCGTCGAAGTCCTCGTCCACCGACAGATCGCAGTCGTTGTCGATGCCGTCGCAGGCCTCGACCGCGGCAGGGTGGATGTTTGGATCACCCTCGAGGCAGTCGCCATCGCAGATGGTGTAGGAGTCGACGTCCCCGTCTACGAGCTCGTCGGTGAGGGGATCGCAGTCGTTGTCGATGCCGTCGCAGACCTCTTCCGCGGCCGGATGGATGGTGTCGTCCGCGTCGTCGCAGTCGTTGTCGCACAGGGCATAGGTGTCGCCGTCCCCGTCCACCAGCTCGTCGGTGAGGGGATCGCAGTCGTTGTCGATGGCGTCGCAGACCTCGGGGTTGTCGGGGAACCGATCCGGGTCGGCGTCATCGCAGTCCTCGTCACCGGAGGCGGGGAAGCCGTCGTCACCGCAGGTATCCGCGCCGTCGCCGTCCTCGTCCCAGCAGCAGTCGGGGTTGTCGGCCTGAGGAGACCCCTGATCGCCGTCGCCGAAGGTCCAGTGGGGGTGGGTGCTGCACCAGTTGCCGCCGTCGTCGTTGTCCGCGGCATCGTAGCTGTCCGGGGACAGGGCCAAGGTGGCGCCCTCGATGGCGTCCGGCCAGCTCCCCGTGCCCAGGTTGTACAGCAGCGAGTCCACGGTCGTGCCGCCTTCCAGCAGGGCGATCTGATCCATCCCGCTGTCCAGCACAAAGCTGCTCGGGTAGACGTAATCGACGGCCACATCGCCATTGAGCAACGTGTCGTCCTCGACCCCCAGCACGGCGTTCTCGCCGGCCGGTACGAGCAGGGTCCCGCTGATGGTGAACGACTCGCCGTGCACCACATCCATCACCAGCCAGCCGTCCAGATCGATGGCGTCTGCGGTGGTATTGGTGATCTCGAACCACTCACCAAAAGCGTCGTCCACCATGAAGGAGTCGTGCATCACCTCGGTGATCACCAGATCTCCCACATCCGCCGCGCGTGCATCCAAGGCATTGAGGGTCAATATTGCGGCGAGCGGGAGCATCCAAAGGCGGAGCTGACGATGCATGGGTACCTCCTCATCGAGCGTGGCCCGACACGCGGGCGAGCAATGATTGTAACTTTTTTTGGCCCCCCACCGCGCCCCCACCTGTTCCAGAAGGGCCGTTGCGGTACATTGAGCTCCGGCAACGCGGCCCACGAACGGGGACAAATGACGGTGAAAATCCAACCGACGATCGGCGCGACGATTCTGCTGGCGGGGCTCCTGGTTTGGGCGGGATGCCCCACCGGAGACGGGGACCCGCCGGCGGACGACGATACCCACGACGACGACACGTCGGATGATGACACGGGGGACGACGACTCCTCCGACGACGACGATCTGGACGACGACCTGGGCTACGCCTGCGATGTGGGCTTCCCGGCGCTGGCCGCGGCCCCCGATCCCCAGCGGTCGTTCTTCGCCCTGCCCACCTCCAACGGCTACGTCAGCGCGACCTACGCCATCGACCTGTACGGCGTACCGGTGACCTTCGCCGACGGCACCAGCGGCACCCACGACCCTCACCACCGCCTGATCACCTTCACCGACCACGTGATGCGCCAGCCCGATCCGGCCACCCACACCCGCGATCTGCTGTACGACCTGTACCTGGGCATCCGCCACGACGGCGCGGGCACTTGGCTGGGCGAGGTGGCCGAGCAGGAGGCGGCTTACGTCCCCGGGACCGGCATCATCCGCCTGGTCCAGACCGTCGAAGACCAGGAGATCGAGACCTACCTGTTCGCACCGTTCCACGGGGAGACCTACGCCCTGGTGGTGCTGGGCCACGTGACCAACACCGGTGGGGCGGCGGCGGACGTGGACCTCTATGGCCTGTTCAACTTCCACACCGGTGGCGAGGGCAACGCCGACGGGGAGGCCGTCGCAGCGCTGGACGGCTCCTCGATCCTGGAGACCCGCGGCTCGGACCGCCTGCTGTACCGCTCCATCGAGGCGCCGGCGCACCACAGCGCCGCGCCGGCCACCGACCCGGACCACAACCCATGGGCCCTGCTCACCGCTGGTGCAGACCTGACCGACGAACTCCACCCGGGGGACGACGTGGCGGCCGGATTCCAGTGGGCGATGGCCGGGGGCACCCTGGCGCCGGGGGGCGACGCCTGGGCGGGGGCGGGCTGGGGGCGGGGGCGGGGGGCCCGGGGGCGCGGGGGGGCTTGGTGGGGGGGGGGGGGGGCGGGGGCGCCGGTGGCGCCGGCGAGGGGGAGGCGGAGCTGGCCGACCGGGTCGATGGGTTCGTGGGCGGACGCTCACCCCAACAGCTGCTGGCCGACGAGATCGCCTTCTGGGACACCTACCACGCCGCGGAGACGCCCCCCCCAGGGCTCTCCGCCGACGAGGAGGCGGTCTACCGCCAGTCCACCGCCGTGCTGAAGATGGGCCAGGTGCGCGAGCCCGGGCCGGGGTACGGCCAGATCCTGGCGTCCCTGCCCCCCGGGGGCTGGAACATCAGCTGGCCCCGCGACGCGGCCTACGCCATCGTCGCCCAGGCCCACGCCGGCCACCTGGAGGAGGCCCGGGACGCCCTGCAGTTCATGATCGACGGCGACGCCGGGTATTACGGCTCCTACCTGGGCCTGGACGACTACCTGATCTCCGCGTGCCGCTACTACGGCGACGGCACCGAGGAGAGCGACGACGCCTGGTGCCCGGACAACACCCCCGCCGGCCCGAACGTGGAGCTGGATGACTTCGGCCTCTTCCTGTGGGCCTACGGTGAATACCTGGACGCTTCGGGGGATCAGGCCTTCGAGGATCAGACACTGGGGGCGGTGCTGGCCGGCGTGGCGGACCCGCTGGTGGAGCTCATCGAGCCGGACACGGACCTGCTGGTCCCCGACTCCTCCATCTGGGAGCGGCACATCGAGGACTGCTTCCCCAACGGCCGCAAGCGGTTCAGCTACAGCAGCATCCACGCCGTCAACGGCCTGCGCATCGCCGGGGAACTCAGCGGTGACACCAGCTACGACGACGCGGCGGCCCGCCTGCGCGGTGGCCTGCTGAACCTGGCCGACGGCCCGGTGTTCGAGGAATCCTTCGGGGGGGAAGCGTGCCCCGTGCTGGCCTCCGCCCCCGAGGAGGTCTGCGAGTACTGCGGCCCCTACGACGGGTCGGTCATCGACGCCATCAACCTTGGCGTCTTCCGTGCAGATTCATCCCTGGCCCGCGGGACGCTGCTGGCCCTGCAGACCCACCTGGCGATGAGCAACGGGAGCCCCGGCTTCCTGCGCAACGACGACGGCACCGGCACCACCAGCCCCCACCCCTGGTACGACGATCAGGAGTGGGTGGTCATCGACCTACGGATGGCCTCGGCGATGGCCCGCATGGGCGACGAGCTGGGGGACGCCACACTCACCGGCAACGCCGAGACCCTCGTGGCGTGGATCACCGCCCAGGCGCGGGCCAACGCCGACCTCATCGGAGAGCTGCTCAGCGACGGGGCGTACACCGTCGAGGACGAGGCGGACTACACCCACGTGGGTGGGGACGACGGCTACGAGCTGCAAGGCAGCGTTCCGATGTGCGGATTTGGCCCGGGTGCCTATATTCTGGCACTGGAGGCCACCCATTGATTCCACGGCTCGCTCCTGAACGGCTCCTGGCGACGGCGGCACTGATTGCCATGGTGTGCGCGATGCCGGGCTCCGCTCGGGCCGCCGGCCCCACCGAGCTGCTGATCTATGGGCCGGAGCCGGCGAAGAAGCAGAGCCCGAAGCAGGCCCGGGAGGACGCCGGGAAGCTCATCAAGGCTCAGGGGGACGGCCTCGAGACGCTCCACGTGTCCCAGGTGCCCTTCTTCGCGCCCACGCCCCTGTGGGTGGTGGGGGACGCGGGGGTCAAGGCGTGCGGGGGCGAGCCCACCAGCCTCGGCGAGATCCGTGAGCTGGTGGAGGCGGGCAAGCGCAGCGCCGACGAACTCAACGACAAGCGCGCGGCCTTCAAGTTCCGCGAAGCCTGGCTGGCCCTGGAGTGCGCCGCCGAGCCCGTGCCCCACGAGCTGCTGTACGAGATCCATTTTTACGGTGGCGTGGCGGCCTTCGTGGCCGGCAAGGAGGCGGTGGCGAGGACCAAGTTCCGCGCCGCGGTCGCCACGGCGCCCGATCGGGAGTTCGACCCGGGCTATCCGCCGGAGATCGCGCGCCTGTACGAGGCGGCTCGGGAGGACCGTGACGGGAGCCAGCTGGAGCTGTCCGTGCAGGATCCCCACGACGAGATCGAGGGCGCCTGGGTGGACGGCGTCGCCATGGGCATGGATGGCGAGGCGTCGATCCTGGCGGCGGGGGATCACCTGTTCCAGGTGCGTACCCGCAGCGGTGAATTCATGTCCCTCAAGGTCGCCGTCGATGGGGACGGCCGAGCGCTGGCCGTCTCCCGGCAATTCATGGAGACCGCGCTGATGGCGCCCTATGGGGATCCGCACCGGGAGCTCGTCGCGATGAAGGCCCTGCAGCGGCTGGCGAACCGGCGCGAAGTGACCACGATCGTGGGCGTCGACCTGTCCGAGGGCGGCAAACGGTACCGCTACGACGCGGTCAAGGGACGGCTCAAACTCCGCTCCATCCGACGCTGATGGATGACCCCCGGCCTGCACACGATTAGTGGTATCTTGGATCGGCGAGATGTCCGCCGAATGAACTACGACGCACAAACCACGATCCTCATCGTCCATCCCATTCCCAAGGTGCGGAATGTGGTCCAGGCTTCCCTGGGCCTGCGAGACATGCGGGTCATCAAGATGGCCGACGCGGAGGATACGCTCCGCTCCCTCCAGAACGAGCAGCCCGACCTCATCCTCAGCGAGGTGGACCTGCCGGGGATGGACGGCTTCCAGCTGCTCAGCCGCGCCCGCATGGTGCTCCGCTCTTTGGGCATGGAGGCCGGCCAGGTACCGTTCATCTTCATGGGCGGCGGCAACGACCCCCGGGAACCCGCCCGCGGGCTGCGTATGGGCGCCGAAGACTACCTGCGCAAGCCGTTCTCGATGGACGAGCTGATCGTCCGCGTCGAGAACGTGCTCAAACGCCGGGAACTCGCGCAAACGGACCGTGGGGTGGACCACATCAAGGGGCGGCTCGAGAAGCTCCCGGCTGCCAAGCTGCTGGGCTGGCTGTCCCAGGACAACTGGACGGGGCGCCTGACGCTGGAATTCACCGGGGAGAAGCGGGACGCCACGCTCATCGCCAGGCACGGGGACCTGATCCACGGGGAGTTCGGCTTCCTACGGGGCCGATCCGCCGCCCTGCAGTCCCTGCTCTACCCCCAGGGGGAGTTCCGCTTCCAGTTCGGCCAGCGCTACGCCGAAGGCGAGGTGACCATCGTCGGGCCCACCTCCTTGGTGCTGGCGGAGTCGCGGAGGCTCATCGCCGAAGGGCGACTGCGGCGGGTGGACGTGAGCGACCGCACCGCCTGCGCCGATTTCGAGCAATCCATCGCGGTGAGCGCAGCGGAGGGCGGAGGGCAGCCATTCAGCTCCGGCTCCGAGATCGAGGATCTGCCCGGCGCGAGCACCAGCGTGGAGATCCAGATCGAGGACAACGAAGATGACGATTTCTCGATCCCCGAATGGCTCGACGCCGCGCTGGGCCCGGCTGCGGCGAACGCCAGCGACGTCGTCGAGGCGCTGGAGGCCACCACCACGGTCCAGGCGGGCGATGAGACCGAGACGGATCTCGATGCGGACAGTGGCGGGGACAGCAGCGCAGATAGCGGCGCGGGCTTCGACTCGGACTTCGAGGACGACCTGGAGCGCTTCGACGAGGAGATGATGGAGACCGCCAGCCTGGTCATCGAGGCCGGCGACGGCGGGGATCCCTCGACCTCCTCCATCGTCATCGCTGCCGAAGATTTTGACGAGGACGGGGACGAGGAGGAGAGGGACTACGAGCTGGCCGAAGCGCTCAAACCCAAGCCCTCACTGACGATGGACCCGGTGGACTCCCAGCTCATCGCCGTGGAGCTCGTCGATCGGGGCCCCGGGCCGGTCGAGCGGCTCTTCGGAGCGCTGCAATCCCGCCTCCTGGGGAAGAACACGGGGGTCAACGAGTTCCAGATCTGCACCCGCAGCGGCCGGGTGCTCGCCTCATCCATCGACGATCGGCAGCGGCGCATCAAGCTCGCCGAGTTCTCGGCCCAGGCCATCGAATTCGGTCAGCGCAGCGAGATGGGCACCTTTGCCGAGATCTCCGCCGCCGGGCTGAACCTTCTGGTGGTCGAGCTACCCTACAAGCGCCTGCTGGTCTGTTCGTTCACCAACCCACCCAAGCCGCAGGCGTTCCTGGATTTCTTGCGAGATACCCTCAGCGACATCGAGGAAGCCACTCCCACGTGATCCCTGGGATGAATGACGCCCCCTTGTTATCCTGAACCGTAGAGGGAGATCCCATGGCCAAGAATCTGACGGTGCTGCTCACCCTGTGCTGGTTTGCCTACCTGGGCCCACTGGGATGCACGGAGTTCGTCGACAAGCTCACAGATGACGA
>CAZDDH010000338.1:0-7494 GCA_964504165.1 uncultured Rickettsiales bacterium | reverse complement strand
ACACCACCCGCGTGGGGCAGATGCTGGGGGACAACCCCACGGCGGAGCGGGAATCGCTGTTCATCCTCGGCGACATCACGGGCCACGCCCCCGCCGCCTACCTGGAGGGGGAGATCATGCCCCTGGGGGACGATCGTCTGAAGATCATCCCCGGTGTCCGCCTCGACTACTACCACATCATCGACGGCGCCGAGTTCACATCCGTGGACCCGCGCATCGCCGCCCGCGGGCAGATCACCAAGACCACCGCCCTCAAGGGCAGCGTCGGGCTGTTCCACCAGAACCCCCAACCCTGGGAGATGTTCGAGGGGCTCGGCAACACGGACCTCGACCCGGAAGAATCCCCCCAGGTCGTGGTGGGCATCGAGCAGCAGTTCACGCCGTTCCTCAGCTTGGACGCCCAGTTCTTCTACAAGTGGATGGACAACCTGGTGGTCATGACCTTCAGCGATGTGTCCTCCGCTGCGGATGTCTGGATGAACGGCGGCAAGGGCCGTGTCATCGGCGGCGAGTTCTTCCTGCGCTGGCGGCCCCACCGCAACTTCTTCGGCTGGATCTCCTACACCATCTCCCGCTCGACCCGGCAGGATCATCCGGACCAGGACTGGTACGTCTACGAGTTCGACCAGCCCCATATCCTCGATATCGTGGGCACGTACGAGTTCCCCTACAACATGCACCTCGGGCTGCGCTTCCGCCTGGTGTCCGGCAACCCCACCACACCGGTGATGGGCGCCATGATGGACGTGGATGGGCCGTGGTACAGCGGCCTGTGGGGCGACTACGGCTCCCAGCGCATGCCGGCCTTCCACCAGCTCGACGTCCGCTTCGACAAGGAGTTCATCTTCCGCAAGTGGCGCCTGATGGCCTACCTGGAGATCATGAACGTCTACAACCGGCAGAATCCTGAGATGGAGCTGTACAACTTCGATTACACCGAGAAGGATTATTTCAACGGGCTGCCCTTCATCCCCAACCTCGGCCTGCGGGGGGAGTTCTGATGGGTTACGGACGAACACGGTGCGTTGCGGCCCTGGGGTTGCTGACGCTGGGGCTGATCCCTTCCATCGCATGTGATCCGCCGGATCTGACGCCCACTTCCGAGGTGATCCGCCTGCGGGTGCTCGCCATGGAGACCGAGCCGGCCGAGATCGGGTTCGGAGAAATCGTCACCGTCGAACCGGTCATCGCCGACCCGTGGAACGAGGGCTACTCCGTCCAGTGGATGCCCTGCATCGAGACCTCGCTGGGGGGATTCACCGCCTGTGACTTCGAGAACATGCTCGTCGATCTGAGCGACCCGTTCGCCATGGGGGCCCTGACGGAAGAACGGCTGCAGTTCACGGTGGACCAGCAACTCGTCTTCGACATGATGGCCGAGCTGGATCCGGTCGACCGTTCCCAGGGGCTGGCCCTGCAGTTCATGCTGTTGCTGCTTCCACGGGGCAAGACCCTGTTCGATTACATGCCCGAATTCGACATGTCTCAGGCGGACGACGAAGCGTACCTCGAGCAATACAGCGAGGAGGCCGCGGCGGCGATGAACGAGGTCTTCGAGGCGCTCATCCGGCAGAGCCGAATCGCGTACAAGCGCGTGTTGGTGAGCGATTTCGATTCCCTGGGTATCGCGCTGCACGAGGATGGCGAGTGCGCCGACCTGCCCGGCATCCTGCCCAACGCGGCGCCACGCTTGGGCGGCCTCATCGAACGGGTGGAGGGGGTTGAGTATGCGTACCCGAACGGTGCGCAGATCACGGTACCGGCCGGTGAATCCGTGGAGCTGCGGCCCCTGTGGAATTCCAACGATCGCGAGGTCTACTACCACGTGAGCTGGGGCGGTGAGACCGAGTGCCGCGTCGAGGAGCCGTTCTTCGGCTGGTACGCCACCTCGGGCAGCTTCTCGACCGAGGACGGGTACCCCACCGATTATTCGGGGCTAGATGAGGTGTTCGTCCCCCAGAACATCTTCTGGAACGCCCCCAGCGAGGTGCCTGAGCGCAACCCCGTACAGAGCTGGCTGGTGGTGTGGGACCGGCGCGGCGGCATGGACCACGTGGCGCTGGATTTCCTGGTGGAGTGAGTTCCGGGGCACCGGCCCGATCAACACGGCATGGGCGAGATGCGACCCAGCGCTGCGCGGCAGCGCTATTTTCCCGTGATTCGGAACGAATCCGAGTAGCCGCTGGCAAAATCCGTGCAGCCGGCCCGACTGAGGGGGACACCATCGCGGCACTCGGTGCCCCAGGTCAGGGCGATGCGGAAGATGCGGCCGGCTTCGTCGTCGGAGGTGGTGTACTTGAACTCGTGCTGGCCCGGAGCCAGCATCTGCCCTTTCCCCTCCCAGCGGCACGGGTCCCTCTCGAGGCGTATGTAGGACTCCTCGCGGAACTCCTCCACCTCGAACGGGTGGCATCCGGGTAGGAACACGTTGCCCCCGCTGTTGTTGACCACGATCACCGTGACCTCGTCTCCGGGCGCGTAGGCCTGCTGGGCCGTGGCAACGGTCACCGCGTCGTCGCCGTGCACAACCGACGGGATCAGCACCGCCAGCAGCACGGGAAAGGCTAGCAATCTGGATAACATCCGCATCTTGAACACCTACCTGTTGACAGCCTTTATAACGTCCGGCGGGACCGATGAGCAACCGGCACGACGAACCGCCAGAAGTGCGCCAAATTGTCAACCTAGTGTAAAGGGGGTGGCGCCAGACGTCGTAGGCCACGACGCACCTTGGATTCGATCGGGAATTTCATCAGATTTTACAGATAGTTAGCGGTTAAATGGCTACTCAACGAAGGGTGCGTCGTTTGCTTGACAGCCTTCAAACGACTCAGGTAGAACCCAAACTGCGTTTTTTTACAACAACGTATGTCTGCAGAGGTGGACCCATTGCCTGGAGCGCGCTCCTGAGGCGCGCACCCAAGCGGACCAATCGCCTCCGCCGGCCGTCACCGAGGATGGACGACGCCCGACTCAAGATGGACCGGAGGTCGTTTGAAAAAACGCTGCGAATGGACGGCGCCAGTGAAACCTGTTTCGCCGTCATTCGTTGACAAACCATGAACGCGGAGTATCCGGTTTTTATTCCGCACACTGGTGCAGGCGTGTAAGGAGTGGACGATGCGAAGTTGGCCCATGTTGCTGACGCTGCTGCTCACCACGAGCCTCGTGGCCCCCGCAGCTTATGGCGCGTCACGGGACGATGATGAAGAGGACGACGGAGGGACGACCATCGTCGTTACCCGCTCGCCCGACGACAAACGCGGGCTCAAGGTCCGCGCCAAGTTCTTCGAAAAGAAGGGCCGGGTCGAGATCACCCCCAATCTGGGGTTCGTGACCAACAATCCGTTCAATCAGGATTTCACCGCTGGCATGGACGTGGGCATCCACCTCTCCGAGCGCTTCGCCATCGAGATCGGCGGCGGCTACGCCTTCCTCGGTTCGACGAACCAGAAGGATCTGGCGGCTGCGGTGACCTCCCTCACCGACCCCAACATGCTCGAGGCCACCGACCCCGGGCTGATGATCCACGGCGGCATCCTATGGAGCCCCATGTACGGGAAGATCAACCCGATGGGGATCGCGGTGATCAACCTGGACTTCTTCTTCGCGCTGGGCCTCGGCTACATGTACGAAGAGGTCGAGCTCCTGGCGATCAACTACGACACGGCCGCAGCTACGGTCGCCGAGCGGTACCAGAACCATCTGGTGCCGATCCACGTCGGCTTCGGCATGAAGATCTTCGCATCACGGGGATTCGCGTTGCGTGTCGACGGCCGGTTCTACCTGACCATCGACCAGATCCTGGATTTCAAGAATCCGCAGAGCGCCCAGGAAAACCGGAACCTCGACTACAACTACAACGCGAACCGCCTGGACTGTGGCACATCAGACAGCGCCCGGTGCGTCACCTCCTTGCAGAACACATTCATCGTGACGCTCGGTGGCAGCATCTTCGCTCCCAAGATGAAGGCTGAGGATTGATCACGGAGACGGAACAACCGTGCGGAAGGCGACCATGATCGAGCACTACATGAAGATCGTATGCGGATTGGCCACGTTGGCACTGTTCCTGATCCCCACGGACCAGGCTCGGGGTGAGACGGCGTCCACCGATAGCGCAGACAATAGCCTCGTCACCATCGATGACTTCCGTGTCGGCCCCGACGCCGGCACCGAGGAAGCCCGCGATCGCAAGCGCGGCGATGACGAGGAAGAAGAAGAGGCCGAAGAAGACGAGGGCCGCAGCCGCAAGAGCAAGGCCAAGCGCTCCAAGGGCCCCCGGCGCCGGATCATCAAGGTCGTCCAGCGCAGGAACTTCCTCAAGCTCAAGAGGATGGAGGCCACGGTACCTTCCATCGGGATGGTCACCAATGACCCCTTCCTGCGGCGCATCCTGTTTTCCGGCAAGTTCGAGTTCCACTTCACCGAGATCTCGAGCGTCGGCGCGTACCTGTGCTTCTCCCCGAACCTGGGCGACAGTGACCGCAAGTCCCTGACCAACCAGCTGGAGCAGCGCAACGAGGTGGTCCCCGACCTCTCACGCATCATCTTCGTGGGGATCATCGACTACGGCGTGAGCCCGATCTTCGGGAAGGTCGAGCTGGGCACCACCAGCATCATCAACTACGACATCTACATCTGCGCCGGCGCGGGTGTTCTTTATTCGAAGGACGACGAGGAACTGGTCCAGGGCGGTGAAGAGATCTACCGCGACCAGCTCCACCCCGTCACCTCCTTCGGGTTCGGTTTCCGCATCGCCTTCAACGAGTGGTTCGGCGTCCGCCTCGAGGCCCGTTCGCTGACCCACATCGAGCAGGTGAGCCGCGCAGAAGGCCTGAACCTGGAGATGAAGAACAACTTCGCGGTGCAGCTCGGGACCAGCTTCTTCCTTCCGCCGAAGATGAAGCGGGTGTCCCAGTAAGCGCGATCCCACCGGACTCCGGTGGGAGACAGAGGGCGTCCTTCGATGGACGCAAGGATGGTATCTGACTCGTGGGCTCGCGGTGCGCCGCGGGCCTTTTCGAGGGAATGGAACTGGGATGCGAATCAAAACTTCTGTCGTGAGCCTGATCCTCGTCGCCGTCGTGCTGCTGTGGGCTACCACGGCGATGGCCTTGAGCAAAGACGACGTCATCAATATGAAGAGCGTCGGGGTGCCGGACAGCATCATCATCTCGACGATCCAGTCGGCTGATGCGGTCTTCAACCTCTCCGCCGAGGACATCATCGAGCTCAAGAAGAGCGGCATCAGTGACCAGGTCATCGAGGCCATGCAGTCCACGTCTGCCGGGATGGAGACGGACAGCCGTCGTGTGGACGAGGAGCCCCGCGAGACCGATCGCCGAACGGACGATCGCGGTTCGGACACCCGAGAGGACGAGGGCCGCACCGAGCGCTCTTCGCGTGACGAAGAAGAGGAAGAGGACGACGACGACATGATCCGCAGTCGCCGGGGCCGCTCTTCGCGCGGCGGTGACTCCGATCGAGACGACCGCTCCGAGGCCAAGGCGCTGGCTCACACCCCCCCCGAGATCAAAGAAGCGATCAACCAGTACAAGAGCAAGAAGTACCTGAGCTCCAGCTACAACCTGTACAACATCTACGACTCCAAGAAGTACCCGGAGCAGGCCGTCAAGGTGAACTATTACCTGGCGGACAGCCTCTATCGCCTCGAGCTCTATCACTCGGCGCAGGTGTACTTCATCAAGGTCGTCCGCGAGGGCTCCGGTACCTACTTCGCGCCGGCGCTGACCAAGCTGGTCTACATCTGGCGCAAGACCAATGATCCCACCGCTCTCGTCCAGCTCATCGGCGACATCGACCCCGAGGATTTCCCCTCCAAGGTGCGCAGCGACCTGATGTACCTGCTGGGCCGGCGTCAGTTCGAGGACCAGAACTACAAGCAGGCTCTGCGCTACCTCGACCAGGTCAGCGACCGCAGCGACCATTACCTGCAGGCGATGTACGTCCAGGGCGTCATCTACAACCGCCAGGGCAAGCTCAAGCAGGCCGTCGGCAAGTTCGTCGACATCCTCAAGGAGACCGCCGTCTACGGTGACCCCGCCGAGATCGAGAAGGTGCGTCACCTCTCCCTGCTCAACATCGGCCGCATCTACTACAGCATCGAGCAGTTCGACAAGGCCGTGACCAAGTACTACGAGTGGGTCCCGCGGGACAGCGAATACTGGCCCGAGGCCCTGTTCGAGGCCAGCTGGTCCTACTTCATGACCGAGGGCCACGAGAACCGCGCCCTGGGCCACATCATGACCCTGGAGTCCCCCTTCTTCGCCGACACCTACTGGATGCCGGAGATGGAGATCCTCAAGGCGCTCATCTACTACCGCATCTGTGAGTATGACGAGGTCGGCCGCGTGCTGGACGAGTTCGAGGCCGGCTACAGCCCGGTCGTGGACGACATCAAGCAGTTCGTCAAGGCCTACGCAGACCGCGACCTGCCGCCCGAGCATGCGTACAAGACCCTGTACGGCCGCTCCTCCGACTACCACGAGAAGTTCCCCCCGGGGCTGTTCGCCTACATCGAGATGGACCAGCAGTTCATGGGCCCGCACCTGCACGTGATCCAGATCGAGAAGGAGATCGAGGCCGTGCGCGGCATGAAGCCCCAGTGGAAGAACTCCCCCGTCGGGCACGCCGTCGTGGAGCGGCTGCGGGAAGACCGCACCCGTTACATGAAGCGCGCCGGCATCGTGCTGGTCAACAAGCTCAACGACGCCCGCAAGAACCTCGAGGGCCTGATGGGCCAGTCCGCGCTGATTCGCTTCGAGGTGGCCTCGGGTGAGTACCGCAAGTACACCAAGATGTTCCGCAACCCCGACGCCGTGGACATCTACGAAAAACTCGAATTCGAGTTCGCCACCAACCCGGAATACGTCTACTGGCCCTTCAACGACGAGTTCTGGTCGGATGAGCTCGGGTATTACATCTTCACGGAAAAGGGGAGCTGCGAGAAGTAGCTCCCGTCCGGTCCGCACGGAATCTCCCGTTTTGGAGTGACGAGCATGCAAATGTTTGATCTGAGACTAGCTGTTCAGGCCATGGCTTTGATGCTGGCTACCTCCTTCTGCTTGCCTGTCCTGGCTCAGGACAAGGACGAGAAAGAAGAAGAGGAACGCAAGAGCATCATCTCACGCCGCCAGTTCCAGGAAGAGGTGGACCGCGAGCGGTACAGCGAGATGGCATACGAGGCCCTCGAAGAGGAAATCGCTCGGGCCAAGGAGCTGTTACGCAACGAGAGCTACGTCGTCGACGAGGCCCTCAAAGCCGAGCTACTGATGCGCCTGGCCGTGGCCTACGAAGAGATGGCCAAGTACGAGTGGGCCAAGGAGATGCACAAGTACGACACGGCCCTCGAAGCGTGCTTCGATGAAGGGCGGGACGACTGCGACGACGCTATCCAGCTCGATCGTACCCGCTCCTCGCAGTACAACAAGAAGGCCGTCAGCTCCTACCAGAACCTGCTGGCCAACTACC
>CAZDDH010000337.1:0-7589 GCA_964504165.1 uncultured Rickettsiales bacterium | reverse complement strand
AGTGGTGACCACAACATGTAGGGGGTGGAGGCGCTAACCGTCTACCCCCCTTTCCCGAATAAGAACAGTGGACGTCGAAAAAACCCATGATTCTGCTCCGATGCGGACTGTTTCAGGGCCAAAGCGGACCAGCTAGCCCGCTTCGACTCTTGGGTACGCGCATCGTCAACGGACTGGAGCGCGACATCTTGTGCCCAGACATGACAACCTCCCCCTGATAACGCCTTCTGAAATGGAAAATGAAATAGACCAAGAGTGGGAGCCAAAAAACGGCAAGAACAGCTCCGATGATTCCCAGAATACGACCGCCAGGTATCGGGAGCGAGGAGGCGAGCATCAAGACAATGGAGCTCATGAAGAATACGTAGATGATCCAGGCACCTTGGTACACATAGACCGTTTCGGTATCTGATTCCGTCTTCGTCACCAGCCAGTTCATGCTTCTAGTTCCCGATGCTTTGAGAGCTAAAGGAGTCCAATCGCGTCTTGCTTCTTCTCATCATAACGACGGCTCCACCAACATTTCCGCCGGCCGCCGGCGTGAGGTGACGGCCCCCTCCTCCGCGTGCCCCACCGCCAGCAGGGCGACAGGCACCAAGCCCGGATCGACCCCCAGAGCCCCGTTGACCTCCCCCTCCCGGAAGGCCCCCACCCAGCACGATCCCAGCCCCAGATTCTCGGCGGCCAGCTGGGCGTAGCTGCAGGCGATGGTGGCGTCCTGGACAGCGTACAGGGACCGGCCGCGCGCGCCGTACTTGGTGGCGGATGCCGCCGGGTCTGCGAAGAAGACCAGGACCACCGGCGCGCCAGCGATACAGGCCTGATCCAGGGCGGCCCGAGCCAGGGCGGCGCGGGCTTCGGGGGCGCGGACCACCGCCACCCGGAACGCCTGCAGGTTGCCCGCCGTGGGGGCGCGATTGGCGGCCCACAGGATGGGGTCCAGCAGGTCGGAAGCGACCTCCCGGTCCTCGAACTTCCGGATCGACCGCCGGTGGCGGATCAGCTCGACCAGATCCATGGGGAGCTCCTAGGGGGGGCTGGCCTGGCCGTCGCCGTCGTAGCCCCAGCAGGACAGCTCGCCGTCGGTGGTGATGCCGCAGGTGTGCCAGCGGCCGGCGCTGATCTCGCGGAAGGTGCCGGCCGGGGGTTCGGCCTTGCCGTAGCCGTTCTCACCCCAGCAGGCGACGGTGTCGTCGGTGCGGATGCCGCAGGCGTGTTCGTAGCCCACGCCGACCTTCTTGTAGCCCGAGTCCGGGGGGGAGTAGATGCTGCCCCAGCAGAGCGCTGTGCCGTCCTCCTTGACGCCGCAGCTGGACACCCACCCGGCGCCGACGTCGACGAAGCCGCCACCGGTGGGGGTGTGGCGTACCTGGCCCTGGTCCTCGCAGGAGTTGGGATCGGAGGCGCCCCAGCACTGGACATGGCCGTCGTCGGTGAGGCCGCAGGTGTGTTCGGCGCCGGCGTGGATCTCGACGAAGGTGCCAGCGGGGGGGGTGGACTGGCCCTCGTCGTCGATGCCCCAGCAGGTCACCGAGCCGTCGGTGAGGATGCCGCAGGCGTGGGAGCCCAGGGCGTCCCAGCCCGCGGCAATGGCGATGAACTCCTCTTGCGGGGCGTCGCACTCGCCGCTGGTGTTCTTGCCCCAGCAGTAGGGCGAGCCGTCATCCTTGACCACGCAGGTGAACTCCCGGCCGGCGGTGACGTACTGGAAGCTGCCGGGCGGGACGTCGGACTGCAGGTAGCCGTTGCCCCCCCAGCAGGCCAGTTCCCCGTCGTGGCGCACGGCGCAGGAGTGGTACTCCCGCACGCTCAGCTGGACCCACTCGTCCGCAGCGACGGCGTCGTCATCGTCATCGCCCACGTCGATGTGCTCGCCGAAACAATCCCCTTGGGTGGCCGCGAGTAGCCAGATCAGGCCGAACAGCGCCCGCATCGTTCCTCCCCGTTTTGTGCCCCGTGCCAGCCTTCAAGGTACCACGGAATCCCTCAGGAACCCGCGGTCATCGGGGCAGCCAGTCCAGGCGGGGATCCGATGGGCGCAGGGAACGGGCACGCTCGGCGTGGCGGCGGGCGCTGAAGCGATCGCCGTGTTCCTCGTAGGCTCGGGAGAGGTTGAAGTGCCCGGCGAACAGCCGGGGGTTGAGCCGCACCGCCTCCTGATAGTGGGGGATGGCGCCGCCGGGGTCCGGGACGGCCATGGCGGCGTCCCCGGCCAGCAGCCAGCCCTGGGGGGACGGATCGAGGGCGACGGCCTGCAGGGCCAGCGCCTCCGCCGCGCGGGGTTCGGTGTCGGTGAGCAGGGCGGCGCGGTGCTGGATGGCGCGGGCCTGACGCAGGCCAAGCCGCTGGGCCCACACCGCCAGCTGGGGGTCCCCCTCGGCGGTGGCCCGCACCAGCAGCCGGTCGGCCAGCAGGTCGGCGGAGGCCAGCAGCCCACAGGGCACGGCGACCGCCAGCAACGCCAGGATCCGCCAGCGCACCGGACGGGGCGGCGCGGACGTCGCCGGGGCGCCACCCGGAGACCCAAGAGCCAGCCCCACCGAAAGGGCCGCCAGCACCCAGGTGGCCGGCTCGTACAGGGGCAAAGAGACCAGCCCCACGGCCGCCAGCGCCAGCACGGCCGCCCACGCGGCAGCGTCGCGGGTGCGCAGCAGGGCCGCCAGCGCCACCGCCAGCAGCAGCGCCGCGCCGGCCACCCCCCGCTCCACCAGCGCGTGCAGCACCTCGTTGTGGCCGTGGTAGGCATTGGTCCACAGGTCCCGGTCCATCTCCCGCCGGTCCAGCACCCCCACCTGGGCCTCCAAAAACGCCCCGTGCAGTTGCCCGGCGCCCACTCCACCGAGCCCGGCCTCACCCGCCGCGGACAGACAGCAGCGGGCCATGTGGGCCCGGCTGCGTAGGTGCTCGGTGGCGATGGGCCCCGCGCCAAAGGCCCAGCCCCCCAGGGCCCCGCCGCCCAGCAGCACCCCCAGCGCGATGCCCGCCGTCAGCCGGTCCACCCGGCCGCGGGCCGCGCTCACGGCGCACCAGGCCGCCAGCCCCAGCACCACGGCGGCCCAGCCGGCCACGCTCTGGCAGCGGGCCAGGGCCCCCAGCTGCAGCGCCAGACCACCGGCCATGGCGATCCACCACAGCTCACGCCAGCGGGGCTGCTCCAGCAGGCTCGCCCCGGTCCAGACCGCCGCAGCGGCCAGGAAACCCGCCAGCAACGAGGGATTGCCGAAGCTCCCACCCTCGATGACCAGCGCCGGCAAGGCAGCCGCCGCCCCGGCCGCGGCGATCCACCGTGGCAAGACGGCGCGGGCGGCGTCATCCGTCGCCACCACCAGCCCCAGGGCCAGCGCCCCGGTCCAGCTGGCCTGGATCAAGAACGTCTCCAGCCCCCCGCCCGGATCCCGCAGCCATGGCGCGCTGATCAGCGCCGTCGCCGCCAGCAGCCCCCACGGCAGCAGCCACCAGGCCCGGCGGCCCAGCCGATGCCAGGGGATGTAGAGGAGGAGAAAGGGAAGGACCCCCGTCGCGATCCACAACCGGGCCGCTAACGCCCGCCCCTGCCCCGGTAGCCACGCCAGCGCCAGCACGAGCACGAGCCCGCCGGCGAGGGTGGCCAGCGGCACGGAACCGGCTCGCGGCTCACGCACCGATCAGCCTTTTTCGAGGATCCGTTCGAGGTCGGGGCGCAGCATGGGATCGGCCCGGTTCAGCCAGCTGCGCAGCACCGGTTCGCTGTGGGCCCGGGGCGCCCGCTCGACGATGTCCAGCACCTCGTCGCGGATGAACGGCACCCGCTTGTCCAGCTCGTCCTTCAGCACTTCGTACGCCCGCGGGTCACCGGACTGGGCCAGCGCCCTAGCGGCGTACAGGCGCACGTAGACGTCTTCGTGGTCCAGCAGGGCCGCGAGCTTGTCGCCCGTGCCCTCCACCGCCGCCAGATCCAACTCGGTGAACAGCATCGCTGCCACCCGCTTGAGCTCGGGGGGGGAGTCCTCCAGCGCCGCCAGCAATCGATCGACGCCCTCGGGTTCCCCGAGGCTCGCCAGCAAGAATGACCCGTACAGCTGGGACCGCACCCGCCGGCCGTCCCGCCAGCGCTCGCCGTGGGCCCGGCTGTCCGCGTCCTTCATCAGCGCCATCGCCCGCAGCATCTGGTCCTGTTCGCCGCCGGGCTGGGTCAGCCACTGGCGCAGGATGAACGTGGCCCGCTCGTCCTGATGCCGCGCCAGGATCGTCAGTGCCTGGTGGCGGCCGCTTCCGGAGGCAGCGGCCCGCAGCAGGTAAGCGGTGGCGTCCGGGTTGTCCAGGGCGTCGAAGCTGTCGAGCAAGGCCAGGCCCACGTACTGGTCCTGGTATCCCCAGGGATTGAGCTCGGCGAGCACCCGGGACACCACCTCGGGGTCCCGGCGATCGGCGAGGAAGGTCACCGCCTTGTCCCGCACCGACTCCTTGTCGCTGGAGACCAGCTCCTCGATGACCCGGCCGCGGTAGGTGGGGTAGTCGATGGTGGCCAGGGCCAGCAGGGCGTCCCGGCGCACGATGGGGTTCTCCTCGTCGCTGGCGGCCTCGAGGGCTTCGATGGCGTCCTTCGACCCGATCTTGCCCAGGGCCACGGCCACCTCGGAACGCACGTAGTCGTTCGGGTCGGACAGGCGGGCGGCCAGCTCGTCCACCAGCGCCTCGTTGCCCAGGTCGCCGGCCACGAACGCCGCGTTGAAGCGGATGTAGGCGCGGCGATCGTCGAGCACCTGGGCCAAGAACGGCTCCGTGTCCTCCCCCAAGCGGTCCAGGGCGAACAGCACGTTGTTGAGCAGCCGGGCGTCGGCGGTCTTGTCCAGCAGGCCCTGCAGGTACGGCACGGACGAGCGGTCCCCGATCATGCCCAGCGACCAGATGATCTTGTTCTGCAAGGAGGGCTGGGAGTCGGCGAGCTTGCGCAGGGGCGCGGCCGCGGAGCGGATCTTCAGCCGCCCGGCCTTGTCCACCGAGAACGACAGCACCGAATAGGGCACCTGGTTGATCTTGCGGGCCTTCAGCGGGGCGGTGACCAGCTGGTTCACCTGGCCGTTGGTCAGGTGGCGGCGCAGGTCCCACAGCGCCTGCTGGGCCGCCGGATCCCACGTGGACAGGAAGTACTTCATCAGCGGCTTGACCGCCGCCGGATCCCCGCGGCGGCCCAGGGCGCGCACGGCGTCGTCCTTGACCCACGACGGCACCCTCGGCTTGGCCAGCAGCTCCAGCAGGTAGGGGGTGGCCTTGCTGCCCTCGATGGTGGCCAGGGCCGAGATGGCCTGGGACTGGACGCTGTAGTCCGGATCCTCCAGCGCATCCAGCAGCGCCTGCTGGGCCGCCGGGTCCCGGGTGGAGGCCAGCACGACCGCGCAGACCCGCCGCGCCTCGGCGTCCATGTTGTTGATCAGCCCGTTGGACAGCGCCGGGGTGATGGTCCGGCCCAGCTGGACCATGTCGGATGTGGCCGGCAGCTCCCAGGGGCTCAGGTTGATCAGTAGATCCGGCTCTGAGGGCAACCGATCGAGGATCTCCTGGCGGCGGTCCGAGGTCGAGCCGCCCCAGGCCTCGGACAGGCCGATGAGGAGCAACAGGGAGACCCCGGCAGCCGCGGGGAGCTTCCACCAAGACGAGCGAGTAGCGTGTTGTTTCATGGCAACCCCAACAAGGGGTCCAGGCTATCGGTTATTCCGGAATTTGTCAGTCAGTCGATGGAACAGCCCATCAGCTCTTCGTCCCCGCAGTCCTCGTCGGCGGGATCGGCGTAGGGGTCGCCGTAGTCCAAGCCCCCGCCAGCGGGCGGATCGGCGAACTCGTGCCACGGCGCCGGATCGTCCGGGGTACAGGTGTCGTGGACGACCATGAGCTTGTTGGACACCAGGATCGGCACGGTCGTGTAGCCCTTGCGTACCAGCAGCGCCTTGTTCCACGCCAGCCGGGCGCGCAGCCACAACGCCTCGGTCCCGGGGAGCACCTCGACGTCCTCCTCGCACTCCTCGCCGCCCCAGCAGTAGTCGAGGGTCTCGCTGAGCTCCTTGCCCTCCTTGAGGCCCTGGTACAGCAGCTCGAACTTCTCCTCGTCCTCGTCGTTCTTGGCCAGGGGGTACAGGACCATCTGCCCGGTCATCTCCGAATCGGCGAGGAGCTCCGTCAACGCCTCCTCGCAGTGGGGACAGGTCAGCGAAAACCAGATCTCGTACTGGGCGGTCTCCGGATCGCCGTAGATGGGCCAGGGGTCCATCAGCTCGCGGCTGGCGTCGCTGAGGTCCACCAGGAAAAACGGCGTCCACACCGACAGACAGGCGATGGCCACGAAACGGCGCGTCCGCCCCCCCGGGTAACGCAGGAACGAATGGACCAGGCCCGAGAGGAAGGTCAAGAACACCAGCAGCGCCACCACCAGGCAGCTGGTGCACGGCAGGAACACGGCCTGCCAGACCAAAAAGCCGGTGTCCGCAGCGAGCAGCAGGGAGGCCACGATGAGATACGGGCCGGGCCGGTAGCGGTCCACGACGGCCATCGCAAAGGCGGTGCCGAAGGCCAATGTGCCCCACCAGTAGAACGAGATGCCGAGGAACGCATAGCTCGCGTAGATGGAGCACCCGGTGGTGAAGCAGGCCACCTCCACCCCCACGGCGTTGAGCAGGCAGAACACCACGCCCAGCAGCGTCACCGCGTACCGACTCCCGTCCACGAGACGGGCTGCCAAGGATCTCCGTGTTCGCTCCACGCCGCTCATCTTGCTCCGCGTTCCGGTGCCCACTCGGACACCTGTCCCGTCGCCGTCCTTCCCACATATCCGCCAGGGTCCGGCGTGTCAAAACGGGAGCGCCCCCGAGGCTGTTTTTGTCTCCCCCCGATGGATCGTGCAGGATCAGGGACGATGACCACCGGAACCCACCCGCCCGAAGCCACAACCTTCGGCCCCTACCAGCTGATCTGCAAGCTGGGCGAAGGGGGCATGGCCGAGGTGTTCCTGGCCGTACGCCACGGGCCGATGGGGTTCCGCAAGGAGATGGCCATCAAGCGCATCCGCCCGGACATCACGCGCAACAACGAGCACCTGCTGCGGTCGCTGATCAACGAGGCGCGGGTGGGGGGCCAGCTGCGCCACCCCAACGTGGTGGACACCTACGAGTTCGGCGCCGTGGGCGACGTGCACTTCATCGCCATGGAGTACGTCGAGGGGCTGACCCTGCACGAGCTGATGGTGGGGGCCTACCTGCACCAGCTAGTCCTGCCCCCCACGGCGCTGCTGGACCTGTTCCAGCAGGTCTGCCACGGGCTGGAGTACGCCCACAACCACCGGTCCACCAAAGGCAAGCCGCTGAACCTGGTGCACAGGGACCTCAAGCCCAACAACCTCATCGTGTCCATGGAGGGCCAGGCCAAGATCATGGACTTCGGCATCGCCCGCTCCGAGGCGGCGCTGTTCAAGACCACCCAGCTGGACACCCGCAAGGGCACCCTCAACTACATGTCCCCCGAGCAGGTGACCACCCCCGACGACCTGGACAACCGCTCGGACCTCTTCACCCCCTGGTTGCATAACCAGTGAGCGGTTTATATAAGGTGCGGCGCCTCTT
>CAZDDH010000336.1:0-7629 GCA_964504165.1 uncultured Rickettsiales bacterium | reverse complement strand
AAGGCATGCAAGCAAGGAACTTGGCATAAGGAATTAGCAAGGACGGTGCCACATTACGTAAAAAATATGTTCAATTTCAAAAAAACCCCTAACATGCTGTTATCACAGAAGAATATTTCTTATGGAAAAATCTCGAGGCTCCAGAAACGGTATCTCTACTCGTTTACTGGGGCTTCAATTTGAGATCCCGTTCCAGAAGAGACCAAACGAAGGTTTCATTTTGAATCATCCCCTTCGATTGTCCAAGATGACATGATGTCCATCGTCACCTTGGAAAGGAGCCACACCATGCGTGGTCCAACCGCATTGGCTACCCTGGTCCTACTGAGCAGCGGCTGCGCGCGGAATATCTCGTCGCTGGATCTCAACGGCACCCTCGACGGCGAGGAGTGGTGGTTCGAGGAGGGAGAGGCCTGGGAAGATGCCTCCACTGCCGGCTACCGCGTCGAGCTGTACCCCGAGTACTATTCGGCCTGCTTCACGTCCGCTCCTGCGGTGGACCGGGTCGTGGTCAGCGCCCCCACGGAAGTAGGCATTTACGACCTTGAATCCGGCGAATTCACCGTCACCTTCGTCATCGAAGAGGACAGCGGTGACATGAACTACCAGGCCCTCCAGGGCACGCTGGAGGTCGGGATGGTGGACGAGAATGGGCTCAGCGCCGGACTGTTCGCCCGGCACAGCAACGAGTTCGAAGTCAACGGCCAATTCGAGATCGGCATCTGTGTCCCGTAATATCGCCCAGGGAGAATCCTGACGTATGCCCTTCGATGACGACCCGACGCGGCCCTCGAGTGACCGGGGAGAGCCCGACCAGACAGAGACCCTGATTGCGTCGGAGGCCGGCCCCCTCCCCGATCTGGGCCCCAAGTTCGAAGTGTTGCAGCGGCTCGGCCAGGGGGGCATGGGCACGGTCTACAAGGTCCGTCACCTCGCCCTCGACCATGTCCGCGCCGTCAAGGTCCTGGCACAGGACGCCGACGAGAACGCGGTCGCTCGCTTCAAGCGGGAGGCGGTGATCCAGACCGAACTGGCCCATCCCCACATCGCCACCGTGTTCGATCTCGAGGGCCTGCCCAACGGCCTGGGCATCGTCATGGAGTGCCTCGAAGGCCAGGACCTCAGCGCCTACATCAAGCAACACGGCTCCATGCCGATGGCGGAGATCGTGGAACGCTTCCGCGGGGTGGCGGACGCCCTGGACCGCATGCACGAAGCCGACGTGATCCACCGGGATCTGAAGCCGGCCAACCTGTTCATGTGCGAGGACGGCACGCTGAAGATCCTGGATTTCGGGATCTCGCGGCTGGTGTCCGATGACAGCGGCCCGACCCAGACCGGCGCGATCCTCGGGACGCCGTCGTTCATGTCCCCCGAGCAACTCGAGGGCGAGGGGGTGGGCCCTCGCGCCGATATCTACTCGCTGGGTGCGGTGCTCTATAACCTCCTCACGGGCACGCCCCACGTGAGCGGAGCCTCCAACGCCGAGATCGCCGCCGCCATCCTGTTCCGCAAGGCTCCGCGCGTCGATGACATCTCCCCCGGGCAGCCCCCGCACGTGGTGGACGCCATCGCACGCGCGCTCCAGCGCGATCCAGAACGCAGGTTCCACTCGGCAGGGGATCTGATCCGCTCCCTGGAGGATCCCTCGTACAGGGCCCAGGCCTCGTCCTCTTTGTTGAGGATGCTCAAGCCGAAGCGCAAGGAGCCCAACGTCAAGGCGCTGTGGTTCGTCGTCGTGATGGCGGCCATGGTGGCGACCGCGATCTACATCTCGGGGCAGCGCAACCCGGCCGGCGACGACCCCGCTGGCGGGGAGGCGACGCCCCCCGCCGTCATGGCTCCCCAACCGGTTAGGGGGGGCACCCTGGAGGTGGCGCTGCCGGTGAAGATCCCTTCCCTGGATCCCGCTCATCCGTGGACCAGCGAATACCGGCACCTCAACTATCTGCTCTACGACACCATCACGGAACTGGATTGGACGGGTGAGGTGCTGCCTTCCCTGGCCACGAGCTGGGAGGTGACGGAGGACCACCTGCACTACACCCTCCACCTGCGAGACGACGCCGTCTTCCACGACGATCCGTGCTTCCCGGATGGGAAGGGGCGGCCGATGGTGGCCGAAGACGTCCGCCGTTCGCTGCAACGCATCTTCCTGATGGCCGCCCGGGACGAACGCAATGGATGGCGCACGTTGCCCCCCATCGTGGGCACCGACGCGGTGCTGGCCGGGGAGAGCGAGCACCTGGCCGGCCTACGCGCCGTGGGGCAAACGGTAGAGGTATCGTTCACCCGCGCGGCGCCGGCCTTCCTGGAGTGCGCGGCCTGGCCCGGATGGTCCATCGTGCCCACCGAAGCGCTGGACACCTACGGCGAGGAAGACCTGGGATTCCGGGTGGTGGGGACCGGCCCCTACCGGTTGGAGGGCAACAGCACCAGCAGCAACCTGGCGCTGGTTCCCCACACGGCCGCCTGGCAGCGGGATGACCGGGGAGCCGAGCTGCCCTACCTGGACCGCATGGAGGTTCGTACCTATCGCGGGGCTCTGACCGCGCTGACCGCCCTCCAGGAGGGCAAGGCCCACCTGGCGCTCCATATCGGCACCGAAGAGATCGACAACATCGCCGCCATCGACGGTGCCACGGCCACCCCCAAGGCCGGGTGGGAAGAGTACCGGGTCATCGGCCAGCTGGACGAGGCCCGGCGGAACGTCATGACGCTGTTGGTGGACCGACGAGGGGGCCACCCGGCAGCCAGCCAAGCCATCGTACGGCGAGCCGTCGGCGTGGCCATCCGGCGCGCAGACCTGGAGGACGACCGCAGGCGCGCCGTGGCCGGCCCGCTGGGGCCCGGTCTGCTGGGGTACCAGCACGCCGACACCCACGACGGCGACGGGGAAGCTGCGCAGGCACTCCTCGCCTCGGCCGGATTCTCCGCCGAGTCGCCGCTGCCGCCGATGGGATTGTGCGGTGTCGAGGGCCACCGCAACGAGCTGGAGAGTATCCAGCGGCGCCTTGCCGAGGCCGGCATCGAAACCGAGCTGTCCCTGGTCGAGCACGCCCGCTGGATGTCCTACATCATCGAGGGGGGCTGCGACCTGACCACCGCCGAATATGTGGAGACGGTCATCGACGACGATCCGACCGCGTTCATGCTGGGCCTGTGCGACCACGCCGGCCTGGCTCTGCGGTACCCCGAGGCCGGGCCGCTGATGGACGAGATCCACGAGGCGGAACAGGACCGCAGGGCCGTCATCCTGGACAGCCTGTCCCGTCTGCTGTTGGATGACGCATCCATACTGTTCCTCACGGAGCGACGGCCAGGATTGCCGCTGTACTCCACCGTGGCGGGGCCAGCGGTCCGGGGTGCGACCCATCCCCGCACCGGCCTGATGAATCCCAGGCGGCAACGCCTGCGCCAGATGTGGTTGGAGCAGGAAACACACGGAGCAACTCCATGACCGATATCCCGCCCATCGAACAATCCGTCACCAGCCGGGACGGGACCCAGCTGCGTGCCTGGATCTGGGCCGGCGAAGACGAGATCCGTGGCCACCTGGTGATCATCCACGGCTTTGCCGAACATGCTGGGCGGTACGCTCAGGTGGCCCGCAGGTACGTGGACCGCGGCTTCCGCTGCGTCACCGGGGACGTGCGAGGCCACGGCCACAGTGAGGGCCCGCGGGGGCACATCGAACGGTATGACCAGTACGTCGACGACGCGGAGGCCATCGTGGAGGCCGCCCTCGAGGGCCGGGAAGATGACCGCCCCGTATTCCTCCTGGGCCACAGCCAGGGTGGGCTGGTCGTCACGCGGTACGTCCAGCAACGGTCGTCTGCCGATCGGCTGGCCGGGCTGGTGCTCTTCTCGCCGTTCCTGGGCCTTGCCCAGAAGATCCCGGCGATCAAGGGCCTGCTGGGGAACGCCATGTCCCGGGTCTGGCCGGGCCTGGCCATGGAGTCGGGCATCGATCCCCATCATCTGAGCCATGACGAAGCCGTGGTGGCCGCCTACGCCGAGGATCCGCTGGTCTTCACCAAGGCCCGCTCCCGGTGGTTCACCGAGACCGTGGCCAACCACGAGCTGGCCCTGGCCGAGGCTGGGCGCATCACCCTTCCATGCCTGGTGCTTCACGGCCTGGACGACCGCATCGTCAGCCCGGAGGCGACCCGCCGGCTGTTCCCGGAGATCGGATCGGAGGACAAGACCCTGGAGTTGTTCGACGGGCTGCGCCACGAGCTGTTCAACGAGTTGCGCAAGGGCGAGGTCTTTGCCGTGGTGGATCGATGGCTGAACGACCACACGTCCTGATCACGGGAGCGGACGGGCTGCTGGCGTCCGATCTGGCACCGGCGTTTGCCAGTGCCGGCTACCGCGTGACCGCCCTGCCCCGTGGGCAGCTGGACATCGCGTCTCCCCGGGCGGTGCGCCGGGCCCTGGACGAGCACGAACCCACCGTGGTCCTCAATCCAGCGGCCTGGAGCGACGTGGACGGCGCCGAGCAACGTCCGGACCTGGCCGAGCGGGCCAACGCCCTGGGGCCGGAGCAGCTGGCGGCAGCCTGCGCCCCCCGGGGCATCTTCCTCGTCCACTACAGCACCGACTACGTCTTCGAGGGGCTGGGGACCCGCCCCTACAGGGAAGAGGATCCCACCGGCCCGGTGAACGCCTATGCCCGCACCAAACTCGAGGGGGAGCGCCGGGTCCGCCACATCCTGCCTGGTAGGCATCTGATCCTGCGGGTGGCCTGGTTGATGGGTCGCCGCGGCCGTTGCTTCCCGCGGGCCATCCTGAAGTTGGCCCGGGAACGCTCGATCCTGGAGGTCGTGGACGACCAATGGGGAAGCCCCACCTGGACCGGCGACGTGGCGACGGCCACGGCCGAACTGCTCGAGGCCGAGGCCAGCGGCACGGTCCACGTGACGTCGCGGGGGCATTGCAACAAACGGGACCTCACCGTCGCCCTCTGCGACGCGGTGGGAGCCCACAAGAAGCTCGCGGTGCGGCAGGTCCAGCCGGTCTCTTCCAGCCAACGGGGGGACATCGCCCTGCGCCCCCTGTGGACGGTGCTCGACACCGCCCGTTACACCCAGCTGACCGGCAAGCAGATGCCGCCGTGGCAGGAGGCGGTGGAGCGGTTCGTCCGCAACTATCTGGAGAAGCCCAACCCCGCTTGACACCACATATTCCAGGGCCTAAGGATGATCCATGCCTAGCAAAAATCGCGCCTCCGCTAGCTGGCCAGCTCAGAAGCCAGCCGTCCATGTCCCCGTCGAACTGGCCTACTACCCCCTCGAAGTGATTTACGGCGCCGCCTACGCGCTGATGGATCGAGCGTACGTGCTGCTGCGCACGGGGCAGCAGGGGGTCGTGGACGTCCACATCAGTGGCAAGGGCGACCTGGAACCGGACCATCTCCACGCGCTGGGCGGTGAGTTCGTCAACGAGCTGGCCGACCAGGTCCTGCGCCAGACCCTGGACGAGAGCGGCCGCAAGATCCGCGAATACATCGTGGCCAAAGCCCACTTCTTCCAGGATGATCAGGGCCGCAACGTGCAGAGCCTGCTGGACGCCGCCATGCTCGAAGCGTTCGACGACGACCCTCTGGATATCGCCGTGCCCTGGGAAGAGAAATACGGGGACGATGACGGAGGCGCCCGCTGATGGCGGCCCATCGCCGGGGCGCCGACACTCCCACTGAACCGCTGGTGGTCCCCACCTCCCCGCCGGACGAACAGCGCTTGCGCGGCACCCGCAACGCCACATTCCGCTTCAGGCGCCTGGGTGACCGGGTGTTGCTCACCAACGACTGGGGACGCTGGGAGATGGTGAGCGCCGGCAAATTCGAGACCATCGTCAAGGGGGATTTGGGGCCGGACGAACCCCTGCGTCAGCGGCTGGCCCAAAAGGGCTTCCTGCTGGACGAGATGGACGTCGAGGAGGCCATCCGCCGCTACCGGCAACGTCACTCCTTCGTGGGCCGGGCCCCTTACCTTCACATCGTGGTGACCACCCTGCGCTGCAACGAGTCGTGCAGCTATTGCCACGCCAGCCGCGAACCCATGTCCAACAAGTCGGTGGACATGGGCATCGCCACCGCCAAGCAGGTGGTGGACCGAATCTTCGAAAGCACCTCCCCACAGCTGGCCATCGAATTCCAGGGGGGGGAGCCGCTGGTGAACTTCGACACCGTGCGCTTCATCGTCGAGTACGCCACCGAGCGCAACCGCGAGGAGCGGCGAGACCTGCAGTTGCTGCTGGTGACCAACCTGGCGGCCATGGACGAGGACAAGCTGGAGTTCCTGCTGGCCCACGATGTGCTGTTGTGCACCAGCCTGGACGGGCCCCGCGAGCTACACGATGCCCAGCGCAAGCTCAAGGGGGGCAGCGCCTACGACCAGACCATGCACTGGATCGAGCGCATCAACGAACGTTACGCGGAGATGGGCCGCGATCCCAACCTATGGCATGTGGACGCGTTGCTGACCACCACCCGCCAGAGCTTCGGCCACGCCCGGGCCATCATCGACGAGTACGTACGCCTCGGGATCAAGACCATCCACGTGCGGCCCCTCAACCCGATGGGATTCGCGACCCGCACCTGGGAGAAAATCGGCTACACGCCCCAGGAATTCAACGCGTTTTGGGAAGAGTGCCTGGGGATCATCGTCGATCTCAATCGCCGGGGAACGGAGATCATCGAGCGGGGGGCGGCCCTGTTCCTGGCGCGCATGCTCACCGACGAGGATCATGGCTATGTGGATCTGAGGTCCCCGTGCGGAGCCGGCATAGGCCAGGTGGCGTACGACCACACCGGGCTTATCTATCCCTGCGACGAGGCACGCATGGTGGCCCGGATGGGCGACGATCTGTTCGAGCTGGGGGACGTGACCCGCTGTTCGATGGCCGATGTGGTGGGCCACGAGACCGTGCGAGCCATCGGCGTTGCGTCCTGCATCGAGGCCCTGCCGGGGTGCCAGGATTGCGCCTATCAGCCCTATTGCGGGGTATGCCCTGTGGTCAATTATGTGGCCCAGGGCGACCTCTTCGGGCACCGCCCGACGAGTGACCGCTGCCAGCTGAATCTGTTGGCGATGGATGCCCTGTTCGGTATATTGGATCGGGAAGATGAAGAGGTGTGCCGCATCTTCGAGAGGTGGACCGTCCAAAAAGCACGGACGGGGGGGACAGGACTGGAGCCATGAGCAAAAAAAAGGACGAGCAGTCGGATAAACCCAAGTTTCCGACGCTAAAACGCAAGGCCAAGCAGTTCCTGCTCAGCGAGGAGGGCAAGCTGGCCAAGGGCAACGCCGCTGTGGCTGCTTCGTCCTTGCTCCTGCTGGGCGCTGCCATGCCTGCCGAGGCGGAGTCCGAGGCCCCCATCGACACACCGCCCGACGACCTGCCGGACGATGGCCTGGTGATGGAGCCCGAGGTAAACCCGCAGCATTGCTCCCACGCCTCCCACGGGTCCCATGGCTCCCATGGCTCCCACGGTTCCCACGGCTCTCACGGCTCCCACGGTTCCCACGGCTCCCACGGTTCTCACGGCTCCCACCGTCAGTGGTAGGCCCCACGACTCCCCCGCCCCATGCCAGCAGCACTGGCCCACGTCGTCACCCCCCCCCC
>CAZDDH010000335.1:0-7704 GCA_964504165.1 uncultured Rickettsiales bacterium | reverse complement strand
GTCGGGGTTGTCGTTGGGGCAGGGGTCGAGGTCGTCACAGACGCCGTCGCCGTCCGTGTCGGCCTGGCCCTCGTCGATGCTCCCATCGCAGTTGTTGTCGATGCCGTCGCAGATCTCGGACGCGCCCGGGTGGATCGCCGGATCCGTGTCGTCGCAGTCGCCGTCGTCCACGCTGTAGCCGTCCTCGTCGTAATCGAAGCAGGTCAGGTCATCACCCGTGGAGACCGTGAGGTTGAACGGTGAGGCGACGAAGGTTGTGTCCGCCATCACCGTACCGTCCCACGAGCCGGTCTCCTCCGTGGTGGTCACGGCCCCTGCGGCCTCGTCGTGGTGGTACAGGGCGTACAACCCGGGCTCCGTGCCCAGCAGGGCGGCGTCCCTGGTGCATTCGATATCGGTGCGGGCGTGGTCCCAGATGCGCAGCTCCTCGATCAGGCCGTCGTAGGAGTCGGAGGTGAACGCCGTGCCGTTGTCGGTATCCGAGCCGATGACCCACAGGTCGGTGCCAAATCCGGGGCTGGTCGAGACGGCCGCCGAGTCGAACAGCAGGCCGTCGATGTAGAGATTGATCTCGCTGGGGGTGACGGTGACCGCCACGTGGATGTTGGTCCCGGTGGCCGGTGAATCGGCGACGCACAGGGTGTCCACGGCGGCGTTGCCGCAGGTGCTGCCCTCCGTGGCGTCGTTGTCCTCGATCTCGATCTGCCACTGGCCGGATACGTAGCCGATGTAGAAGGAATTCTGGCCGTTGCTCGGGTCCACCACCTCCACCAGCGTGTGGTAGATGGACCAGTCGTCGCTGTGGACCCACATCTCGACGGTGAATTCGGTCCCCGGGTCGAGATATCCCAGCTCGATGTAGTCGCTCGTGCCATCGAAGGACGCGGCGTTGCCGTTGGCCAGGGCCGTTGGCGTGATGACCAGCGTACAGGCGGCCAGCAGGATCGGGGCCCAGCAGGGGGACAGGGAACCGCGCGAGCGGACGAAGGGGTAGGGAAGCATGGGGTTCTCCTCGCAGGGATGGCCGGTCTTCGGGTCGTCTTGACCGCCGGCCAGCGCAGGTCATTTTACTCGAATGCTCGCTTGGCAGTAGGGTATGTTCCCGGGCGTGGCTCGGCATCTGGGGGGCTTGCGGGCGGCCGCCGGGGGCGAGGCCCGCCCCACGACCCCCCCCACCGCCAGGATCGTCAGCACGTACGGCAACATCTGCAGTAGCTGCGTCGGGATCCCGATCCCCTGGCTGGCCAGGGCGATCTGCAGCGCCTCGGCGCCCCCGAACAGCAAGCAGGCCAGCGCGGCCAGGCCCGGGCGGCGGCCTTCAGATCCAGCATGCCGCGGCGGGTCGGCTCGCGGCCCAGCACCAGGTTCTCCGCGACGGTCAGCGGCTCCACCAGCATGAAGTGCTGGTAGACCATGCCCAGCCCCAGCGCGATGGCCCGGGCCGGGTCCGGCCGCGCCAGCCGCTCCCCCCGGATCCAGACCTCCCCCGAGTCCGGCGGGATGACCCCCGAGAGGATCTTCATCAGCGTGGACTTGCCGGCGCCGTTCTCGCCGACGATGGCGTGCACCGTACGGGGCTGCACCGTCAGGGTCACGTCCTTGTTGGCCACCACCGGTCCAAACCGGCGGGTGATGCCCACCAGCTTGACCGCCGGCGTGACGGGATCAGGGGAGTTCGGTCGGGACATCGATCTCCCCTGCGGGCCGTAGGAGGCCGTGACCGTAAACGGTGGGCGAATACCGCGCGATCAGCGCATGGTCGCATCGACCTGACCTTTCGCGACCCATCGAACTTCCTCGTGGCCGAGGATAGCACGGGCACGGTACGGCCCCGGAGGGAGGAACCGGGGTTCGAACGGGACGTTTCTGAACCCCGGCGCCGACAAGCGGCCTCGCTATCGAGGTGGCTGGAACCCTCACGGGGAGAACCCTCACGGGGACGGGGTCTCGGTTTTTATCGAGGTGGTTGGAACCCTCACGGGGCGGTGTGGTACGCCGAGGTCCATGACTTCGTCGGCCAGCCAGTCGGCCCAGAGCAAGGATTTGCGATGGTGGCACGACGGGCATAGAGCTGTCCCCGCTTGTGGCGCGGGACTGGGGGGACGAGGCGGCGTATTTCGCGGATCCGGACGGGTACGTGTTGGCGGTGAGCCGGTCGATCGGGGACTAGCCGTTCAAAGCTCCCCGAAGGACACCAGCACATTCCATGGGCCGTGGCCGTCCTCGAACCGGGCGCAGAGGGTGACCGGCACGTCCCGGTCGATCCGTGCGCGGCCCGAGAAGACCCCCGGCTTCTTCTCCTTGAGACGGACCCAGCGCGGCGAGTCCTCACCGATCACCACCGCCACCTTGGCGGCGCCGGGGACCCGGATCTCAAAGGGGACCTTCTTGCCCGGGGGCGGCCAGCGCACCGGCCGCACGAGCCCACTCCGGTGTTCGACGTAGCTGCCCGTGGTCACGGGAAACAGGTCCTGTTTCTTGAGCACCTTCGCCGAGTAACCGACCAGTCCCACGAGTCCATAGTATTCCTCGCCCGGATCCCGCGCGAACAGCGCGACGTTGTACTCCCCCGACTCGGGGAACCGCACCTCGACGGTGACGGAATCGCCGCTCCACCGGGTGAGAGTACGTCCCTCCAGCGTCCGTCCCTCGACGGTCTCCAGCGACGTCATCAACTCCGTTTCCGCTGGGATCTCCAGAGTCAGCGAGGTGCGGTTGGTCGCGGACTGCGTCCCGCGGATCCCATCCTCGAAATCCATGCCCCGGTCGAAGAAGCCGGGGTACAGGAAGGGCAGGTCCTCGAATTCCGACGCCGATAGGCTCTCCGCCATCAGCTGCCAGCGGGGATCCGAGGGCTGGTGGGAGTAGACGAACACCCCGGGATCGAGGAACAGGAAATCGGTGCGGTAGCGCGGCGACCACTCGAGGTTGGAGACCCGCCCCGCATCCCAGGTCACGTCCACGAGGTACCAGCCACCGCCCAGTTCGACGGCGTTCCAGGCGTGGCCACTGTCATCGTCGAACTGGGCGTATGCCGAGCGGAAATCCATACCCCGACTCTGTCCCGAGACGCTCACCGCGTGGATGTCGGCCCGGCGACACATCTCGATGAACAGCCTCGAGTAGCCGGCGCACGCCGCCTTACCCGCGCGTAGCGTCGCCTGATAGCTGGTGTCCCTGCGATCGAAGGAGGTCAGCGCGTCGATGTTGTAGGCGATGTTCAGGGCGATCCAGTCGTGGATCCGGCGGGCGTTGACGAACTCGTCGTCCTCGCCCTCGACCAGGAAATCCACCAGCTCCTGGATGTTCGCTTCGGGATCGTCGCGGACCGCCTGGAGCAGGGCGGCTGGAACCTCGATGGCGCGGGGATCGGCGACACCGTCACGGAGCGGTTCCACGGCCTCTCGCGGGCCGGCCACGAGGTTGTCGAGGTCGGGGACATCCCGGGCAGCGCCCTGCCCGGTGACCACGATCACGAGGGCCAGCACCGGAAGAAACCCGTATGTCATCGGATGACGACTCACCTTGCTGCGACCCTCCAGCGGCATCGTTCCTTCCGCGACCTACTCCCACCCGTACCCGGCCAGGAACCCCACCGGATCCTACTCGTCCAACCAGTAGTCAGGAAGATCCCCACCCCCTCCGCCGCCGGAAGGACGCACTCCCACACGAAACGCGAGTAGGCCGTAGTAAATTGCTTTTGCCGGATCCTCCCTGAGCCGTATCCGAATCCCCGTGTCTCCTCTCAGGACCTTCTCTAGCGGGGCAACGGTGGGCGAATACCGCGCGATCGGCGCATGGTCGCATCGACCTGACCTTTCGCGACTCATCGAACCTCCTCGTGGCCGAGGATAGCACGGGCCCGGTCAGGCCCCGGAGGGAGAAACCGGGGTTCCAACAGGATGTTTCTGAACCCCCGCGACGACAAGCGGCCTCGCCAACCGGCTGAGAACAAAAGGGAATCGCGTTTGAACCGGTGTGAACCTCGCGCCGCGAAGAGCCGAGCGCACTCCTGCGCTGGTCTGCGCCCGGGTATCGCGAGCGCCGCTAGTCGGCCTGGAAAACAGGCAATCCGTCGTCGAATGGTACGGTCGAGGTGCCCGTCGTTTCGTGTTTCGCATTTTCGCAGCCGCCATGGACCAAGTGTAATCGAGGAGTGGCCCGCGATCCGTTCGCAGCTACGGTTCGTCGGTCAACTGCGACGGTTCCGGGTGGAAACGCATGATCCGGTCTCCCGACGGGGTCCGATAGACTTCCATGAAATGATCGGGGTGAGCCCTGATCGTCGCCTTGAATCGGTCTCGCGTCTTCTTGGTTTGCCAGTCCAGGCGGTCCAACAACACATAATCGATGCGGTTGCCCACGAGCCAAGCAAAGACGTCGCCTGGGTCCGTTGCTTGGGTCACACGAACGGCCTTGTTGCCCGAGTAGTAGTACGCCAACCGTGGGTTGCGGACCGCCAGAACAGTCTGGGGTGCGGCCCCGGTTTCCGCCCAGCGGCACATCTCGACGTAGGAACGGACCGATTTGCTACGGCCGGCCACCTCGTCCCCGGCACGGACCGATTGCCGTAAATCCGCATATCGATGCGCCGCCTGACGCAGATAGGCTCCCTGAAACGACATCAACACCAACGCCACCACCAAGACGGCTAGCGCCGCAACTCTGGGCCAGCGAACGGCCAACAGCCGCCATAGTCCGAGCAAGGCCAGCGCCAGCAAGAACGGAAAAACTAGCGCCAGGTACCGAGTCTTGATCACCTCGGGAAGCCATGCCATCAGGGCAAGAATGTAGAGGGGCAAATACAGATGAACCGGCCCGGCTCTACTCAGCGTAACGACGTAACCCAGGACCGCAAAAAGCCACAGCACGACGCCCCAATAGAAGAAATCGTACCCCCGATAGCGGTAGCCCAGAGTCAACTCTTTCATGGGTTGATCGGTGTAGGCCGCCACGTTGTGGACCAGGCGATCCGCGATGACGGTCAGGTCCGCCTTTTCATCTCCAGTTTGGTACTTGCTCTGCTTGGACAGGTTGTTCAGGTACAGATTGGCCTGTTCCGAGGGCCGAAGTGCGCACCGAACATGCCAGCTACCATCCACCGCCATCACCACCAGCAGCGCGACGGCCAGTGCTCGCCAACGCCTCCCCAACAGCAGTGCTCCCAATAGGGCAACCACCAGCGCCACACCAATGGGGCGCACCAGGTAGGCACAAGAGGCCAACGCCGCCGCGGGCAGCACGCCCCACAGTCGGTCTGGCCAACGTTGCCTGAACGCTTCGAATGCCAGCAGAGCCCCTGTCGACAGCAGGAAAAACGGCGCCTCGCTGAGGACCAGGCTGCCATATATGAGTAGCCGACAATCCATGGCACAGATCACCAGGATCACCAGGGCGATACCGCGATGCCCTCGCAACAGGTGCAATAAAAATCCGGCCAGGCAGGCGAATGCCCCGACCATGCACGACCAGGACACCCATTTCAGGTACCCGTACCCTTCAGGCAAGATCCACATGGCGACGGCCAGAACGGCCGGGTACCCCCATGGGACCGACGTTTCGAACGGTTCTCCCGGGGCGACGAGATCCCGGTAGGCAAAGTTTTCAACCAGCGAGCGCCCCAGCGCCCAATAAAACACGTTGTCTCCGCCGTTGTAGACACGCGTATCGAAGACGATCCAGGCGCATACACCTGCGATGACCGTCGGCAGGCCGATGGCGGCCCAGCGCGGCCAACGGTCAAGCCAGCGAAGCAGGGCCATCGCAAGCTCCTTCGTGGATGTTGCGTACAACAACCATCGGTTCATCTCAGGCCCCAATGCGCCAACCGTCTCCACCAGCGGGGCGGACGACGAGAAATACGGGAAACCTGGCGAGGTTATCACAGCGGGGTTTCGGCCCAGAAAACCAAGCCGGCGGCACTGGACGAGATCCGCATTGTCGACACCCGAGCACCTTGCGCAAACGCCAGGTTAGCGCAACAATCGCTGGGATTTCTTGGTGAGCTAGGAAACGCCAAATACGCCGCGAAGGGAGATGGCACGTTGAGATCATTGGGCCAAATTATCGAGATCTCGGCCCGTGGCCTGAGGTCTCCGTGGTTCATCCTTGTGATCCTTGTCGGGGTTGCCGCCGTACTGCGCTTTTACGGCCTGGAATTCCAGTCTTTATGGAACGACGAGTTGAGTACCTGGCAGCGCTCCAACTACCCTGGCATCGACCAAGTCATCAACCTGGGCGTGCGCCCGGATGTTCATCCTCCCGGCTATCAAATCCTGATGTTCTTCAATGCCAAACTCCTGGGCGATAGCGCGTTCGCCTTGCGTTTTCCGTCCGCGTTGAGCGGGACCCTCAGCGTTTTATTCATCTTCGCTCTGGGACGGCGCCTTTTCGGCAAACGGGAGGGCTTGATCGCAGCGGGGTTGCTGGCGGTACTCTGGGCGCCCATCTACTACAGTCAGGAGACGCGCGCTTACTCGATCCTGATGTTCTTGACCATCGCCACAGCCTATTTTTGGTACGGGTGGGTCTCGCAACTGAGGCAGGGCCTCAGGCCATCTTACATCGACCTTCTGGGCTATGTGATCACAGCATGCTGCCTGACGTATTGCCACTATTTTGGTTCCTTCTTGCTCGCGTTGCAGTTGCTAGCTGTGTTCGTGCTCTTCATTCGCCGGCCGCGCTACTGGGGCTGGATTCTCGCCCTTTACCTTGCGATCGGCCTTCTGTACGTACCGTGGATCCCCGAGACGTTCCGCGACATGGGTCAAGACTCGTGGATCCGGCACCCCGGCAGCGTCTACAAGACGTTCAGCAAACTCACGAACTTCTATTTTCGGGGATCTGCGGGTCTGCGCATCCCGGCCATGATCGCTCTGGGCTACGGCGTCATGGTCGTCCTGTGGGACCAAATTGGACACTGGCGTAATCCGGTAGCGTCCCAGCCGGCTGCGGCTAACAAGCAGGGGCAACGATTGTCACAGTGGCTCGTTTTGGGCTGGCTGCTACTGCCCGTGACCATCACCTACACCCAATCCGTGCTGTCAACCCCGGTATTCACGACCCGTAATCTGATCGTTACATTGCCTGCGGCCATCTTGCTTGTCGCCCGAGCCCTCGAACGGTTGCCGATTGTGCCCGTTATGAGAACAGCTGTGGCACTTGTGTTGATACTCTGGGCGCTGACCGACTTGGCATTTATCCAGGATTATTACAGCACTCCAACCAAACAACAGTTCAGGGAGGCTACCCAGTATCTGGCTGCCAACGCAGGAACCGGCGAAGACACTCTGCTGCTCGGTTATGCGCACAGTCCCGACTACTTCAATTACTACCTGGAACGGACCACATTCCCCAACCGCATCGAGTTCATCCTCGGCAAGAAGAACGAACGGGATGATCTAGATCAGCTACTCGAAGAACATCACCCCCAACACCTGTGGTACATCCGCGCTCATCGCAAGCCCCACAAGGCCTTCGTGAGCAAGTTACGTAGGGATATGAGGCAGGTGGACTACCATCGATTTCGAACCGCAGAGGTGTGGCATTTTGCGGCTAGGGAAGACTCAATTGACTAGCCTGCACTTCTCACCAGGATCGTGACGGGGTCCTGCGGGATCATCACGGCACCTGGTGAGAAGTGCAGGCCAGGGGGCGCATCGGCGGAAAGGGGGCGCTGGTAAAGCCGCGTCAGGTTTGACGTAA
>CAZDDH010000334.1:0-7736 GCA_964504165.1 uncultured Rickettsiales bacterium | reverse complement strand
CGGCGACGGCATCGACAACAACTGCGACGGGGGCATCGACGACGCGGACAACGACCGGGACAGCCACATCTCCGAGGACTGCGGCGGCGACGACTGCAACGACGAAAACGGCCTGGTCAACCCCTGGGCCGACGAGCTCTGTGCCGACAACCTGGACAACGACTGCGACGGCCTGGTGGACACGGCCGATCCCGACTGCCCCGAGGAGGTCGGCGACGACTGTGACTGCCGCATCGGCGGCGGAGGCTCGGTGGTGGCCGATGGCGTGAGCCATGGGCTGATGCTGGCGCTGCTGGGGAGCGTGGCTTGGTTGCGTAGGCGTGGGCGTTAAGGAGCGGTTGGTCGAACCGGATCCCTCCTTTCTGCTCGAGTTGTTGGCGTCTTTGCGTGGATGCCAGCTGGTAGATCCTTGATTCCCTTTCAATCATTCGCAGGGTTCGAGTCGCCGGTGTGGGTTCGTGGGCCATGATGGGGGCCGATGGCTCTGGATGTGGGTCTGGGTGGGGTGCTGGAGTATCCAGGGGAACGTCCCGAGGCCGGAGCCTGGGGACGAGGAAGGGGAGCGCATAAAACGCGCCGGAGGGACGTCGCGGGCGGGTGGCCGCCCCGTCGCATCCCCGCGACGAGGAAAAAGCCGCCGAATCTGGCGATGCAAGCATCCCCTTCTCATGAATTCCTTTCTATTGTTCACCACGAAACAGTTGAGAGCGCTCGGCCGCCGGAAGCGGAGCGGGAGGCGTCGCATGATCTCCAGCCGTAGCCTCCAGCCGGCCGTAGCGGAGTGGGGTCGGCGCTGGGTGGTCCGGCATGCCGGCAACCTGAGAGCCTCCGGGTCCTGCTGGGCCGGCACACCGGAAGGACAGGAGGAGGCTCGATGATTAGGAAGGAGGGGCGCCGGACGCGCCGGTATGCCGGACCACCCGACGACCGTGCCCAAGCGCCGGCACCACGGAGCGCAGGCTGGAGGCGGTGGGACAGCTGCACGCTTTCTTGTCGTGGCCAGCTACGGCTGGTGGGAAGACGCGACACGCCGGCGCCCGGCAAGGGGAACCGCTACAGCAGCTCGACCAGGAACGCCGTAGTATTCGCCACGAAGGTCTCCAGGCACTCCTCCCAGTAATGGCCGCACTCGGGGATCTCCGTCTCGGTGACCGTGGCCTGTTCGAAGTAAGCCGCGATGCTCAGGGATTCCTCGATGAACGGATCGGCCTCACCCCAGGAGACGGATACAGAGCCTTCGTATGCAGCGACCCCGTCCGAGTAGTTGTACCCGACGTCGTTCGCGCTGCCGGTCTCCAAGTAGGTCTCGATGTCACAGGTGGTCTGGCGCAACAGATCGGGCATCTCGAAGGACACATCGTGCAGGTAGACCGGCCAGATGGTCTGGAAGTACGGAGCGCAATCGGTCGTTCCCTCGAAGTTGTTGTAGCCCTCGGGGAACAGCCCCTGGGCCTCGAACTCCTCGATACGCGCCGAGAACTCCGCCAGATCCGAGTCAGACAGGCGGACCGGGGAGCTGCTGTACAGCTGTAACGAGGCCACGTGCTCCGGGTAGGTGGCCGTATAGGCGATGGACAGCATCCCGCCAAAGGAGTGCCCGAGCAGGTGGATCTGATCCACACCCAGGTGGCTACGTACGGCCTCCATGTCCTCGACGTAATGAGCGTAGCTATACTCTCCCGGCTCAGGGTGAGGTGTTTGCCCCGTTCCCCGCTGATCGAAGGTGACAACCCGCACCTCCGTCGTGGCCAGCACGTCCATGCTCTCGCAATAGGTATGCGACTGCCCCGGGCCGCCGTTGGTCACCAGCACCACGTGATCCCCCGCCCCCTGGCTGCGCACGAACAGCTCCACTCCGTCGCTATCGACGACGAACTCCTCCGCGGCGCCGGTCCAGGGTTCGCCGGGCAGGGTCGCGGGCTCGACGGTGTCGTCGTCGCCGGTATCGTCGTCATCGTCGTCGTCCCCTTCGTTCGCCGGGGGATCGTCGTCGGGGGAGGAGACGGGGCACCCCGTCCAGAGCAAGCAACACAGGATGGTCAACCAGGTGGGCGTTCGGGAACTCATCGTCATCTCCTTGTCATCGGCCATGGGCCGTTTCACCCCCAACCAAGCAAGGAGCGTGCCGGCCGCCGGCCCAGCCACCGTCCCACGCCAGATCCCACTCCAACGGGAGCAACCGTCGGCCGCGGCCAGCTCGTGCCGTGACGCATTGCTCCAAATGGAACGCTCCACAACGCCACATCGCGCCGGAACACATCGCCGGAGCGAGCCTCGATATACTGAATCCGTGGCCAGCAACCGCAAAAACCCGCAGCTGGGATCATTCGGGCTCGTCGAGACCATCGCCCGCGGCGGGCAGGGCGAGGTCTGGCGGGCCGCGTACCGTGGTCCCGGAGCCCGGCGGTTCAAGCCGTCCACCGCCGGGATCGCCATCAAGGTACTCACCGCCGCCAGCTCCCGCGATCCGTCCTACCTGCACGCCTTCCGAAACGAGATCCAAGCCATCGCCGGGCTGGACCATCCCAACATCCTGACGGTCCTCGACTATGGACGCGTGGATGACCGCGCCCAGAGCGCATCCGGCGGAAGACTGGTGGCCGGCAGCCCCTGGCTGGCCATGGAGCTGGCCAACGATGGGACGCTGCATTCCCGGCTCGGTACCCTTCCCTGGCCCGACGTCCGCCGTGTGCTGCAGGAGCTGCTGGCTGCCCTGGCCCATGCACACGCCCGGGGTGTCATCCACCGCGACATCAAGCCCGGTAACGTGCTCTTCGGAGGCTGGCGGGGAGGGTTGAAACTGGCCGATTTCGGGCTCGCCCACGCGATGGACCGATCCACATCGGAGCCGGTCTCCGCCGAGGTCGCGGGGACGCCGTCGTACATGGCGCCCGAGCAGTTCCTGGGGCGGACCGCGGAGTTCGGCCCCTGGACCGATCTGTACGCCCTGGGTTGCCTGGCCTATTCGCTCGTCTGCAGCAAGCGGCCTTACGAGATCGAAGGGGGAGATTTTGACGCGACCCGCCACGCCCACCTGACCTGGCCGCTCCCGGCCCTGAGTCCGGTGATCGCCGTGCCGTCCCGGCTGGAGTCATGGCTCCACACGCTGCTGTGCAAGGATCCGCAGGGCCGTTTCTCCAGCCCGGCAGACGCGGCGTGGGCCCTCGAGACCCTGGGAGAAGCCCTTCCGGCCGGTCAACAGGTGGCGGAGCTACCCCTCCTCGCGGCGGACCGATCGTCGACCCAGGCCGCGTCGGCGGAGCTGACGTTGGAGCCCACCAGCGAGGTGCCACCTCCCCCCCTGGACGGCGAGGCGACCTATCGCTACGAAGGATCGACGGGGGCGGACTGGCCCCGGCCGCCCCTGCCCGACCGCTGGCAGGAGACGGACGCCCCGGCCCCGGTGACACGATTCGTCGGGGCCGGCCTGGGCCTGTATGGCCTGCGCACCGTTCCGCTGGTGGACCGGGAGGCAGAGCGTGACCTCCTGTGGCAGGCGCTGGCCCGAGCCGAGGGTGAGGGGATGGTCCAGGTCGTCGTCCTGGAAGGAGCCGCGGGCTGCGGCAAATCGCGCCTCGCCCGGTGGCTGTCTGAGCGCGCCTACGAGCTGGGCGGGATCCGCAGCTTCCGCTCGGTGCACGACCCGGACGGCGGGACCACCAACGGCCTGGTCCCCATGGTCGCCCGGGTCCTCAACTGCGCCAGCCTGGACGCCCACGAGGTCAAGGCCCGGCTGCGCGATCGGTTTGGCGGACATGGCGATGCGGACGAAGCCGAGGAGCTCGCCGCGCTGACGGCCTTGTTGAGCCCGGGCGGCAGCGAACTCAGTGGCGCCGACGACGAGGAGTCGGCGGACGAGCGGTATGCGTTGTTGCTCCGGCTGCTACGGCGCACCGCCCAGGAGCGGCCGTTCGTGCTGTGGCTCGACGACGTGCACTGGGGGCCGGACGCCCTGAGCTTCGTGGAATACCTGTTGCGGACCTCGCAGGGGGGCCCCATCACGGTCCTTCTCACGGCCCGCACCGAGGATCTCGCCTTCCGAGCCGAGGAGGCCGGGCGGCTGGAGCAGCTCGCGGAACACGAAGACGTTCGGAAGCTGACCGTGGGTCCCCTCCCCAGGTCCAGTCGGGGGCAATTCATCGAGCAAGTCCTCGGATTGCGGGGCGACCTGGCGGCCAAGGTGCGCGCCCGCACGGCAGGCAACCCGCTGTTTGCCGTGCAGCTCGTGGGAGACTGGGTAGAGCGGGGCGTCCTGGAACCAAGCCGCTCGGGATTCGCGTTGCGGGACGACTCCGCCGCCGATCTGCCCGAAAACCTACGCGGCATATGGGCGCAACGAGTGGACCTGCTGCTGGAATCTCGCCCGCCTGGGGAGTCCACCGCGCTGGAGATCGCGGCGGTACTGGGGCGTCACGTCAATTACGAAGAGTGGCACGACGCCTGCGCGCGGCTGAAGGGGTCACCTGGGGATCTGGCCCAGGCGCTGGTCGAGCAACGACTGGCCGAGCCCGACGGTAGGCGGGGATGGTCCTTCGTCCACGGAATGCTTCACGAGAGCCTCGAACAACGCGTCCAGCACGCCGGACGCTGGGCCGAACTGCACGCCACCGCGGTAGCGATGCTGCAGGATCGCGGCGGCCCATCGGTGCGACTGGGCCGCCACCTCGTGGAGGCAGCCCGCCCCGGTGAAGCGATGCCACACCTGGAAGACGGCGTTCGCGAACACCTGCACCGGGGGGAATTCGGGCAGGCACAGGTCACCCTCACCTTGCTGGACCGGGCGATGGCAGAGGCCCATCTCGCCGAGGCGGATCCCAGACGCTGCCAGGGCATGCTGTTGAACGCACGGCTGGCTCGACTCCAGGGACACATCGACGAAGCGACGGAGAGCCTGGGCAAGCTGGAGGACCTGGCCGTGCGCCACGACCTGGAGGAGATCCGCGGAGAGGTAGCGGCGGAAGGTGCCATCGTCGCCTACCGGGCCGGCGACCTGGACAGCGTGCTGGCCCGGTGCCGCGAAGGGGAACGCCTGGCACAGGAGCTGGGTGAAACGCGCTGGCTCGCCCGCTGCCTGGAGCTCCGGGCCCGCACGTTCACCGACCGGGGCTCCCTGGATCAAGCGGAGTCCGCATATCTGGCGGCCATCCAACAATATCGATCCTCGAACGTGGAGCTGGGGGAGGCCACCTGCCAGCTGGGCCTCGGCTGGGTGGCCATGACCCGCGAGGAGCTCACGGCGGCCTACGAGCACGTTCGGGCTGCCCACGAGACCTGCAGCCTGCTCGGTGCGCGGCGCCTGATCGCCGTCTCTCTCAACATGCTGGGTGAGGTCGAACGAAAGCGGGGCCACCTGACCGCATCCGAGGAGTACTACCGGCAGGCGCTGCAACGTCACCGTACCTACGGTTCACTGGGGGGGGCGGTCACCCAGCTCAATCTGGCCCTCGTCCAGATCGAGCTGGGCAAATACCACCAGGCCCACCCGATGGTGCAGGAAGTCATCTCGACCATCCAGGCCAGCGGCGCTCGCCAGTTCCTGGGAGCGGCTCGGCTGATCGAGCTCACCTGCATTGCCGGCCGCGGGCTGTTCGACGAATGGTCCAGCGTGCACGAAGAGGCCAGCGCCCTGCTCGAGGAATCGGGCCTGGTCCATGACGATCTGGCGGAAGTATCCACCATCGCCGCCCGCCTCGCCCGAGATGCCGGTGAGGAGGACAAGGCCCAACAGGCCTACCAGCTGGCCGTAGACCAGTGGACGGGGCTGGGCAAGGAGGAACGAGCGCGAGCGCTGCAGATTGAGCGCAAGGAGTAAAAAAGACCTATCTCCGCATCCGCTCCAGGTCGATGCTGGCCTTCTTGACCCAACGATAGAGCGTGTTGCGGGCCACTTCCAGCTCCTCTGCCGCTGTGGTGATGTTGCCGCCGTGGCGTTCCAGCAACTGGCGTAGCTCGTCGGTGGTCAACTGGACCCGGCGACGCAAGATGGGCGTAGGGGGCTCGAAATCGGGCTGCTGCCGGGCGTGCTGGGATAGCTCTTCGTCGAGCCAGGCCGGCACGGGTAGCTCATCGCCGTCGCCAACCTCGATCACCAGTCTCTCGACGATGCTCTGCAGCGACCGGACGTTTCCCGGCCAATCGTGGCGCAGCAGCGCCAGGGCGAGCGGCTGCGTCAGGGACACGAGCCGGCCCTCTGCAAACTGGCTGGCAAAGTGCGATGCCAGCGGCAGGACATCTTCCGGCCGGTCCCGCAGCGGCGGGATGCGGATGACGCAACGGTTGAGCCGGGCGTAGAGGTCCTCGCGGAACCGGCCGGCGCGAACCTCTTCGACCAGCGGGCTGTTGGTGACCGCGACGAAGCGGATGTCCACCTCCGAGGTGCGGTCGGAGCCCACCGGACGGACCTCCTTCTCCTGAAGCAGACGCAGCAAGTTAGCCTGGAGTGCAGGCGATGCATTGCCGATCTCGTCGAGCACCAGGGTCCCGCCGCGGGCCGCCGTGACCAGCCCTTGGCGGCTGTTCTCGGCACCGGAATAGGCCCCACGAACGTGCCCGAAGAGCTCGCTCTGCACCACACCATCCGCCAGGGTGGCACAGTTCACCAGCACGATCTGCCCGCGGCGGCCGCTGACGCGGTGGACTTCGCGGGCAAAGAGCTCCTTGCCCACGCCACTCTCACCCAGGATCAGGACGGCGACATCTCGGTCCGCGACCCGTTCAACCAGCGCGGCTGCCTCGGCCAACGCCACGCTGTTGCCGACGATGCGCGGATGATCCCCCAGCGTCGGCTGATCCCCGAGCTCGGTGACGAGCAACAGCAGCTTGCCGATGCTGACCACGTCGCCGGGCGACAGCGGGCTCGAGGTGATGCGGGCGCCGTTGACGAAGGTGCCGTTGCGGCTCCCGAGATCCTCGATGGTGAGCCTACGGCCCCTGCAACGGACCTCGGCGTGGCGGCGGGAGATGCGGTTGTCGGCCAGTGCGTCCGGTACGAAGGTATCCTCGTCTCGGCCGAGCAAAAGGTGTTTGCCGGCGCCGAGCAGGCGGGTGGCACCCAGGAAACGCCGGCGGGGGTGGAACACGATGACCAGCCCCGGCGTGGGGGCGGCGCCGGTCGAGCCGACATCCTGGGTCGCGGTCTGCGTACGTTCGGAGTTCATCGAGGGGTACCAGTCCACGCTCGCCGGAGCCTGGATGAGGACATTGTACCCGTGGCTGAATCCGAAGGCAGGCTCCAGGGGTCGTTTCATGGCAGGAGCTACTCGACATCCGTCAGGATCCGGGCGTCGATGTCCGTGATCTCCAGGACCTCGACCGAGCCTCCGTAGTACGCCGTCATGCCGGTATCGATGCGCCACAACATCCCGTCGCAGGCCGGATTGGCCTCGAGCTGCACCGTATGGCCGACGACCATCCGATCCAGCTGGAGGGCATCGAGCACCCCGGCGGTGATCTCGCAGATGGTGTCCTCCATCTCCTCGTCCCCGTATGCGCGGGTCCACACCAGCGAGTTGCTGGTGTTGCCTACCGCCCCGGGGGGCTCCTCCACCTCGCCACGCATCCACCCGGCCACCTCGTCGTTGATGCGGTCGAGGCCGTACTCCAGGTGGGACGAGAAGAGGCCGGCGTGCACGAAGACCGATCCCCCGGCGATGAACGTGACCGGTTGTTCGGCGAGCAACGCGGCGTAAGGGCCACCGGGGGCGAAGGCAGCCGCCCGGACCTTGCAGGCATCGGAC
>CAZDDH010000333.1:0-7805 GCA_964504165.1 uncultured Rickettsiales bacterium | reverse complement strand
CGGGGTTTCCGGTGATTCGAATGGGTCCGGAGGTACGCTCGCGGATCAAGTCTGCCCCGGAATGACCCCGGAGCTTGACAATTTATCATTTACAGCCCCGTCAAACCTAGAAACCGATTCATCGTATCTGATGAATACGCGGCTAGATTTGCTCCAGATTCGCCAGGCAACCTCACACGGGCAACCTCACAGCGCGGCAGGCGGTGGGGGGGACTGGTTGCACATGCGGCTCGATGCAAGTACTACCCATACAGCCCGAACCGGGCAGGTTGAACGAGAGAGGGATAGCCCATGACAGCCCACGACATCATCGCCACGACGGGCGCACGCCGCTACGTGGGTTTCGGTCGGTTGCTCACGCTAACCGTATTGACGCTGGCCATGGTCGGCTGCGGTACGACGTCAGGAGAAACCGATCCCGCTGTGGTCGCCGAATCCAATGCGGCATCCGATTCCACGCCACAACCCCAACCCGAGGGACCGCCAACGACGATCCAAGGATACGAGATGGTGCGCATCGAACCCGGGGAGTTCTGGATGGGGAGTCCCGAGGACGAGCCCAAGCGCGATGCCGACGAGATCCGGCACCAGGTGGAGCTGACTGCCCCGTACTCGCTGGGCACGACCGAGGTGACGCAGGAACTCTGGAAGCACGTCATGGGGAGTACCGGGTCCCGAAGGAAGTATGGCGAGCGACGACCGGTCAGCGTCGACTCGTGGTGCGCCGCGATTCTGTTCTGCAATCGGTTGTCGGTCGCCGAGGGGCTGGACGAGCCCTACCGGATTCCTCCCGGATTCGAAGACGGCATGGTGCTCTCCCAGTGCGAAGCCAAATCCGTGCTCGTGGAGTGGAATCGGGAGTCGAACGGGTATCGCTTGCCCACGGAGGCCGAGTGGGAGTACGCGGCACGGGCTGGCGCCGCGTATCTGTATGCGGGATCAGACTCCCTTGGTGATGTGGGGTGGTACTACGTCAATGCGGTCCAGGTGCATCAGGAGGTGGCCACAAAGCAGGCCAACGACTGGGGGCTGTACGACATGAGCGGGAACGCCAGCGAATGGGTGTGGGATCGTTATGGCGACTACCCCAAAGGCACGGTGACCGACCCCGTAGGCCAATCGATCGGCACCGAGCGTGTCTTGCGCGGGGGGAGCAGCGGCAACAACGCGGTCTATTGTCGCTGTGCCTGGCGCGGGCACAGTACGCCGGGCGATCCCAGCGTCGGCATTCGGCTCGCCCGTTCCGTGATGCCGTAGCCACCCACCTACGCACGTGCGTGCGTATCGCCCAGACGCGGCCCGGACGAACCGCAGAAACAGTCCCCGGGCAACCTCCCGATAGGAAATCTGTGCTCCGAAAAGGCGCCCTACTCCACGTACCCCAGCGCCTCCAGCGCCTGCCGGACCTCGGCCCCCACCTCGGCGGGCCCCCGGCGGGACTGCTCCGCCGCGCGCATTAGCGCCGCGGCACGTTCCTCCAGCCGATGCCGCACCTCTTCGTCGATTGATTCCAACGGCAACGGGGCCACCTCGTGTGGATCCAGGTCCAGGTCGTACCACTCCCGCCAGCTCACGGTTCCCGGCTGGGCAGGCGAATCTTCGGTAGCGGGCGCCATGCCTGCGACGAGCTTGATGCGGCCCTCCCGGACCGCGACCTTGAGGGTGCTGCCCTCCCGATCCCCGTGATCCGGCCCGCGCACGGCCGAGTCCGCGGCCCGCGCCAGGCCGCCGGAATCCCACGGCCCGGGGAGCGCACAGGCCCTGTCCCCGGCAATCCCCGCCAGCGCCGCCAGGGTGCCCGCCACGCACGTGGTGCTGACCGGTTGCTCCACCGGCGGCCCGGCGGCCCCGCCATCCGCGGGTAGGACCAGCAGCGGCACGCGCACGTTGGCCTCGTACACGTGGCGCTGGTGGGATCCGTATTCGTGATGTTCGGTCAGGCTCTCGCCGTGGTCGCCCGTGACCACCCACGCCCTGGGCCGGTCGCCGCGCTGGGCTGCCAGCAACGCCACCAGGTCCCCGGCCAGTTCGTCGGCGTAGCGCACCTCTCCCAGATAGGACCGGGCGCGTTCCCGGATCCGTGGCCCGTTGTCGTCGTACCAGCCCTTGTCCGGGGGATCCCGGGTCTCGTCGAGCATGTCGAAGGGGGACGGCCCGGCTTCGGGATTGGCCCGTTGACGCTTGCGCAGCATCTCCAGGGTATGGGGCAACTTCTTGCGCGGCCGGCCGTGGGACGGGTGGTCGATGTAGGCCAGGGGCCGGGGGAGCCGGCCCGGCTCCAGGGTCCACCCGACGGCGGCGTCGTCGGGGGGCTGATAGGGGGAGTGGGGTTCGTACAGGTGCACCCAGATGAACAGGGGCTCCTCCCCCCGCTGCTCGCCCAGCCAGGCCTCCAGACGTGCCAGGGTCTCCTCCCCCGTGCGCTCCCACAGGGAGCGGTGCGCGCTGCCCATGGAGCGGGGCGGTAGCAGGGCGCCCCAGACCGTCCTGCGCCAGGCTGCCCGGCCGTCCAGATCATCGTCGAAGGTTGTGAACCCACGGGCGAATCCCAGGTCCCCGTCCAGCATCGCCGAGCTGACGAAGGCGGCGGTGGTGTAGCCCCGGTCGCGCAGGTGGGTCGGCACCCAGGGGTGGCCCGCCGGGACGGGGTGGCCGTTTTGCATCAGACCCAGCTCCCAGGGCTGGATCCCGGCCAGAGAGGCGGCGTGAGAGGGGCCCGTGAGGGGCACGGGGGCCACGGCCATGTCGTACCACTGGGCCGCGGCAAAATCGCGTGCCAGGGAGGGCATCAGGCCGTCCACGAGCTGTGCGCCGCCACGACCCGACGCGTCCGCCCGCCAGGTATCGATGGTCAACAGGATCAGATCCGGGGAGCCCGCGGGCGCGTCGACCACCCTGCTCCCGCCGTCGTCCCCGGCGTCCCTCCCTTCACCTCCGGTCTCCCGGAACACTCCGCCGCCCAGCGGCGATCCGGCCCGTACCACGACCTCCGGCTGGGGCTTGACCCAGCTGTACAGGGCGACCCCGCAGAGCACCGCGGTGAGGGCGTTGCCCGCTTTCAATTGCGAGACGTAGAGGCCGGCAGCCGCCGCTCCCCAGCCGGCCACCAGCACACCGGTGAGGCGCCAGGCGAAACCCGCCCACCCCTGCGCCGGCAGACCGCTGGCGGCGTCCCGCACGAAAAGCGCAGCGGTGACGGCTGCGGCTAGCCCGCACAGCGTGGCCAGGGCCCGTCGCCGTCGGGGGAATCTGCGCCAGCCCAGCAGCAGCGGTGGCCCGGCCACGGCCCCCCCGAACGCCAGCATCACCCCGGCCGATACGGCAGCCAACTCGGTCGTGGCGTCGGACGGCAAGGAAAAGCGGAGGCCGGCCACCGCCCTCACGGCGTCGGCGGCGATCCAGAAGCACCACCCCACCAGCGCGCCGGGGAAGAGCCACGGCAGCGCCCGGAGCGATGCCCGGTGCCATGGGCGGCTCTCAGTCGTAGTAGTAATAGTAGGTATCGTCGTCGTCGTCGCCGGTGCCGTACTCGACACCCTCGCACCAATCGCTGCCCCACTTGTTGAGCATGGAGACTTCCTGGCGGCACCAGGCGCCGTTGTCCGTGCCCGACTTGTGCAGGTCCTTGAGGACCCTGTCGCACCAGATGGCGGCGTCGTCATCGGTCTCGAACTCGGTCTTGGACGTGCTCTTGCTCAGCTTGCCGTCCTCGACACAGGTGCAGTACGTCTCGGCGCCGTCGCCGTCTTGTTCGCAGGTCTGGCAGTCCAGCTTGGCTGCCGTGAAGCAGGTGTTGCGGTCGCAGCCGGCGAGGCCAGCAAGGCCGACGACCAGCGTGAGCGCCCAGGGGATCCATGTTTTGTACGTCATGTCATCACCCCCTAGAAGTACCAGTAGCCTGCGTAATCACAGTAGTCGTTGCCCCACTCCTGCAGCATGCTCTTCTCGGATGCGCATTCCTGGGCGTTGTCATCGCCGACGTACTTGAGCGTGTACTTGTAGTCGTCACACCACATGGCCGCGTCGTCGTCGGTGGCGAAGGGGATGTGCGCGCTGTTCTGAGTCAGCGTGCCGTCCTCCAGGCAGCTGCAGGTGTCCTGCTGCGCCGGGCCATTTTGTTCGCAGGTCTCACACCACAGCTTGGCCGCCTCGGTGCAGGTCGTGGAGTAGCAGCCTGCTACTCCGCTCAGCATCGCTCCCAACGCAATCACTAGCGCCGGGGCGACGATCCAACGATCGTGTCTCATCGAGTTCCCCTGTTTCTCCGCGGATGCGGATCAAACGTACCCATAAATTTGACGGGAGTTTAACACGGGTGATGGGGAAATCGAGGCCTTGGATGCTCAATCGGTTCAGAACACGATCCGGTACCCCATCGCCTCCAGGATCTGCTGCCCGAACACCAACAAACCCACCAGGATCAGGAACGCCAGCGGGAACAGCACCCCCAGGGCCAGCCTGAATACAAGCGGCCCCTGGACCTGTTCGGGGCTCTCGATGGGCCGGCGTCGCATATCGTCGTCGGCGTCCTCGTCCTCCACCCCCAGCTCCAGCTGGCGACGGCGCCCGGACGGCCCCTCGAACAGCAGCCACCACGTCTCGGTGACCGGCTCCCGCTGGAACGCCCGCATGAGCAGCTTGTCGGGGATGCGCACCACGGCCTGGCAGAACTGGCAGGTGACGATGCGCCCCTCCTGGGCGTCGGTGAGGTTGGCACCGCAGCTGGGGCAGCCCAGCAGGATGGCCCCCCCGCTGGCGTCCTGCTTGAACACCACCTGCAGGTGGTCCCCCCGCTGATCCTCGGACAGCACCCCCAGCAACCCTTCGTGGTTGCCGGCGGCCCGGCGGGGCAGCTCGTAATGGGCTTCCTTGCGGCAGCTGGGGCAGCGGGTGGTGAGCTTGCGGCCGGCGACATCGGCCTCCAGCGGCACGTGGTAGTGGCGGCACAACGGCCGGCCCGGGCTGGCGTCCACCTGTAAGGAGCGGGTGACGGTCATGCCGCCGCTGATGATCATGCCCCCCTGGGACAGCTCGGCGGAGGTGCGGTCGATGCCTATGCGGCGGAAGGGGTTGGCGTCGGCCACGGCGATCTTGGGGTGGGGGAACCGTCCCTCCGGCGCCGGCCCGGCCAGATCCCCCACGGCGTGGGCATGGGCGATGCCGTCCCCCCAGGAGTCCACGTCGAACACCTGGTCCAGCCCACAGTGGTGGCACTGGACCGAGCCGTCCATGTCCAGCCCGTTGAGGGGCGACAGGTGCCCGCAGGAGCGGCACTGGAAGTGGCAGCGCAGGGCGACCCAGTGTTGCCCCCCCGGCCGGTCCGGGTCGTCCAGCCGCTGGTGCAGCGGGCCGTCGCACACCGAGCAGCGGTCTGCATCCCGGGGCGCGACGATGCCGCAGCTCGGGCAGAGGCGACGAACGGCACGGTTGGTAACGGCGTCTGTCATTGCAGCAACGGCCGTTAGTATAGACCGACTCGCATGAAGTAGACTCCCCATCATGACGCAATGGTTCGACATCGGCCAGGAAGCCCAGGGAGTGATCGCCGTCGGGCAGATCGCCACCGGCGTCATCGCCATCGGCCAGATGGCCACCGGGGTCATCGCCATCGGCCAGGTGGCCCGGGGCGGTATCGCCGTGGGCATGGGGGCCATGGGATTGGTATCGGTGGGCATGGGCGCCGTGGGAGTGTTCCATTGCACCGCGATGATGGGGCTGGGGGGCAGCGGGTTCGGCCTGGTGATCCCCCTGGTGCCCGGCTGGCCCAAGAAATCCAAGTTTCCATCCCAGATCTCCCTCAAGGCGCTCCAGTCGGGCAGCACCGACGCCGGCTGGATCCGGGTCGGCGTGGAGCCCACCGTCGAGGGCCCCGAGTTGCGGGCCGGCGGCGAGACGATCCCCGTGCGCTTCACCAGCGAGCTGTGGCCCGCCGCCCGGCGTTTTGGCACCGAAAAGCACGGCAAGGTGCTGGCCTACGTGGAGCGCCGCGACGAGGGCCTGGTCTGTACGCGGCTGATGCGCATGCCCCGCCGGTCCCACTGGCGGCCGGCCTACTGGGGGATGGGGCTGGCCCAACTGGCCGGGCTGGCCGGGATCAGCCTGGTGTGGTGGCTGGTGGCCGGCAAGCCGGTGCTGGACTTCGTGCTGGCCCTCACCGCGCGCTAGGAGCAACACGCTGCTTGCCGATAACTGCAGGAGACCCCTGATGACCGAACTGCACGCTCCCCCCGACAGCCTCATCGACGCCTACGGGCAGCCGATCCTGGGCATGTTCAACGCCCCGTGCCGGAGCATCGATCTGGATGCTGTCCCCCTCAAAGCCGGCGGGCTCGGCATGCCCGGCGCCTGGAGCCGGTTCCGGCTCAAGGAGTGGCAGCATTTTTGCCTCAAGCTCCCCCGCCTGTTCGCCACCGTGGCCGTGGTGCACTCCAAGTTCCTGCAGGTGAGCTGGTGCCACGTGGTGGATCTGGATGATGGCACCGACTTCGAGCACGAACGGAAAGGGGTGCGCAAGAACACCCACGTGGCCCGGGAGCTGTGGGACGACGAGACCTACTACCGGGACGGCAGCTACCACCTGCAGATCACCAACGCCCTGGCCCGCGGCGAGCACGCCCTGCGCATCCAGATCGACCGCAAACGGAGGCTCCCGGCGGTGGAGGCCTCCCTGCGCGTGCCCCACGATCTGGACGCCGTCGAGCCGCTGGTGGTGATGCTCCCCGTGGGGCCCGGCCGGGCCATGTATTCCCACAAGGTGCCGCTACCGCTGGAGGGCAAGATCGTCGTCGGCGGCCGGGAGCACATCGCCGATCCGGCGGACAGCTACGCCATCTTGGACATCCACAAGGCCCACTACCCCCGGCACACCTGGTGGAACTGGGCCACCTGCGCCGGCCACGACGGCCAGGGCCGCACCATCGGCATGAACCTCACCCGCAACATCAACGCCCAGGACGACCGCTACAACGAGAACGCCCTGTGGGTGGACGGCAAGCTGCACCTGCTCGGGCCGGCCCGCTTCGAGTTCAACCGCGGCGACCTGATGGCCCCCTGGCGGATCACCAGCACCGACGGCCGGGCCGATCTCACCTTCACACCCCAGGGCGAACGGGCCGACAACACCAGGCTGGGGGTCGTGCGTTCCGTGTTCCACCAGCCCTACGGCACCTTCAGCGGCACCATCCGCAGCGATGACGGCGAGGAGGTGGCCTTCGACGAGATCTACGGTGTCTGCGAGGATCATGACGCGGTGTGGTAGGCCCGCCGGCACCGACGATTGACTCCGGTCCACGGGATCCAGCATCGTTTGGGCGAGGTCAACCCCGATGGGACGCTGGTTGCTGGCACTTTGGACGTTCCTCCGCGAGGAGAAGATCTGGTGGATCACGCCCCTCGTGTTGATCCTCGTCGCCCTGCTGCTGCTGATCCTGCTGACCGACTCCTCTTCGCTGATGCCGTCCATCTACAACCGCTTCTGAACTAGCTGCCCTGACCGCTTCATCCTTCCTGGAAGCCGCGCTGGGCGTGTAAGATCGGTTCCCCAGGGGCGCTACTGCCCTGGCGCAACACCACCGCAAGGCTTCGGGAGATGATCATGACCCCAGCTCGCCTGTTCTACCTGGCCGGTCTTCTGGCGCTATCCGTCGCATTCATCGGTTGCCCCAAGGACGACAACGAGTTTGGCAACGACGACGACGACGACGCGACGGACGACGATGACACCGGCGACGACGACGACACCGGCGATGACGACGACACCGGCGACGACGACGACACCGGCGACGACGACGACACCGCCGAAGACC